>NZ_QDFI01000036.1 GCF_003254465.1 Meridianimarinicoccus zhengii
TCGATGCGGCACTGAGAACGGGACAGCGTTCCAGCTCGGGAACTATTTCAGCGACCTGCTAGTCTTCTTCCACGTTCCGATATCGATCCAGCGCGCCCGCCGCGACGGTCCCATCGCTGTTCAGGGACGTGTCGTCGACAACCCGTTCCGGCAGGCGGACGGCATGGATCGTGGCATTCGCCCGCACCGCGTTGCCCAACGTGGGGGTGACCGCATCCTGCGTCTGCAACTCGCGCGCGCAACCCGAGAGTGAGAGCGCCACGAGCGCCGATTGCGCGATCCGTCTGGCGGTCTTCCGGTGCACGATCCGCTCCTAGTCCGAAATGTCCATCATGTGGCCGAACGACCCCGAAACGCCCGTGCCGTTCGTCACGCGCATGATCTTCTCGCGTTGGGACTCCTGCTCGCCCAGGAAGAAGAATTCGAGATCGTTCGTCGACCGCGTATCGTCGAGCGGCGTCGCCAGCGGTACGCCGGGGCGCGACGGGTCCACCAGCCGCGGGGTCACGATCACCACCAGATCGGTTTCCTGACGCTGGAAGGACGCCGAACGGAACAGCGCCCCGATGACCGGGATACTGCCCAGCAGCGGCACCTGGTCCTGCGTGCGCTCGTTGCTGCTTTGCAAGAGGCCCGCTACAGCGAAGCTCTGGCCGCTGCGCAGCTCCACCGTCGTCCTGACCCGGCGCGACGTGAAGGACGGCACGCTGAGGCCGTTGACCACGACACCCCCGGTATTGTCGACTTGGCTGACTTCGGGTTCCATCACGAGGTTGATCATCCCGCCATCGAGGACCGTCGGGGTGAATGTCAGCCGAACCCCGAATTCCTTGTATTCGACGCTGATCTGTCCATCGGGCTGCGCCACGGGGATGGGCACCTCCCCACCGGCGAGGAAATTCGCCTCCTGCCCCGATTTCGCCACGAGGTTCGGCTCGGCCAGCCGTCGGGCCAGACCGCGCCGTTCCAGCGCCTGAATCAGCACGTCGGCCTCGACGCCCAGACCGAGGACACTGGTCAGCAAAGACCCGAACGGGGCGCTGCCGCTTTGCAGACGGGTGTCGATCGTAGCGTCACCGACATCGACATTGCCGGTGCCCGCCGCCCCGTCCGGTTCGACGCCGGACGAGAAAACCCTGGTCGTCCCGTCGCTCGCATACCAGCGCACACCAAGTTCCTTGCCGCTGCTGCGGCTGGCTTCGATCAGGCGCACCTCGAGAAGGACCTGCTGTGGCCCGCTCACCTGGATCGCGTTGATGATCTCGTCCTCGCCCCCGTATTGCCTGGCAATCGACAACACCTTGCCCAGCGTGACCGAGTCCGGCACCGAACCGCTCAGCTGCAAGCGCCCGTTCACCGTCGCGATCTGCAGGTTGGCCGATGGCGCAGCGCGGCGCAGCGTGGTTTCCAGATCGCGCAAGTCCGGGCTGACCTCCACGCTCAACAGGCCGGCAACCGCGCCCGACGGGCCCACCAGCACGACATTCGTGCGGCCGACCGCCATCCCGGACAGGTTGAACGATGTCGACGAGATCGGAACGACATCCGCGATGGCGGGGTTGCCCACCGTCAGCGACCCTATTTCCACCTGCGTGCGGATGTTCAGCGACTGCCCAAGCGGCACGATCACGCTGTTACCGGGGTTGCTGGGTTCGACACTGATATCCAGAGGCTGCGCGGCGGCGATCACCGGCATGAAAACGACGCCGAAGATTATTGCGCATTTCGCAACAACCCGATAGGCGGCCCGAATAGCTCGCTGACACACACCGCTCACCTCTGGTTTATCGGGGCGAATGAATGACTCTAGCCATGCCCCGGTTTTTTGTGCAGCTTACGCCCATGGCGGATTTCATGCAACAACTGGCAATGGAATGCCGGAAACGGGTCTCGGTCGGGCCGGTCGATCCATCGACGGTACAACAATGACGAATGCCGACTCGTTCCGGCGGTGTCGCGGGTGTGTCTCCTTGCTGGTTCTGGCGGGATGTCTTCTTGCATCCTGCGAAGCCACGACCCTTGCGCAATTCGCGGGCGGCCGCGACCCGTTGGCCGCGTCACCGATCCCAGCCACCGTTCCGGAAGTTCCGCAGAACAGGGCGCTGGCCGAAGCCCGCCAGCAATTCGAGGACGGCGCCTATGGCAACGCCGCGCGGTACTACGAAATCGCCACGGCGTTCGACCCCGCAAGCCGCGAAGGATGGCTTGGTCTTGCGGCATCCTATGATCGTCTGAGGCGGTTCGACCTGGCGGACGACGCCTATGCCGAAGCCGAGAAGGTCGCGGGCAACCGTCCGGAATTCTTCAATAATCGCGGCTATTCGTATTTGTTGCGCGGCGATTTCAATCGCGCGGCTCAGGATCTGAACCGTGCGCTTCAACTTGCGCCGGACAGCGAAACTGTCCGGAACAACGTGGCGCTTCTGCGGCAGGCCCAGACGAGCTGACGGCAGCGTGCCGCGGCGCCGCGCGCACCGCGACCGTCCGACCGGCGGGTTGACCTGCGGCGGGTGACGGCCGCACGCAAGAGTCGATTTATCCACGCATTTGCACGCAAATCGACACGCATTGCATAAACGGCCGACATTGATGTGCGATCCAGATCGGAATTCGTCCCGGAGCCGACGGCATTGCGACTGTCGCGGATAGCGGCGCAATGCGCGGAATATCCGGATGGGCGTGACCCCCGAATTGCATTGGGCCGACCCGGCCCCTGATTGGAGTGGTGATGATCCGGATCGTGATACTGCTGACGGCGCTTGGTTTCGGCGGGCTGACCGCGTGGCTGGCGTTTGATCGTCTGCCCGCGATGATCGCGGCGCAGGACGGTCAGATCGACGGTATCGTCGAAGTGCCCATGATTGACGTGCTGGTGGCGCAACACGAAATCGCAGGTGGCGCGGCTCTTGAGCCGGGATCGATGACCTGGCAGCAGTGGCCGGAACCCGCGATCGATGCCGCCGCCATGATCACCCGCCGGGATTTCGAGAACGCCATCGCGGACCTGTCCGGAAGCCTAGCCCGCAGCCGGATCATCCGCGGCGAACCGATCCAGCGCAGCAAGCTGGCCGAGGCGGGCAGCGGTTTCCTGGCCGCCGTCCTGCCCCAGGGCAAGCGCGCGGTCAGCGTGCGCATCTCGGCAGAAAACTCTGCGGGGGGTTTCATCCTTCCGAACGATCACGTGGATGTCGTCTTCACGCGCGCGCGCACGGCACAACAGGGCAACGAACTGTTCGCGCGCAGCTACACCATCGCGCGCAACCTGCGCGTGGTCGCCATCGACCAGACGGTTTCCGACGACACGTCCGAGCTGACCGTCATCGGCGAGACGGCGACGCTGGAGGTGGACCCGGAACAGGTGGAGATCATCACCGCCGCGCAGGCCGCAGGCGCCTTGTCGCTTGCGCTTCGGCCTGCTCAGGACAGTGGCGCGCTGGCGCGAGACAAGCCGATCGTTCTGGCGGATCTTGTGGCCGACGACACCGATGACGCCACCAAACCCGCGCAGGGCGCCGATACGGATCCTGCCGAAGCCGATGCAAGCGCCGCGCCGGCCGGCCAGTCGGACACACCGGCCGCATCCGTGCGCATCATCAGCAGGAGCGGCACGACGGTCATCAACCCGCCCGTGCGCGGCGACTCCTGAAAGGGAAGGACGGCCATGCTGGAAACGAAATTCGACGTCGCATCCGCGGTCCCGGCTAGCGTGGCCCTCGACGAGGCGCGCGAAGTGCCCGCGATCTCGGTCGCCGCATTCTGCCAGACCGATGACACCGGCAACCGCCTGCGGGACCTGTTCACCCATCGGCGGTTCGTCAACATGCGCTACGAGGTGATCGACGGCACTGTCCGCACGGCGGCGGAGCGGTTCGCGGCGGAACCTTCGCCAAACCTCATCATCCTTGAAGAATGCGAAGAACACGCCGAATTCCTGGCGGGGCTGGAGCGGCTGTCCGAGGTGGCGCTGGAGTCGACCCGCGTGATCGTGGTCGGGCGCGAAAACGACGTGACGCTTTATCGCCAGTTCCTGCACGTGGGCGTCAGCGACTATCTTCTGATGCCGCTGGACCTTGCGACCCTGATCGAATCCATCGTCAGCGCCTTTCCGGACGGGCCAAGCGACCGGCGCGGGCGTGTCGTGTCGTTCATCGGCGCCCATGGTGGGGCCGGGTCTTCGACCATCGCGCACAATGCCGGTTGGACCATCGCCGAAGATCGCAACCTCAACGCGCTCCTGATCGACATGGACATGCCCTTCGGTACGGCCAGTCTGAACTTCAACCTGTCCGACCATGACAGCGGCCTGCTCGACCTGCTGCGCAATCTGCACAAGCTCGACCAGGTGCTGATCGACCGGCTCGCGGCGTCGCCCCAGCCCAAGCTCAAGGTGCTGTTCGGCCCGCCCAACCAGGAGCTCGGCGGCGAGGAATTCGCCGAACAGGTCATGCCCTTCATCGGCGCGCTGCATTCGCGGGTCGATCTGACCCTGCTCGACCTGCCGAACCTCTGGTCCGGCTGGACCCAGGAAGCCCTGCGCCTGAGCGACGATATCGTCATCACGGCGACACCCGACCTCGTATCCCTGCGCAACCTGAAACTTCTGCTCGCGAAGCTGGAAACCCTGCGGCCCCACGATCAGCCGCCGCAATACGTTCTGAACCAGATCGACATTCCGAAACGCGAACAGGTCAAACCCGAGAAGTTCGTGGAAGCCATCGGGCTGAAGCCGCTGGCGGAGATCCGGTTCGACGGCCAGCTTTTCGGAAAATCGGCCAATCTCGGCCGCATGCTGGCCGATGTCGGCGCGGGCCGGGGGCTGCTCAAGTCGCTCACGGCGATCTCGGAATTCGTCGCTATGCCGAAAACCGCCCCCGCCAAGGCCAGCGAAGCGCGGCGGACCGGACTGCTTGGTCGTCTCGTCGGACGCACCCGGACATGATTTCAGCCCGGCAGCGCCCTGTCCGGCTTGCACGGGCCGCGCGGGCAATGCCGCGCGGCGACGATGGTGTGGCCGCGGTCGAATTCGCGATCCTCGCGCCGGTCCTCGTCTCGTCGCTGCTGCTGATGACGGATATCGGGCTCGCGATTTCGCAGAAGATGTCGATGGACAGCGTTCTGCGCACGGTCGCGCAGATGACGATGAACGATCCCGGACTCGGGGCGGCACAGTCGGCGCTCGACACATTGACCAGCGGGGCGCCATTCACGGCGACGGCGCAACTTTATTGCGACTGCCCCGGCAGCGGGGCCTGCACCGAGCCCTGCACCGCAGGTTCGGACCATGTGTCCTACGTGCTCGAGGCCAGTGGCCCCTACACCAGCATGATCACGCCCTTCACGCTCGATCTCGAGTCGCGCATCGAGGTGCGAGTGAAATGAAACGGCTGGCCGACTTCATGCGCCGGACCGAAGGTGCGACGGCCATCGAATTCGCCATCGTGGCCATGCCGCTCATCCTGCTGCTCGTGGGCACGCTGGAACTGGGGCGCGTGCTGTTCATCCAGAACGAGCTGGCCCTGGCCGCGGACCGCGGCGTCCGGACATTGCTGGTCACGGCGGACACGCCGATGGCCACCATCGAAACACAGATCCGCGATACGTTCAGCCTGACCCCACCCGCTGGGCTGGCGGTGACACTTGCCACGGACGGCACCGGATTTCGGACCTTGCGGATCGACTATCCCGTGGAATTACTGATCCCGACACTTGTGACCCCGCAGATCACGCTGACGACGGAACGGCGGGTGCCGTGATCAGTTGCCCGCCGGCACTGGAGCGGTCCCCGCCGGAACGCAGCTGTCGCCGCACAGGAAGGTTTCGCGCGACTGCCCGCGAATGATCGTCGTCAGCGTTCCAGCCTGTCCCATGATGCGAACGATCCGGTTCTCGATCACCCGCCCATCCGCCGAAATCGCGATCAGGTTCGTCATGCCCTCCTGCAGCCCGTTCAGCACGAGCGTCCGCTCGTCGAGAAAGCTGACATCGACAAGCTGCTCGTTGCCGAGAATCAGTGTCTCGGGTGCGTCCGGCAGAACAAGGACGCGCGACATGTCGAGATGCAGGTCGATATCCGCGCCCGTCCGCGCATCGGCCGAAAACACCGCCTGCGCCGCTTCATGAGTCGAACAGGCGAATTGCGTGCCGGGTGGCAGGCAGTCGCAGGTGACGGCCATCAATGACAGTGCGATTGTGCATGCGCAGGACATGGTGAAACAATAGGCCTGTCCCGAAGCCCGCGCAATCGAATACGGGAGCCGCCGACCGCGATACCGAACGGGCGTTCCACGCGAATTCCACATTCTTGCAAAGTTCTTTCACAAATCCGCCACCATATTCCAAGCAACATTATTAGAATAGAATCGGTTACTGCCGTAGGAAAGGATTACGAAAGGGCAGCAATGGGACTTGTCCTGGTCAACGCGAAGGGAAACTTCAAATGACGCGTCTTTACGTCAAGCTCAACACGATGCTCGCCGGATTTCGCAAGGACGAGCGCGGTGCGACGGCTATCGAATACGGTCTGATCGCGGCTGGTATCTCTGTTCTCATCATGACCGTGGTCACGACGCTCGGTGGCGATCTGAGCGATACTTTCACAGGAATCTCCACGGCACTGAACCCGGCCGCGGAAGGCTGATCGCACCCTCTTAGGGCGCGATACGACGTCCGAGATCCGAGATTCCGACCATCGACGGGTTTTCTTGACGGGGTGTATTGCGCCAACCTGACTTTCTGGACGGCGCACCTGGTGATCTGGCCTTCGGGTCGGATCGCCAATTTGCGTCGAATTTCTCGACATGCCTGCATTTTCTGGCAAGCCTGATCGGATGGCACGATGTTCGGAAAACGAAAGCAGCCCTTCGGCGGAAATGACGGCCCCTTGAAACTGGTCGAGCCTGCGCCGCACACCACCGCGCAGACCGTCGCCATGGCCTCGAGCAACGCGCCGGAACGGACAGGACCGGAGGACGACGATTACTATGCGCTCAAGGCGCAGGTGATGTCCGCAGTCCTTGAAACCATCGACATCGTCAAGCTGAGCGACATGGATGCGGTTCAGGCCCGCGAGGAGATCCAGGCGCTCATCAGCGACATCGCCGCAGCACAGAAGCTGAAGATACCGCTGGCCGCGCAGGAAGACCTCTACCGCGACATCTGCAACGACATGCTGGGGTATGGTCCGCTGGAACCCCTGCTCGCCCGCGACGACATTTCGGACATCATGGTCAATGGCGCGCGCCGCGTGTTCATCGAGGTGGACGGCAAGGTTCAGCAAACCTCGGTGCGCTTCAAGGACAACAGCCAGCTTCTCAATATCTGCCAGCGGATCGTCAGCCAGGTCGGCCGCCGGGTGGACGAGTCGAGCCCGATCTGCGACGCGCGCCTGATGGACGGGTCGCGCGTGAACGTGATCGCCCCGCCGCTCGCCATAGACGGGCCATCCCTCACCATCCGGAAGTTCAAGCGGGAAAAGCTGACGCTCGACAAGCTGGTGAGCTTCGGATCGATCACCTTCGAAGGGGCGGAGGTGCTCAAGATCATCGGCCGCGTGCGGTGCAATGTCATCATCTCGGGGGGCACGGGGTCGGGCAAGACCACGCTCCTGAATACCCTGACACGGTTCATCGACCACGAGGAACGGATCGTCACCTGCGAGGATTCCGCCGAGCTTCAGTTGCAGCAGCCCCATGTCGTGCGGCTGGAAACGCGCCCGCCGAACCTTGAAGGCCAGGGCGAGATCACGATGTATAACCTCGTGCGGAACTGCCTGCGGATGCGGCCGGAGCGGATCATCGTGGGCGAGGTGCGCGGCCCCGAGGTCTTCGACCTGTTGCAGGCGATGAACACCGGCCATGACGGGTCGATGGGCACGATCCACTCCAACTCGCCGCGCGATTGCCTCAAGCGAATGGAATCCATGATCGCCATGAGCGGCTACAACCTGCCCGCGACGACCGTCCGCGAGATGATCGCGGGTGCGGTCGATGTCATCATCCAGGCGGCCCGCATGCGCGACGGATCGCGCAAGATCACGCACATCACCGAGGTCACGGGCATGGAGGGCGATGTCATCACCACCCAGGACCTGTTCGTCTACGACATCGAAGGCGAGGATGCATCGGGCAAGGTGATCGGGCGGCACAAGTCCACCGGGATCGGGCGGCCGAATTTCTATGACCGCGCCAGATACTATGGCGAAGAACGGCGCCTGATGCAGGCGCTGGAGGCGGCCCATGCCGGCCCTGCCGGCTTTGGCAAGCTGGGGTGATGTCGACACGAACGGGAAACGCACATGCCCACCGCCATGATTGAAACGCTTGTCGCACTTGGCGCCGGTGTCAGCGTCTGCGCGCTGCTGCTCGCGATCTTTCCGCAGGCCGTCACGGGACGCTCGCGTTTCGACACCCGGATCGCCGAGGTCGCGGGATCCCGTGGGCGCGACGATGCCCGCAGCCCGGACGCGGACGATGCCCGGCGCCGGCAGCGCGCTGTCGAGAAAGCCCTGAAGGAACTTGGGGAACGGCAAAGGCGGGCTGCCCGGAAGAAACGGAGCTTGTCCTTCGCGGCACGGATGGCGCAATCGCGCCTGAACTGGTCAACGAGCTACTATTACGCCGTCTCGCTGATGGTGTTCGGCGGGGCGCTTGCCGCTTGCATGCTGGCGGACCTGTCCCTGCTACCGACCCTGGCGATCGCGGCAAGCGCCGCTGCAATGCTTCCGCATGCCTATGTCAACTTCGAACGAAAAAGGGTTCTCAAGGCGTTCACGACAGAGTTTCCCACGGCCATCGACGTGATCGTGCGTGGGATCCGGTCCGGGCTTCCTCTGAACGACTGCATCGAAATGGTCGGGCAGGAGGCATCCGAGCCGCTCCGATCCGAATTCGCACGCATGGTCGACGACCAGCAGATCGGCATTCCCGTGTCGGACGCGGTGCAGCGCATGTCGGACCGGATGCCAACCATCGAGGCCGCGTTTTTCGCCACGGTCATCACCATGCAGACCCGGACCGGCGGCAACCTGTCCGAGGCGCTGTCGAACCTGTCGCACGTGATGCGCGAACAGACGAAGATGCACGGCAAGATCAAGTCCATGAGTTCCGAAGCCAAGACTTCGGGCGCGATCATCGGCGCGATGCCTGTGCTCGTCGCCGGGATGATGTTCCTGACCAGCCCCGACTACATCCGGTTGCTGTTCACGACGACCACGGGGCTGCTGGTTCTGACGGTATCGGGCGTGTGGATGCTGGTGGGCATCTTCGTGATGAAGAAGATGATCAACTTCGATTTCTAGGCGGACCTGACCATGCTCATCGGCAATCTGTATGTCGACCCAATGCTGCTGACCGGCATTCTTGCGGGAACCTCTGCCAGTCTCGCGGTGCTCGTGGCGCTCTGGCCGCTGCTGGCGCAGACCGCGCTGGATGCCCGCATCGAAAGCGTGGTGCGGCGTCGCGCCGGACGCCGGAATGCCGCAGCACCCAAATCCGCAAGCCTGCTACGGGCCGATCCCGGGCGATTCATTCTTGGTGTCGTCCAGAAATTCAATCTCGGTGCGCAGGCACGCGACCCTGTCCTGCTGCAGACGCTGCTGCAAGCCGGGTTCCGGGGGGAAAAACCCGCCGTGACCTTCGTCGCGGCACGGCTGCTTTGCCTGCTCGCCGCGCTGGTCCTGATCCCGGTCTACCTGTTCTGGGTCCTCGGCCTTGAGTACCCGCTGGCCCTGAAGATCCTGATCAGCATCGTCGGCGGTGCGATGGGCTATTACCTGCCGCAGGTCTACGTTCAGAACCGAACGGTGAAGCGCAATGCCTCCATCCGTCGTGCCTGGCCGAATTCACTCGATCTTCTGCTGATCTGCGTGGAATCCGGCATGAGCGTCGAGGCCGCATTCCGCAAGGTCGCCCAGGAAATAGCGGACGAGTCGCGCGAGCTGTCCTACGAATTCAGCGTCCTGACGGCCGAGCTGAGCTATCTGTCTGACCGCGCGGCGGCCTATCAGAACCTTGGCAAGCGCATCGGTCTCGACAGTGTCCACGCGACGGTCACGAGCCTCGTGCAGGCCGAACATTACGGGACACCGGTGGGCCATGCGCTGCGCGTGCTGTCGCAGGAAAACCGGGACATGCGCATGGCCGAGGCGGAACGCCGGGCCGCTGCCCTTCCGCCCAAGCTCACGGTTCCGATGATCGCGTTCTTCCTGCCGGTGCTGTTCGCCGTGATCCTGACACCTGCAATCATCGACATCATGGAGTTGCGCTGATGCGGGCGATCAGACAGTCGGCGATGGGGGCCTGCCGCAGGCTTGCTGCAAAAGCGTCAAGCCTGGGCTCGGAAACACGGGGCGCCGTCGCCCTTACGGTGGCGCTGCTGATGCCCGCCGTGGTGGGCGCCATCGGCCTGGGGGCCGAAGTGGGATACTGGTACATGCTGGAACGCAAGTTGCAGCACGTGGCCGATGTGGCCGCCTATTCCGGCGCGGTGCGACAGAATTCCGGTGCAAGTGCGTCGGATGTCGATGCGACCGTGCAACAGGTCGCCCGGTCCAGCGGCCTGCCGACCGGTGCCACGGCAACCCTCGTCGGCGGAGGCAGCGGCAACGTACAGGTCGAAGTGTCCTTTGACGTGCCGATGTATTTTTCGTCGATCTTTCGTGACAGCGGCACGCGGGTCCGGGTCGTTGCCGCCGCTGGGATCACCGCGCCGCCGCCGGTCGGCTGTGTCACGGTCCTGTCCCCTGACGCGCCCGGCGCGCTGACGGTCTGGGGCAGCGCGACCGTGAATTTGGAAGGCTGCGATGTGGTCGCCGTGTCCAATGCCGCCGATTCCGTCGATCTGGGCAGTACGTTGACCATCTCCGACGGATGCGTCTACACGCCCGGCGGTGTCGCAGGCGACCACCATCTTGTCACGGACGTGTCGGAACGATGCGTCCGCCCCTTGCCCGGTGCCCCCGCGGACCCCCTTGCCGAACTCGAGAAACCGACACTGGCCGATTGCGGGACAACGTGGAACGGGCTTCAGGTGCAATGCCATTCCGATCTGGTGCTTGACGACAGCAACATCGCCGACAACACCGTCTACATCGTCACCGGGTCTCTCGGGTCAAAATCGAACAAGTTCATCGCGGCAACGAATGTCAGCTTCGTTCTCGACGGAACGAGCGGGATAAAATTCGCAGGCAATTCCCAGTTCGATCTTTCCGCGCCCACATCAGGACCGCTGGAGGGCGTGCTTTTCACCGGCGACCAACCGGACGGCACGGTCAACGACCTGCGCGGCACGGTCGATTGGGCCTTCGGCGGAACGATCCACCTGCCGAACTCGGAAATCACGTTCTCGGGAAACTCGGCTTCGACCTGCACATCGCTGGTCGCGCAGACGATCATCTTCACCGGCAATTCCGAGATGAATTGCAGCATGCAGAACGAAGAGGACGAAAGCGCCGGAACCGGAACGGTAAGCCTGCTGCCGCTCTAGTGGCCGTTTTCCGGTCAGACCGCCAGCATGTACCCGACATTCCGGATGGTCTTGATCTTGTTCGCGCCGCTGCCATCAGGGAACAGCTTGCGACGCAACCGGCTGATGAGCCCGTCGATGCTGCGATCGTAGGATGCCCAGTTCTCGCCCTTGACCTGGTCCATGATCTGGTCACGCGACAGCACGCGGTTGGGGTTCATGGCAAGGACGCGCAGCACATCGAACTCCAGCGTCGTCAGGTCGAGCGGCGTGCCATCGGGGTCGGACACGGTGCGGGACGCAGGATCAAGCCGCCAGCCGTGAAAGGACAGGAGCCGGCTGCGCGGGTCTGCCCGATTTTCGGCCGCGGGCGGCTGGGCCGCCGCGGCACTGCTTACACGCCGGAAGACCGCGTTCACGCGCGCCCGGAATTCGCGCAGCAGGAAGGGTTTGACGACGTAATCGTCGGCGCCGAATTCCAGCCCGAGCACGCGATCCGTCTCATCGCCAAGCCCCGTGAGCAGGATGATCCCGGCGGTGGACTCCTCGCGGACCTCGCGGGCGAATTTCAGCCCGCTGCCGTCGGGCAGCATGACGTCCAGGACGAAGATGTCGAAATCCTGCCGCGCCGCCGCCTCGCGCGCGGCATTGATCGCATCGACGGCCGTCACCTCGTAGCCTTCATGCGAAAGCGCGTCGGCAACCATGTTACGGATGTCCGGATCGTCGTCCAGCAGCAAGAGTTGCGGCATTATCCCGCCACCCCGCTCATGCGGCGGGGCCGCGATGCAGCCTGACCGGATAATCCTGCGATCGGGTCCGGACCGCGCATCCCGGTCCGCAGCTGGGACTGGTGTCCATGTCCGGGCGGAAACCACGTCTTCACACTCATCATCGCGGTGCCCGGTCCGCTAGGGCGCGCGGCATGGCCGGCTCCGGCAAAGGGTTCGAACATCCAAACAAATGGTCGGCCCTGCCAATACGATCGGGTCGCATTTGCATATCCCGGCCGTGATCTTGAACACGCTTGAACACGCTTGAACACGCTTGAACACGGTCGCTGTAACCTTTCGGAATGCTTGTATTTTCGTTAAATTGTGACATTTTACCGCGACTCCGTCAAGCACGCCGGGCTCACAAACTTATAGTTACGGTTGAATCCATTGGACGGGAACCGACACCGCGACTCGGCGCCTTGGCGACAGCACAAGCCCGCCGCCAGAACGCACCGAAGGCCACGGCAGAGCACGCATGCGCGTTCCGAAATCAGGCTTGCGGAGGGAAGTCTGGCAATGCGCCAGCGCAAGGCGCAAAAGCCACCACCGGCACGGGGTCGTGGCATGTGTTCGACAGCCCTCGCAACGGCGCGGGCGTCATGATGTTGGGCGAGGTCGCCACAGTCCGGCGGCCTGCACCGCAGTGCGATACCGGCGACGCGGCCGAACGCAAACGACGCCGGCATCGTCCGCCAGCGGCTTGATGGTCTGGATTCCATGTCACCCGTGACCTGGTCAGCGCCAGAAGCACATCAGGTCTCGGGATATTTTACCATGCGCAGGATGTATTTGTCCTTCGTCGTGCTGAGCGTCACCTCGTCCATGCACAACACGATGATCGAAAGACCCCGGCCATTCTCGGCAAGCGTGTCGATATCCTCGGAGTTGATCTCCAGACGATGCGCGCCTGCCCTCTCGAGCAGCCCTTCCGGAACCACCGGCACGCTGTCGAAGACCTCCACCACCATCGCGCGGCCGTTCGCATGGCCCTTGACCACGATCTGCCCTGTCGCGCGGCCGTTCAGGCTGCCATGCTTGATCGCGTTGGTCAGGGCCTCCACCAGCGACAGTTCGACCGACGTCGCCCCGTCCATGCCCAGCATCCCGGCGGCATAGTTGCGCATCGCCTCTGCGACCGGGGCGATTGCACTCAGGTCGCGATCGAGGGCCTGGAACAGGTGATCGGGTTCTGCGACCACGGGCTACGCCTCCAGCGCAGCTGTGGCTGCATCCCGTGATGGAAAGAACTGGAAGACCTTGTCCATCCGCGTCAGATTCATCAGCCGGAGAACCGGGCCGGTCGCACCGGCCAGTGCCAGCGTTCCCTGCGGTCTCAGCCGCTTCATCGCGCCGATCAGCGACCCCAGGGCCGAACTGTCCATGAAGACCACGTTCTGAAGGTCGAGGACGATCCTTTGCTCGCCCTTCTCGATCCGGCCGATCAGCAACTCCCGCAGGCTCTGGGCGTTGCTCGCCTCAAGACGGGTGTCGATCACGGTCAGAACCAGAAGGTCCTCCGCGCGTTCTTCGGTGTATTGCATCTTGTTCATGTCCTTTCTGCAACAACAAGGCTGACATCGTCCGACAGGCTCCCGGTGCAGCACCAGGTCTCCAGCGCCGTCCGGATCGATTCGATGAGGTTCTCCGTGCTTCGGTGGGCGTTCCCGGCCAAAAGGTCGATGAATCGCTCCTCCGTGAAGATCTCTCCCTGCGCGTTGATGCTTTCATAGATCCCGTCCGAGAACACGAGCAGCCGGTCGCCCGTCCCGAACGGAAAGTCGATTTCCTCGAAATCGGCATCGGGAACGGCACCGATCGGCAACCCGCCCCCGCCCAGCCGCGAGATCGACCCGTCGCCGCGCAGCAGGACCGGATGAGGATGGCCCGCCTGCACCATCCGGCCACGGTTCGCCTGTGTATCAAGCTCGATGGTGGCCATGGTGAAATAGGTCAGGTCCGGGCTCCAGTTCGCATTGAGGGCCGTGACGGCCCGCACTAGGCTTTCGCCCGGCCCAAGTTTCCTGAGCGCCCGCCGCGCCGCGATATGAGCCGCCACAGACACCAGCCCCGCCGCGGCCCCGTGCCCGGCCACGTCGATCTGGAACAATCCGACACGGTCCCCGGACAGCGGCAGGAAATCGAACGTGTCGCCCGCCAGAACGTTCGCCGCGGCGAAATAGGTCGAAAACCGTACCGCGCCCACGTCGCCGGGCTCGGGCATCTGCGCCAACTGTACCTTGGCGGCGGCCCGAAGATCGGCCTTCAATTCGTTGTGCGCGTCGGCGATCTTGGCGTGCAGCGACAACCTTTCGCGGGTCAGCCTGTTACGGCGCACCGCGTCCACGCGGAACACGCGCAGCGCATCCGCCATGCTGCGCATATCCGCCAGCGTGAAGCGTTCCGATGGGCCCGGCGCCAGGTCCCCCGCGACAAGTTCGTGCATCCTGTCGGTGATACGCTCGATCGGGCGCAGGATCAGCCGCTCGATGGCAAGCAGCGAAAGGCTGAACAGCGCGAAGACCGCTGCGGACAGCGCTATCTTTGTGTCCATCCTGACCAGCGCCGCCGATTCCTTTCGTGCATGATGGGCCTGGGACCGCTCGAACACGAACCGCCGCAGATCGTCGACCAGCCCGTCGAACTCGGCCACGGCATCCATCCAGATCCGGCGGCTGGCTTCGACCTCGGTCCCAGTCGCCATGGATTTCAGAAGCCGCGCCTCCGCCGGCGCATATGTCCACTGGAAGAATTCGAACAGGATCGCGGCCTCCGTCGCGGCGTGGCCGTCGAACAGGTTGATGGTGCCTTGCAGAACATCCACGGACCCCCGGAACGCCGTGGTGCGCTCTTCCGCGGCACGCAGATCCTTTGTGCGAACTGGCTCGCCCGAGTCGAGAAGACGCAGCAGCAGGGCGCGATTGCGCTGGATCGCGTCGTTGGCTTCGAGCACGGAATTCCCGATCAGCTGAAGACCGACAAGATCGGGGTCCGCGAGGTTGGATTCGGACAGCAGGATGCTTCGCATGTCGCGCAACCGTTCCTCGGCCCGGTCGATGGCGTCGATGACCCCGGCGCGTTCCGCCGCGATGGCGCGCGGATAGCCACTGCGCTCCGCCGCGGACAGGGCTTCGGCCCCTATGCGCAGGGCATCGGCCGCCCCCGCGATCTCGTTTGCGAGCGCGCGCCAATCCTGATGGCCAAGCTCGCCCAGATTGCCGGATGCCCGCTCCAGCGCCCGGATCGGCACATCGAGGATCTCGCCAGAGTCACCATCCGCCCACGGTCCGGAACCCGTCGCCGCGATCCGGCCCCGATCGACCTGCAACCCGAGCAACGCAACCAAAAGGTCGTTCCGGACGACATCCACGACGATCTGTTCCGATGCCTCGACATGCGCCCGATAGGCAGGCACCGCTTGCGACCAGAGCAGCCCGACAAGCATGGCGCCGAACATGGCGAGCATCAGGGTAAGCGTGGTGCGCGTATTCACCGCGCGGGCAATGTGTCGAAGGCCTGGCCCCCCGGCCGGCGCGGCCAGTAGCGTCGCGGAGGATGCCCGCCGCCGTCCCTGCGGCGTTCCGAAGGCACGCATCGCCGCCCCCGCAGGAAACCCGGAATCCCGACCGACACGCCCGGTCACGGCCCCGTCCTCGCCAGGCGGTCGACAAGGACCTGTACCGCACGCTCCGCGAAATCGATCAACTCGGCCTGCTCGCCGTCGCTGAAATCGTCCCGCGGCTTCGTGTCGAGCAGGCAGAAGGCCCCAAGCCGCAGCTCCGCGAGATACAGCAGCGGCGCGCCCGCATAGAACCGCAGAAACGGTGCTCCGCGCGTCAGCGGGTGCTCACTGAAGCGGGGATCTTCCAGCGTATCGCGCACGACGAAAACCCGGTCGTCGAGGATCGTGTAGTTGCAGAAAGCCACATTGCGCGGCGTCTCGGTCGCGTCGATCCCGACCCGTGCCTTGAGAAGCTGAACCTCTTCGGTGAGCAGCGTGACCGCCGCCATCTTCACGCCGAAATGCGCCTTCGCCTCGGCGCAAAGTGCATCGAGCGCGGGAATGTGCTCCGACCCCGCAAAACCCGCTTCCCCGAGCTTGCGCAATCGCTGGAATTCGTGCGGCCCGATCGGATAATCCGCTTCAGCAGCCATGATGGTATCGTCCCGCAGATTGTAGAAATTCCCCGGGATTGTCCGACCCGGGGCATTGGCGCGATTACGTGGCGGAAACGTGGGTGACATCTGGTTCACGGTGGCGGCGCCGATCTTGCTTTGCTGGAAATCCGGCTGGGAAAGTTTTCGGGCCTGGAAGGCCCGTCCGCATTTCGGGATCCGTCAAGGCTTGGCCCGATGTGTCCAGTTTCCAGATTCGCCGAAAGCGTCGGCCTCGCGCGCAAATGAAAGCGACGGCTGGTTGGCGCCGCGCGACACGACCGGGCGACCGCCGGCAGCACCGCGCGGCCCGGCCGATGCCTTCGCAACACTGCCGGCTTCGAACGGCATCTTGGCCGTGTCGCAACAGGACAGTTCGACGAGCGTGCCTTCCTCACGGGACGGGGCTGCCGCAAGCCTCTCCTGCCGCTCGTACTTCCACCCGAGGTAAAGAACCCGCGCGACAATGCCGAAGATCGCACCGCACCAGCCGATGAGAAACGACAAGAGCAGACCGAACCCCGCAAGACTGGCCATCACGCCAAGCAGAACGGTGCAGCCAAGGCCGATAACGGCGACGCCCACACCGCTGCCTGTCGCCCGCGCGCCATCCGCGGCCGGAAAACTCTGGTCCGCCCGGCATTCGAGGCCACTCAGCGTCGTGCGTTCATGTCTCGACATCGGTAGTGATCCCATCCTGTGACCGGCGCATCCGCGCGGAAGGTTTGCCGTTCGAAGCGGCTTTCACACGGCCCCGATCTGCGTGGCGCGTGCTTTGGCCGTCCGATCCACCCCGTCGTGCCGGGCGCATGCGGACTCCGTGCCCGTGAGACAGTCCTACCCATGGATCTTGCTGTAGTTGTGCCGCGCGTATGCAAAAATGTGTCAAAATACGTCATGCGCCGCACGGGGCACGGTGCCCTGACAAACGGCCAGTTGGGATTCACGTTCCCGGCCAGCCGGAAAATCCATTAGGAATAAAAGCATGAACTTATCGCGACCGCATTCGCCGCCGGACAGATCCGAATTTGCTGCGGTCGGGCCGGCCGTTTTTGCCAGCCCCCTTCCGGGCCAATTACCCCGCTATATGGTTGCACAATACCTTAATCATGGCGTATCCGATTGGGCGCAGCCGTTCATGGCCGCCCGAGGACACCATGACCCCGACCCTTTCTCCATCAGACATCGACGCTTACGAGCATCTGATGATCCCGGTTTGGGTATTCTCCGTTAACAGCTTGGAGATTCTGGCCGCGAACAGGGCCGCTGCGACGTGGCTGGGATACGACGTGCAGACGCTCCGGTCGATGACCGCGGCCGACCTGCACCCCAATTCTGACCGGGCCCGGCTGGATGACCACCTGCGCCGCGTCGGCTGTGACGTGACAGACGCGGGGGTCTGGACCGTCGTGGGACAGGCGGGCAGCCATCGCGCCACCGCACTCTGCTGGCGCAAGGTCATCTTCGACGGGGAAGACGCCATCGTGGCCAGCGCCCGCGACGAGGCGCACACAGAATCACTGCGCTGCGAAATCGCAACCCTGCGACACACGCTCGGCATCTCGGCCGAAAATCTTTCGCGCCTTTTCGACGGCCTGCCCGGAAAGATGCTGGTCCTGACGCCCGGTGACTACCGGATCGTGGCCGCCACGGACGAGTACACGCAAGCCGTGATGCGCGACCGCGACGCGCTTCTGGGCCGGCGCCTGTTCGACGTGTTCCCCGACGACCCGGACGACCCCGACGCGGACGGCACACGCAACCTGCGCGCATCGCTTCAGCGGGTGGAAACGATGCGGGTGACCGACACGATGAACCTGCAGCGCTATCCCGTGCGCGACCCCGACGGCACGTTCCAGGAAAGGTTCTGGCTGCCGCGCAACAAGCCCGTGCGCGACTCCGACGGGAACGTCATCTACATCGTGCATCAGGCGGAAGATGTCACCGATGTGGTTGCCGGATACGGCCCGGCCGAGGCCGCGGTACCCGGCACCATCCCCCGCGAAGCGCGGCCGGAAACGGAATTCCGTGCAGCCCTGTTCGCCCTTCAGGAACGCGAGACGCGGCTGAAGACGGCCGAGACGCTTCTCGAACTCGGTTCATGGGAGTACGACTTCGAACGCGGCATGCTGAACTGGTCCGAGCGCGTGTTCGACATCTACGGCGTTCCACGCGACCGCGGGGTTCCCCGCGGTGAAGACTATGTCGCGCTTGTGCATCCCGACGACAAGGAAGCGATGATCGCCAATTTCGCCGCGTTCGAAGAATCCGGCGACACGGACCTGGTCTTCGAACATCGCATCATCCGTGAAGACGGGACCCCGACCCATGTGCGCGGCGTCGGTACGCGCCACCGTGTCGATGCCCGCGAGATCGTCGTCGGCGTCGTGCAGGACATCACGCCGATCAAGAAGACCGAAGAACAGCTTCTACATGAGGCCCGGCAGCGCCGGATTGCCAGTCGGCTTGCCAATCTTGGAAGCTGGCGCATCGACAAGGGCGCGGCCCATATCGTTTGGGGCGAAGAAACTGCGGCCATTCACGACGAACCCGAGGGGACAGCGCCCGCGATCGAGGATGGCATCTCCTACTACGCTACGGAAGATCAGGATCGCATTCGCGAGCGGTTCACGGCCTGTATCGGGGTCGGAGAACCCTTCGACGAGATCGCGCAGATCGTGACCGCAAAGGGACGGCGCAAATGGGTGCGCACGATCGGAGAGCCGATCCGCGGCGCGGGCGGGCAGATCGTCGCCGTCGAAGGGGCGTTCCAGGACATCACGGACCTGATCGCCGCGCGCGACGCGGCAGCGGAGCTTTCGGCACGCCTTCGCAGGACGCTGGACGCCATGAACGAGGGCTTCTACCTTCTGGACAGCGACTGGAAATTCGCGTTCCTCAATAGGAAATGCGAAGCGCTGCTTCAATGCAGCCGCGATGACCTCATGGGCCGTAACGTCTGGGACGCGTTTCCCGAAGCCGTCGGCAGCACCTTCCAGACGGAATACGAACGCGCGGTCGCCACGGGCGTGTCGGTCCGCTTCCGGGAATACTTCGCCCCGCTCGATGCATGGTTCGAGGTCGATGCCGACCCGACGCCCGCGGGTCTCGCCGTCTATTTCCGCGATGTGACCCGCGAACGCGCGCGGGACACGCAGCTTCGGCTTCTGGAAGCCGCGGTCTCGCAGCAGAACGATATCCTGCTGGTCACCGAAGCCGCCCGGATCGACAGCCCGGAAGGCCCGAAGATCATCTATGTGAACGACGCCTTCGAACGGCGCACCGGGTATTCGCGTGCAGAGGTGATCGGCCAGACCCCCCGCATTCTTCAAGGGCCGAAGACCCAGCGCGACGAACTGGACCGCATCCGCGGCGCGCTTGAACACCGCCAGCCGGTACGGGCGGAACTGATCAACTATACCAAGTCGGGCGAGGAATTCTGGCTGGAACTGGACATCGCCCCGTTGGCGGACGATTCCGGCCGGACGACCCATTGGGTCGCCATCCAGCGGGACATCACCGCGCGCAAGGAGACGGAACAGACCCTTCGCGCCAACGAAGAACGCTTCCGACTGGCCACCAAGGCGGCGGGCAGCGCGATTTGGGATCTGGACATCGCCACCAACCGCGAATGGTGGAGCGAAGGGCTGCGCGACAATTTCGGGCACGAACCACCGCCAGACGCGGCGACCCCGTCGATCTGGCGCGCACATGTCCACCCCGAGGACCTGGCCGGCGCCGATGCCGCGCTCGATCGCCTGCTGTCCGGCAAGGACACCGTGCTGCACGACCAGTATCGCTTCCGGCGCGCGGATGGAAGCTGGGCCCTAGTCGAGGACAATGCATTCGCCCTGCACGATGCCGATGGCAATGTCGTGCGCATTCTGGGTTCGATCACGGACATCACCGAACGCAAGCAACTCGAAGACCGGCTTCACCAGTCACAGAAGATGGAAGCCATCGGCCAGCTTACCGGTGGCGTGTCGCATGATTTCAACAACCTGCTGACGATCATCCTGGGCAACGCGGAAGTTCTCGAAGAAGGGCTGCGCGACGATCCGCATCTTCAGACGATTGCGACGATGGTCGTCGACGCGGCGGAACGCGGCGCGGACCTGACCACCCGGCTTCTGGCGTTCTCGCGCAAGCAGACCCTTGAAACACGCGTGCTCGATGTGGCGCGCGTGATCCAGGGGATGGATGGCATGCTGCGCCGTACCCTCCCCGAGGATATCGACATCGAGATCGTGCGCGCGGGCAACCTTTGGATGATCGAGGCGGACGCGACCCAGCTCGAGGCAGCGATCCTCAACACGGCGCTGAACGCGCGCGATGCCATGCCCCATGGCGGCTGCCTGACCATCGAGATGTCGAACACCCTGCTCGACGAAGACTACGTGGCCGCGGAACCGGATGTCGCGGCGGGGGATTACGTCGTCATTACCGTCACAGACACCGGCCACGGGATTTCGCCGGACCTGATCGACCGCGTGTTCGAGCCGTTCTTTACAACCAAGGGCGCGGGCGAAGGGTCGGGCCTTGGCCTGAGCATGGTCTTCGGCTTCGTCAAGCAGTCCGGCGGGCATATCAGGGTCTATTCGGAAATGGGCGAAGGCACCTCGTTCAAGATGTATTTCCCCCGCTCGAAGGGCGAACAGCCCCAGGCCGTCGTCAGTCATCCGGGCCGCGGCGTCTCGGGCGGCACGGAGACCATTCTCGTGGTCGAAGACGACGACGCCGTGCGCGACCACGTCACCGGGCTTCTCGGCGGGCTGGGGTATCGCGTGCTTGAAGCATCGACAGGGGCCGCGGCGATGGACGTGCTCGCCAAGGCGGGCGAGGTCGACCTGCTGTTCACGGATATCGTCATGCCCGGCGGCATGGGCGGGCGAGAGCTCGCCGAAACGGCCCGCGCGGCCCGGCCCAGCCTGAAGATCCTGTTCACGTCCGGCTATACCGAGAACGCCATCATGCATAACGGGCGGCTTGCGCATGGCGTGAAGCTTCTGAGCAAGCCGTACAGGCGCGATACGCTCGCCGGCAAGGTGCGCGAAGTTCTCGACGAACCCGATCCGCAGAACTGACGATATTCCGGCGCCGCCTGCCCGCCGGTGCCGACCCTACCAGATCAGATGGGATTGGCCTCCGCATATTTTCGGAAGAATGCCAGGAACGCCCGGTCGGGGTCGACGGGGGGTTCCTTCCCCGCGCTCCAGCCGCGCCACTCGCCTTCGACGAAATAGATGTCATAGCCGGGATGGCGCAGGCGCGCGGTTTCGTAGGTTTCGGTGCGCAGAGCGGGGCCGCAGCTGTCCAGCCAGGCCGGACGTGGCTTGGCTGCGGCGGACGCCGCGGGCCTTGGCGGCGCGGGGGGCTGACCTGTCACCTTCGCAGCGGGATCGGCCCCCTGCCCCGTCCCGTCGATCCGGGCACGGCGCCCGACCTTGGAAAAGGTCAGCTCGCGCTCGGCCTGCCCGATGCCGTCGCCGGTCTTCTTCCACCAGCGCAATTCGGCATGGGTCACGCGGCGCCCGGTCTTGATCGGCGCGATCTCGACCACGTAATCCGACAGCGCGTTGACCTCCTTCACCGCGGGCTGGATCGCGCGCAGGTTCAGGTTCGACCAACTCGTCAGCTTGCCCTTGGGCACGCCCAGCACACCGCGCAGCGCGTCGATGCCGAACTTCTCGGACGCGCGGTATTTCAGGTTCCCGCGTTTCTGCACCATCTCGTACAGCGTCAGCGCGTATTTCGAACTCAGCGCGAACATCACCTCGCGCTGGAGCCGCGCGAAGACGTTCGAATTGCGGATGATGCGGCGCAGGCGCGGCGGGATCTCGTATTCGAACAGCCCGTCATTGCGCGCGCTTTCGATGTTCCCGCCCAGAAGCTGCACGCGCTCGATGGCCGCCTGCCCGTCCCACGTTACCTGCACCTTGACGATGGCCGACATAAGGCGTTCGATACTTTCGCCCACCCGGTCGTTCGAATTGTGCGACCCGCGCAGTGCCGACTTCGAAATCACGTGGGTCACCGGCTTGTCGATGGCGTCCCACGCGTTTTCCAGAAGCTGGTTGTAGATGCGCCTGTCGTTCAGGGTCAGCGGCGTGACCTCGACAAGGTCCACCAGCTCGCCGGGCTTGATGAGACTGTCGGCATTGGGCCGCGCATCCATGGTGCGATAGGCTTGGTCGGCGGGCATGCCCGATACCTCTTGGCGCTTACTTTTGTTGTCCTTGCGACGTAAGCTATCGCGGACGACCCCCCGGAGCAAGCACCCGATTTGTAATTCTGACACCTGCGCCAAGGCCAGAGCCGAATCACAAAGGCAAGAAAACAAGGCCGGAAATCAAGCGATTCGATAGGGTTTTCCACAGACCCGAAACGTAAGAGGTGCACCGCACCCGACCCGTAAGCAATGCCATCCCGAATCGTAACGCCATCCCACCCAAGGGGTAACGCCAACGGTTCCAAGACGTAAGTTTTCGACAGAATCCCGGAACACTCACAAGGGTTTAGGGTCTCTGAACAATGAACTTGATGAATCCAGAACAGCCTGCGGCGGTTTCTTGGGATTCAGTCGATTCAGGCGTGTGGCAGGTGTTGAACTTACTTTTCGGGTGTTCGCGCCCAATGGCGGAGGAAAACCAGCGGAGTAGACAGAACCATCTCTGGATTTCCGCTCCACGGCATCCTGCCCTTTTACTTCCCGTATTTTTGCGAATCCCTTCGAAATTCCGCACTTGAGCAAGAGACCGCTTCCCGGCATGGTCATGCCATCAATAAGCGAGGATACCATGGATACCCAGGTGCTGGCACCTATCGGCCTGACCGAACTCGACCTGCTGTCGTCGCGCGCGAGCAATGTGATGGACCGTCTGCGCGACCGGGTCTATGCCCCCGGCACGACCAAGACCCTGGACCTTCGGTTCAATGTCCGGTCGGCGGCCGAGATGGTGGGGCGGTCCGAAAAGCTGATCCGGGATGCCGAGGCCGATGGCCGGCTGCCCGAGGCAGAGAAAGACCCAGAAAGCAATCGCCGGACGGGTTACAGCCTGGCCGAGATCAACCGCATGCGCGAAGTGTTCGGCACCCTGCCCCATCGCGCGCCCGACGATCCGCCCGCCGTGATCGCCGTGCAGAATTTCAAAGGCGGCGTCGGTAAAAGCACGCTGGTCGCGCACATGGCGCAGTTTCTCGCGCTCCGCGGCTATCGGGTCTGCGTGATCGATTGCGACAGCCAAGCGTCCACGACGGCGGTATTCGGGCTCAACCCCGACGTGGACGTGCAGGAAGACGACGACACGCTCTACCCCTTCTTCCGCCACGGCGGGCCGCCGACGTTGCACTATGCGCTTCGGGCGACCTATTGGCCCGGCATCGCGCTGATCCCAGCCAATCTCGGGCTCTATGACGCCGAGTACGAATTCGCCGCCCGCATGGCCCGCGACCGCAGCTTCGTGCTCGATCGGCTGCGCGACGGGGTGGACAGCATCGCCGACCAGTTCGACGTGGTGCTGCTGGACCCGCCGCCCGCGCTGGGAATGATCTCGCTGTCGGTGCTGCGCGCGGCGAATGCGCTCGTGGTCCCTGCCCCGCCGAACAACATCGATTTCGCGTCCACCGCGCATTTTCTGAAGATGATGAGCGCGACACTGGCGGATATCGCCGAGGTCGGCGGTGCCCGCGGCTATGCCTTCGTGAAGATCCTCGCCACCAAGATGAACGACGGCAAAAGCGCCCATGTGGCGATCAAGCGGATGATGGACGCGGTCTTCGCGGGCGACATGTTTCAGGCCGTGCTGAAAGACTCCGCCGAAATCGACAACGCAACGGCCAACCTGCGTACGGTATACGAACTGACGGGCCCCGCCACGCGGACGGATACGCACAAGCGCTGCCGGGCCTATCTCGATGCCGTGGGGCGCGAGATGGAGACACTGGTGCGCAAGACATGGCCAAGCCACCACGCCGCACTGCGCAAGGAGGGCATCCTGTGAGCAAGAAACATGACGCGGTCTTCGACGACATCCTGAGCGGTCTGGCCGAGGAGCAGGCGCGGACACCGGCTGCCGCAGGCGCTCGGTTCCTGAAACGGTCCACCACCATCGGCGACCGGCTGTCGGGCGAGCTGGAGGAAAAGACGCTTCACTGGGTGGACCCGGCAGAGTGCCGCATGTGGGCGGGCCACAACCGCGCCTATGACCTGCTGAACGAGGACACCTGCCGCGACCTGATCGACGGAATCCGTGCGCAGGGACGGCAGGAGTTTCCCGCCATCGTGCGGCGCGCACCCGGTCCGGACGGCACGATATACGAGGTGATCTGCGGCGCGCGCCGCCACTTCGCCGTGTCGTGGCTGCGGGCCAACAGCTATCCGCAGTTCAAGTACCTGATCGAGGTGCGCGACCTGACCGACGAGGAAGCGTTCCGGCTGGCGGATATCGAGAACCGGGACCGCGAGGATATCAGCGATTACGAACGCGCCCGCGATTATGCCCACGCGGTGGAGGCGTACTACGGCGGGCGCCAGAAAACGATGGCCGCGCGGCTGGAAGTGAGCGAAGCGTGGCTGTCCCGCTATCTCCAGATGGCGCGGCTGCCGGACGCGGTGATCGCGGCCTATGCCTCAATCCGCGACATTCGCGAACTGCATGCGCGGCAGCTCAAGCCGCTTCTGGCTGACGATGCGGCGCGGGAACGGGTGATCGACGCGGCGGGCACGATCGCGGCGCGGCAGGCGGCGGTACGGGACGGGCAGGGGGCGCCGATGGATGGCGCGCAGGTGACGGCGGCGTTGAAGGCTGCGGGAGCAGGGGCGAAGCCTGCGACATCCGCGCCTGAAACACTGTTCCGCCGCAGCGCCGGCGAAAGCGGCATTCGCGCCCGGCGCAAGGGCAAGTCCATCGTGATGGAGTTCCCCGAGGGGCTGTCGGTCGGGAGCCTTGAGGCCGCCTTCGGCCATTTTCTCGCGGCCTACGGCGAAGCGGGACAGAAATTGCCAACTGGCAAGAAGTGACGGCAAGCGGAAATTGCCAATTGGCAATTTCCATATTTCGACGCTGGAAAGGCACCGGCCTGACTTCGCATTCCCAGGGCGTCAGCCCCTTTTCCCATCGACCGGCAAGAGGGGCTGGCGCAGGGTCGAGGGGTGATCCTTGTCGCCGTACCGGTGCGGCGGGACGGTGCCATCCCGCCGGTTTCTATACGCGCTGCACAGGCATGTCACAGCAGGTCCAGCCGTTTCGCCCGCTCCAGCAGCATCCGCACCGACGACGGTTGCCATCGCGTTCGTCCCCGCGGCGTGCGTTCGCGCATCGCCTCCAGTCGATCACAGATCGCCTGAAGCGTGATGTCCGGGTCCGCGCCCTTTATGGCAGCCACCAGCGCGGGCAGACGATCGTCGGCCATGCGCGGTGCGGCGCGGCCGAGCACGCTCTCTGATAGGAACCCGTCACGTACATAGGCGCGCACCGCCCGCATCAGCCGCCCATGGGTCCAGCGCCGGGCCGGGGGCAGGGGGGCGTTGACGATGCGTAGCACGTCTTCCCACGGCGTGTCCGGCCGCAGGCGGCGCACATGGGGCATCCAGTCGGCCGCATGCTCGGCCAGCCGGTCGACATAACCAGCCTGCCGTGCCAGGCGGACCTTGCGGACGGCTGCGGGATCGCGCGCGCGCAGACCCGGATTGCCGCCCACGCGTCCCGCCGCGCGGGCCGATGCCAGCCCCGCCTTCGTGCGCTCGCGGATGAGCGCGCGTTCGAACTCTGCCGCCGCCCCCAGTACCTGCAGCGTGAACTTGCCCTGAGGGGAGGCGGTGTCGATGGGATCCCGGAGCGATCGGAAAAATGCACCGCGCGCCTCCAGCCGGTCGATGACTTCCAGCAAATGCGACAGCGACCGCGCCAACCGGTCGATACGCACCACCACGAGCGTGTCGCCCCGCCCGATCCGGTCGAGCACCTGCGCGAGAACCGGCCGCGACCGATCTCCGCCCGATGCGTGCTCCGCGTGGATCACGGTGCACCCTGCCTCCTTCAGCGCACGGGACTGGGGTAGGGGGGTCTGGTCCATGGTGGACACGCGGGCATAGCCGATCAGGGGCATGGTAGATCCGGATTGCAAATTTGTTTGTCGCCATCAAACGACCGTTTGTGAACGGATGCAAGCGCGCCCTCTGTCGTGCCGTTCATCGGAGAGCCCTTGGTTTCTATAGGCCGAGCTCGATCAGAGCGTTCTCGCAGACCGTCGCGCGCGCGTGCTATACAAGGTGTGCGGGCGCATCCCGATAAAAACATTCGGTAGCGCGCATAAACTCTGCAATTTGCACATGTGAAGCAACGAGTATTTGCCCAGCCAAATAATTTTGATGATCCTCTTGATGGGGTCGAAGAGGTCGAGGAGGCATCGGAGGAGCATCTGAGGTTACTTCCCGATTCTATTGAAGAAGACCCCGACGATTTGCCCCGGGCCTCGGGCGGAGCGACGCGCAACAGAGGCTGTTGATGACTGGCGGAGTGCGGAAGCGGGCCACGCTGCGCAAGTTGGTGCGTGTCGCGGATCGGATTGCCGCCCTTGTCGGTGGCACGTGTAAGGCGATCGTAGCTGGCATAGCCTTCGAATTGGAGGATCCCGTCGAAGCCGCGCAGGAACTCTTCGGCGTTCTGCCCACCCCGGTCGGGGGCATAGAAGAAGACCACCCCGGGTGGCCAGCCCCTTATGCTGAATGCTGATAGCCCAACTTATCCTCCAGGAGAGGTTTCATTTTGCTTGGCATCTTGCTCTCGAAGAAATTTTCAGACCGTCAGATAGCCCTCATGCTGATCGACAGCCATTTGGCGAATTGCGCTTCGCTGACTGCGCCAGTCGCCAGGTTCTCCATCATCCTGACGCCCTCGATCGTTTGGGGACGGAATGAGTATCCGTTCAGTCGCAGGAAGGTGAGCGCCGTCACGAAGGCCGTGCGCTTGTTGCCATCCACGAAGGCATGAGCCTTGGAGATTCCGAACGCATAGGCTGCGGCGATCTCTGCACGCACGGAGTCGGTATAGGCAGCGAGGTTCATCGCACGGGCGCAGCCCATCTCCAGGAGCGCACGGTCGCGCATGCCGGGCGCGCCGCCATGTCGGGTGATCTGTCGATCATGGATGGCAAGGACGGCAGCGAACGGAACCCAGACCGGCTCGCTCAAGCGAGTGCCTGAAGCAGGTCGCGGTTTTCGTCCATCACGATCTCCGCGGCGGCCAGCGCGGCCGCAACCCCGGGATCGTGCGGCGCAATCTTCAGACTGCCGTCATCTCCACGCACGATGAAGAGCGTGTCACCCTCCTTCGCGTCCAGGATGGTGAGCATTTCGGTGGTCAAAGTCATGACGGCAGAGTTGCCGACTTTCCGTATCTTTGCTTCAAACATGATGTGCCTTGATGGATATATGAAAGTATATACAGCCATTTCCGTGCCAGGCAAACCTTCAACATTCAGCGTCAGGGGCTGGCCCCCGGGCGGGTCGACCCTACCCCAGCCGCGATCGTCACGGGCCAGTGCCCATGGCCAGCGCCACGCGCGTGGCCTCGACAAGATCGTGGCGACTGTCCGAGTAAAGCCCGGAGAGGGTCTCTCCCAAGCCTGGCATCCGGTCGAACCCCAGAAGAAGCGCGGCCAGGACATTGTCGAAGGGCAGCGATCTCGCCCCAAGGTCGATCATCAGGGTCGAGGGGTCGCGCAGCGTGGTGCATGTTCTGGATCGGACGCCCTCGCTCATGAAAAGTTGACGTCCGGCTTCACGTGATTTCCCTGATCAGGGTCCCCGCTGCGTTAACAGCCGCAGGCAGAACGCAGTCTCTGCGAGGATCGTCAGCGCGTATGCCGGGGCAAAGACCGGCGACCATTCGGGTGCGAGGAGACGCAGACCGCTGCCTGTCAGATAGACCAGTCCGGCCAGCGCCAACCCCGCACCGAACACCTTCGCGAAGATGCCAGAGTGCCAGACAAGCAGGCCCATCATCAGGCTGTTGACCCCGAAAAAGACAAGGCCGAGATCGTAGCCGTGGGCGTGCAGGTCGAGGAACACCAGCGCCAGCGTCGGGGCGTCGGCCAGACCCTCGGCGCGGGTCAGCACCAGCCAGGCGGTGAGCAATGCCATGAGACTGGCGGCGATGAGCACCGCCTGGACCAGGCGGAAGACCATCGCCGAGAGGGCAAGCCCCGGCGCCATGGTGCGGAAGATCAGGTAGAGCAGGATCGCAAGTCCCGCGTCGCTGAGTGCCATCACGAGATCGGCTGCGATCGCCAGGCGGAACCGGCCGGGTGCCGCAAGGATTGCGGCGGCGGTGGCGTCGGCATCACTGAGGTCGATCAGCGGCCCCCGGAGGCCCAACTCGGCGCCGAGACCGGTCACGATGATGACGAGGTAGAGCAACCCGGAGAGCCGCGCCCTGCGCGCAATGTCGTTGGTGAGTGTCAGAGCGGTCATTCGGAAGGTCCTTTCTAGAATGGCGGTCAGGCGGGCCTTGCCGGACTTGGGGCCGGGTGAATGGTGGCAATCCTGGCGGAGGGACGGTTGGCCCGCTGCCCCGCCCAGACCGAACCGAGGACGATGGCGGCACCGAGCCCCTGCAGCGGTGTCAGGGACTGACCGAGCACCACCCAACCGAGCAGCACAGCCGTCACGGGACTCATCATGCCGAGCATAGAGACGGCGCCGGGCTCGATCCGGGCGATACCCCGGAACCAAATTACGTAGCTGGCCGCGGCGCCGATGAGGCCGAGCCAGAGCAGCCCGGCGAGGTTGGTCGCCGTCAGGGGCGGGAGCGGCGGCTCGACGATCAGCGCCATCGGCAACAGGATCAAACCCCCGGCTGTCAGCTGCCATGCGGTGAAGCTGAGGGCGGAAACGGGCGGCTGCCATTTCCGGCTGAGGACCGTGCCGGCGGCCATGGACGCGGCGCCACCGAAGCCGGCGGCGATGCCGATGGGGTCGAGGGCGGCGTCCGGCGAGATCAGCAGAAGCGCCACGCCCAGAACGCCGGTGGCCGCCGCGGCGACCGCGCCCGCCCGGATCGGCGTGCCGAGCCACCCGCGCGCCATGAGGATCACCATCATGGCCTGCAGCGATCCCAGCGTGGCCGCGACCCCGCCAGGAAGCCTATAGGCGGCCACGAACAGCAGCACCCAGAACAACGCGAAGTTCAGGCTGCCGAGCAGGAAGGTCCGCCCGAGCCAGGCGCGGGGCGGCAGGCAGCGCGTGAGCGCGAGCAGCAGCAGCCCGGCTGGCAAGGCCCTAAGCGCGGCAAGGGTCACGGGATAGCCCGCGGGCAGCGCCTCGGTCGTGACGAGATAGGTGCTGCCCCAGACCGCGGGGGCCAGCGCCGTGAGAAGGATGTCGGAAGCGCGGGACATGGCTCATGTCTCCTGGCGGGGGCTCACCAGAGCGTGTGGAAGGGCAAGTGCGTTTGGTCAAGCAAGGGATCGAGGCCGATGTCGCGCATCAGGTATGCGGCAGATCGCGCGGAAAGCCGCGCGGGATGCGGTGGCGGTGCCGGGCTGCAGTGCGGCGGACCGAGAGTGTCATGGCATGTCCTTTCAGGCAACGCGGCGAAGGGCGGCGCGCAATTGGGCGGCCAGATCCTCGCGCGGTCCGTTGACGAGCCGGGCGCCGGTCTCGCGGACGATGAGGGTCGGGATGGACCGGACCTGAAGGGCACTGGCGTGTTGCCGATCGGTCTCGACTGCGCGGAGGGTTTCCGCGTCCTCAAAAGTATTGGCGAAGGCGGCGCTCTCGAAGCCGAGATCCCGGGCGGCCTGCAGCACCGTTGCCGGGTCGGCCACGTTCCGCGCCTCGGTCAGATGCGCGCGCTGCAGGCGGTCGAACATGTCCCAGTGGGCCGCCTGTCCGCCAAGCCGCTCCGCCGCCTTGCATCCCAGGGCGGCGGTCAGCCCGTGGGGATAGTCGAAGGGCGCGGCCCGCATGGCGTCGATATCGACGAGGTCCGGCCGGTCGCAGACCTGGCGGCACACCGCCCAGTGCCCGAGGATGGTCTCGCGGGCGTCCTCGGGCGTGCCCCAGCGAGTAGCCATCTCGGCGCGGCTGGCCTGCAGGACAAAGGTGCGGTGCCGGATGTCGAGGTCGAACTCGGCGGCAAGCGCCCGCATTCGCGACGAGATGTTGAAGCACCAGCAGCAGACGACGTCGTGGAAGAAGTCGACGGTCAGGGAAGCCATCACGCCGCCTCCTCTGACAGGTTGCCCCCAGCCAGCCGCGCGGCGATCCGTGCCACATGCGTGCCCTGGAACCGCGCCCCGGCGAGGTCGGTCTCGGTGGGCGCGCGTGAGCCATCGGCCCCGGCGATGGTGCCCGCGCCATAGGGCGCACCGCCGACGATGCCCTCGGCCGTCGTCTGACCGGCGAAGGTGTAGGGCATGCCGGCAATCAGCATTCCGAAATGCTGCAGCGGGATTTGGGTCGACAGCAGCGTCGCCTCGTGCCCGCCATGCTGCGAACCGGTGGAGGCGAAGACGGCGGCGACCTTGCCGACCAGCGCGTTGCGCGCCCAGAGGCCACCGGCCTGGTCGAGGAAGGATTTCATCTGCCCGGCCATCATGCCGAAGAGCGTCGGCGTGCCGAAGATGATCGCGTCGTAGGCCTCCAGATCGGCCGGCGCGGCCAGGGGCGTGTCATCCGCTACGAAGCCAGCCTTCTGCCGGATTTCCTCGGGAACAGTTTCAGGCACGCGACGCAGGTCGACATGGGTGCCGGCGACGCTGCGGGCGCCGTCGGCCTCGGCCTGCGCAAGGGCACGGACATGGCCGTAGCTGGAGTAGTAGAGAACGAGAACGCGGGTCATGGGATCCTCTCGGGGGCGGGGTTTCGTTGCCTGAGAGGATGGGGGATGCGGCGCAGCGGAATAACCGACCGGATGTCACTTCATTCTTTACGCAGGTTGAAGAATGTCAGCACCGGAGCGCCGCGCGCAGGTGGTCGAGGAAGGCCGTGACCTTCGCATCCATCCCCAGCCGCGAGGCCGTCACGGCGAAGATCTCCGGCGCGGGAAGCTCCCAGTCGGGCAGAACGCGCACCAGCGCGCCCCGCGCCTCGGCCTCGTTCGAGACGAAGTCCGGCAAGGTGCCGATGCCCTGGCCCGCGATCAAAAGGTCGCGCAGGACGAGGCTGTTGCCGACCCGAACCGGCGGATCGAGGTCGATCGTGACCGTGCCGGAAGGGCCCGTCAGCGCCCATGAGGTCAGGTGGTCCGCAAGCAGGAAGCCGATCACCCGGTGCTGCGCGATGTCCTGCGGCGCCGGCGGCACGCCCGCCCTTTCCAGATAGGCAGGTGCCGCGAAGATCCGCTGCCGCATCGTTCCGACCCTGCGCGTCACCAACGCCGAGTCCGGCATGGCGGGCCGGATGCGGATCGAGACATCGAAACCGCCCTCGACCATGTCCACGACGCGATCGTCCATCGACAGCGTGAGGCGGAGATCGGGATAGGCGTCGAGAAACGCAGGCAGGACCGGCGCGATCACCGTCTGCCCGAAGGAGCTGGAGGCGTTGACCTTCAGATGCCCCCGCACGGCCCCGGCGCCATCGCGGATGCGCGTCTCGACCCCGGCAACGGCATCCAGAATGCCTGTCGCCTCGTCGTAGTAGAGCCGCCCGGCATCGGTGAGCGACATGGAGCGGGTCGTGCGGGTGAGCAGCGTCGTGCCAAGACTCTCTTCGAGCAGCTTGATCTCGCGGCTCAGGAGCGCAGGCGAGACGCCCAGATCCTCAGCTGCGCGCGAGAAACTGCGACGCTCCACGATGCGTCGAAAGGCCTGCATGACCGACAGCTTGTCCATGGTCTCCGAATTCCGAAGCTCAAAACCATACCGAGGGCGTATCCGAGCCGCTGATCCAGAGTTACACGATCGGCAAGTGCTGCCGAAGCACGACCTGCTCCCCCCTTTTCTGAACCTCCACATGCTCAGCGCGAGCGGCCTACATCAGTCCTTCGCTCACCACCAAAATGCTGCCGCGCAGCGTCAACGGACAGACCACGCGCTGCAGGCAGACGATCCGAGACTGGTGAGCGGCGGACTTCGGAAGGTCTGCCCGTTCGCCGCGAACGGTCAGTTGCCGCTGGGCCTGCGGGAACCCGTGAATACGACCCGCTACTTCGACACCGCTCAGGGCGTGATCGCAACCTTCAGGACGCCGTCGCGCTGGTTGGCGAAAAGGTCATAGGCCGCCTCGATGTCGTCCAGCGCAAACCGGTGCGTGACCATCGAACCCAGATCAACCTGGCCGGATTCGATCACCGCCATCAGCCGGCGCATCCGCTCCTTGCCGCCGGGACAGAGCGTGGTGATGATGGTGTGGTCCCCCAGCCCCGCGACCAGCGCGTCGAGCGGGATTTTCAGGTCGCCGGAATAGACTCCAAGGCTCGACAGCGTGCCGCCCGGCCGCAGCACCCGAAGTGCCGCCTCGAAGGTGGCCTGCAACCCCAGCGCCTCGATGGCGACATCGACGCCGCGGCCGTCGGTGATCCGCAGGATTTCGTCGACTGGATCGACCTTCGAGAAATCCACGACCTCGTGCGCACCCATCCTGCGCGCCATCTCCAGCCGCTCGGGCACCTGGTCCACCGCGATGATCTTCGCGGCGCCCATCAGCCGCGCGCCCGCCGTCGCGCAAAGCCCGATGGGCCCCTGTGCGAACACCGCAACCATGTCGCCGATGCGGATCTTGCCGCTCTCGGCACCGCCGAAGCCGGTGGACATGATGTCTGGGCACATCAGCACCTGTTCGTCGCTCAGGGTCTCTGGCACAGGCGCAAGATTGGCCATCGCGTCCTGAACCAGGATATACTCGGCTTGGGCACCGTCGATGGTATTGCCGAACTTCCAGCCTCCCAGCGGCTTCCAGCCGTGCTTTGTGCCCGCCCCGTCCTGTGAGCAGCGCCCGCACTGACAGGCGTTCGACCACATGGACGGCGTGATTGCGCCGGCGATGACCCGCTGTCCTTCGGTAAAGCCCTGCACGGCCGAGCCTAGCTTCTCGATCACGCCCACCGGTTCGTGCCCGATGGTCAGACCTTTCTCCACCGGATACTCGCCCTTCAGGATGTGAACATCTGTCCCGCAGATCGTGGTCGTCGTGATGCGCACAAGAGCATCGAGCGGCCCAACATCCGGGATCGGCTTGTCACCGAGCACGATCCGTCCGGGTTCCACGAACACCGCCGCCTTCATCATCCCCATCGTCCGTCTCCCCTATCGGTCCACTGCGGGGAGAGTCGCAGCAAAGGATCGGGCTGTCGTTGCGGAAGATCAATCCGGGGGTCCCTGAACATGCGCAGGTACATCGCGTCAGGAAGGGAAGCGGCATCCGCCCTGATGACCCCGATCACGCCTCAGGTAGTGGCACGGGTGTGTAGAGGTGACCGCCCGAGGCGGTTCAGGGCTTGCCGTTCCACGGCACTGCGGCGCCGCTCGGCGAACTCACCCATCATCTGGCCTTTGGTCAGGATCAGCAGGGGTGACAAAAGGATCGGGCCGCACGGTTTCAACCGGGCGGCCCAGTCAGCCGCTCCGAGGGGTAAGCGCGGAAAAGCGCTCGACGTTGCCGTGCGGCGGCGGAGCGTTGCGATACTGGGTGCCTGCTCCGTGTCTTCGGACCGAACCGAGCTTTGCTGATCACGGTGTTACCCCGACGACCTTGTTCCGTGACGACAGTGGCGTTGGCATGACCTGGGCATTGATCTGGGTCATCGCGGCGTAGGCCCCGCGGCTGTAGCGGAAGGCGACGAAACCCCGAGCGAGCGGCTGGAATGAAAATTCTCCTCGCGATCCTGATTGTCCTCGCCATCGTCCTTCTGGGGCTGGCAGCGCTGGCGTTCCTCGACCGTCGGGCCGACCGCGCGGAGTGGCGACGGCTGGCAGCGCTTCAGCCGGACGAACCCGGCGTGTTTGCCGGGGAAATGGTGGCAGGCCTGCCGGAACCCGCCCGCCGGTATTTCGGCTACACGATCCGTCCCGGTGCGCAACTCTTGCCGGTGGCCGAGATCGACATGCGCGGGCGGTTCAGCCTCGGCACCAAGGACGCCCCGAACTACCAGCCGATGGAGGCGCGCCAGATCCTCGCGGTGCCCGAGGGGTTCGTCTGGTCGATGCGCACGCGCGGCGGCACGCCCATCTCGGGCTCGGATTCCGGCAGCTGGACGCGATTTCGCATCTTCGGGCTGATCCCTGTCGGGCGTCTTGGCGGTGATCCGGATCACACGCGCTCGGCCTTCGGGCGATATGTTGCAGAGGCGACAATCTGGGCGCCTGCGGCGCTGTTCCCGGGACCGGGCGTCAGGTGGTCGGCGGTGGGCGTGGACACCGCCCGCGTGACCATCACCCACGGGGCGCTCGAACAGGCGGTCGATGTCACAGTCGATGCCGACGGGCGGCCGGTCGAGGTCTCCTTCCAGCGCTGGAGCGATGCGAATCCCGACAAGGTCCACCGGCTGCAACCCTTCGGCGCCGTCATGTCGGACTTCCGTGATGTGGGCGGCTATCGCCTGCCGTTCCGGGTCGAGGCGGGCAACATGTTCGGGACCGAAGACTATTTCCCCTTCTTCATCGCGGAAGTCACCGACATCAGGTTTCCGGATCCGCAACGATGATGGCAATGATCGTCGCAGTACAGGTCGCGTTGCCTCTGGTGTTGATCGCATGGCTGGCTTTCCTGCCCGCCGGCAGCCTGTCCGGCTTCGTGCTTCAGGCGGTCGGCACGGGTGCGGTTCTCGTCGCACTGGCGCAGGTCGCGCAATGGGCGGTGCCGGGCTGGTGGCTGCCCTGGGTCTTTGGCGGGCTGTGGCTGGTGGCGACTCTCGCGTGGGTTCTGCGCAAAGTGTTCACGGAGGTGGCGCTTTTTCCCGACGCGCCGCCGGGATGGACTGGGCTGATCTTGTCGGCTGTTCTGATCAGCCTCGGCGGGTGGTATGGCGCGCTGGCGCTTGCGGGGCGTGCGCTGCCGCCTGTCGAGGTCGTGGACATCTCCAATCCCTTCGGGCCGGGGCGCTATCTCGTGGCGAACGGCGGCTCGACCCCGCTCGTCAACGCGCACATGCGTACGCTCGATACCACCGTCGAACGCTACCTTCCCTGGCGCGGGCAATCCTACGCGGTGGATTTCTTCGGTCTCGGGCCATGGGGGTTGCGCGCGAAGGGCTGGCGCCCCGCCGATCCCGCCGCCTATGCGATCTTCGGTGCCGAGCTTCGGGCGCCCTGCGACGGAAACGTGGTTGCGGTCGAGGGCGGCATGCCGGATTTCAAGGTGCCGCAGCAGGATCCGGTCAACCGGCTCGGCAACCATGTGATCCTGCGCTGTGGCGACGCCGAGATCGTGTTCGCCCACATGCGGCAGGATAGTCTCGGCATCGCGCCGGGCGACGTGGTGTCAGTGGGCGATGTGCTTGGCGAGGTCGGCAATTCCGGCGCTTCGAGCGAGCCGCATCTGCATATCCATGCGCAGCGTCCCGCGCCCGATGGGGCATCACCGATCGCGGGCGAACCCTTGGCGCTGCGCATCGAAGGACGGTTTCTCGTGCGCGGGGACCGGCTGGCCGGAGCGGGTGGGTGAGGCAGGCTGTGGCCATCGTCGCCCTGACCTTTGCACTATTGCAAGCCCAGGCGCGGCAAGCCTGACGCGCAGCACCGGGCACGCCAAAGAGACACGACAATAAATCATGCCACGCCTCGTATCACTCGGTGCTGGCAGGTGACTGGGGCCTGACGGCGAATATCCCGGTGCGTACGTTCCTCCCCTGCCGCGCGCGGCCGGTCGGCAATGTCCACACCACGGGGCGATGACGAAGTGGTCGCCACGGTGATCGATCCGTGGCACCCGAACCTGCGCCTTGTCGGACGTGGTCATGGTGCGGACACCCGCAGCACCAGTTTGCCGGCGACGTTACCCGCTTCGACCCGTTCGTGGGCTTGTCGAACCTCGGCCATCGGCAACACCTCGGCGACGACGGACTTGATCCGGCCTTCGACCAACATGTCAAAAAGGGTCGCGAGATCCTCATGGAACCAGTCGGGATGTTTCCGCCGCATCGCTCCGATCGAATAGAAGGCCGCCGCGTGGCCGTTCGGCAGCCAGTCCCAAAGCGTGAGTTTGACGAAATCCATCGGAATCGATCCACCGCGGCTCAGCACCTCGTTCTGGAAGCCGAAGGCTACCAGCATCCCGCCCGGCTTCAGCGCATGCAGCGACCGTGGCAGGCTGTCGCCCCCAAGCGGGTCGAAAACCACGTCGACGCCGCCGCCCGTGGCCTCGAGCAGGGCCGCCTCGGGCGCGTTGGCGTCGATGGGCGTGGCGCCAAGGCTACGGATCAGCTCGTGTTTGCTCGCGACATCCGTGCCGAAGGCGGCAATCCCGGCATCGCGTGCCAGTTGCAACATGGCCGTTCCCACCGCACCGCCCGCGCCGTGGATCAGCAGGCTCTGGCCCGCCTGCATCTTCGCCACGCGGGTCAGCATCTGATAGGGCGTCACCGCCGACAGGATCATGCCGAGCGCATCGACCTCGGACACGTCCTCGGGCACGGGCGTCAGGTGATGCTCAGGCACGCAGATATATTCCGCATAGGCGCCGATGGTCGTCAGGTCGGCAACCCGGTCGCCCGGTGTGAAGCGCGTCGCGCCGCGGCCCGTCGCGTCGACGATCCCCACCATGTCGTAGCCCGGGGTGAAAGGCGGTTTGTCTTTCACATCCGGATACATCCCTTTGCGGATCATCACGTCGGTGAAGGCCGCGCTGCTGACCAGCACGCGGACGCGCACCTCGCCCGCGCCCGGCTCGGGCAGGTCGGCGACTGTTTCCAGTTGGAGGTTTTCCGGGCCGCCAAAGGCCTTCAGCATGACACGGTTCCAGGGCATCGGGCTTCTCCTCAATGGGTCAGGGACGGGATGTCCCGGTGATGAATTCGCGAATGTCCTGCGTCAGATTGGCATCGTGGCCGAGCCAGATGTGACCCCCGTCGGGATAGATGACCAGCCGCGCGCCGGGGATGCGGGCGGCCAGCAGCCGGGCCGTGTCGGCCGTGCCGAACAGATCGTCCGCGCAGGACAGGATCAGCGTCGGTGTCGTGATGTCCTCGAAGGCGGTCTGCGTGGGCGCCCCCGCCCAGTAACCGTCGTTTCGCAAGCCATCGGTCCTGCGGCTGATCGGCATCAACCCTTCCCGGATCAGGTCGGCCCGGCGGCGCTCATCCGGCGAAACCCGGTCGAGCAGGGCCGGATCCGTTGCCAGCAGCGTGTTCAGAAGCGTCTCCGGGGCAAGTGTCGCGAAGGCCCTGAACCAGGCATCCGAGTTCAGGACACGCTCCACCGCCATGCGCTGCAAAGCGGAGAATTCGACCGGGTCGCGGCCGGTCAGGTTCGCCGCCGGAACGATCAGGATCAGTTGCGCACAGCGGTCCGGGTGGCGCAGGGCAAATTCTGCCGCGATGAGTGCGCCCGCCGACCCCCCAGCCACGGCGACGCGCTCAAGGCCGAGATGGTCGAGCAACTCCGACAGCACATCCGCCTGGTGTGCTGGCGAGGCATCGTCGGGGAAGCTGCTTCGGAGGTAACCGAAGCGCGAGGGCGCGACGATCCGGAAGCCCGCCTCGACAAGGCCGTGGGCAAACAGAAGGCCCTGATCGAAACCACCGCCGGTGCCGTGGATCATCAGCAAGGGTGGCCCGCTGCCCGCAACCGCGTATTCGAGCGGCCCGGCAGATGTGTCGATCACGCTGCTGCGCCGGGCGATGCGGGCCTCTGCCGCTGCCATCGTGGCGCGGTAGGCGCCCGTGCCCCATGCGCCGACCGCGAGCGCAATGCTGCCAATGCCGGTCAGCAGTCCGCGCCGCGCCGTCACCGGACAGCCTCGATCGCAAGCTTGGCCAGCGCGGCTTCCAGCATCGGCACGAGATCGCTTGTGTCGGCCATGATGCCGGTGTCGGTGTTGATCTGGAAGGCGACGGTGACGCCGTGATCGGCGTAGTGCCGCAGGCTCGACACATAGCCGGGTATCCAGCCGCCGTGGCCGTAGACCGGACCGTTGGGGGTCTCCGCGTGGATCGCGACGCCCGCGCCGTAGAGGATGCCGGGCGCGTCCGGATCGACTGGCACGCCGTTGAGCAACCTGTCGAGATAGGGCGCGTCCATCGCCGCGCCGCTGAACAGAAGATGCCCCCAGCGCGCCAGATCGGCTGACGTGGAGGCAAAGCCTCCGCCCGCGGATTCCACCGCCGGATTCCACAGCAGTCGCCCCTCGGCATCGGCGGTGCGCTCGGGCAAGCCGAAGGGATTGTCCAACGCGACATAGCCGATGGCGAGCCCGGGCAGGTCGGGGCGGCCCGATGGGAAGGTGCCCGTCAGGCCCAGCGGTTCGAGAAAGCGCGTGACGACCGCCTCTTGCCAGGGCCGACCCGTCACGTCTTCGATCGCCAGACCGAGCAGGAAATAGCCTGTATCGCTGTAGGCCCAGCCAGTACCGGCGTCGAACAGCGGGAGCTCGCCGGTCACGAACGCCACGAGGCGCTCGGGATCGAAGTCGCCTTCGCCTGACATGATCCCGGCCCAAGCCTGCTGGAACGCCGGCAGGTGCACATGGTCTGGCAAACCGGACGTGTGGTGCAGAAGGTGGCCAATGGTGATGCTGTTCGCGTTGGGCAGCGCGCCGAACCACCGTCGATCCCCGAGATGCGCGGACAGCAGGTCAGCGCGGGACAGCGACCCTTCGCTTTCCAGCGCAAGGACGGTCGCCGCCACGAAGCTCTTGCCGATGCTTGCCGCCAGCATCGGTGTTTCGGGCGTCATGGCCCGGGCATACTCGACATCGGCAAGGCCCGTTGCGGCGGTCACGACCGTTCCATCGGGCAGCACAAACGCGGCGGTCGCGCCCGGAAAGGCATGGCGTTCAAGGAAATCTTCCAGCGTTGCTTGCAACTGCGTCGACAAGACCGGCGCGGCTTGTGCCATCAGGGGCGTCGCGGCAGCGACCAGCGCCAGAAGCACGATTGCGGTGAGGACTGTACGCATGCGTTCATTCCGCGGCTTTTGGGGCCGAGGCCGGCTTGGCCGGGATGACCTCGGTCACCGCCCCGTCACAGGTGAACATCGTGTCTCGGTTCCACCACACGACGATCGCGGCCACGATGACGAGGATGATCGTGTCCCACGGCTGCGCATCGGGCCAGAACGGGTTGATGAGCTGCCAGTGGAACAGCATCGGCCACATGAGGCTGCCCTGCGCGCTGTTGAAGATCGGCGTGACCAGCACCGCAAGCGTCACATTGCCGATGAAGAAGGGCAGGAAGTTCCAGTCGGCATAGACGGTGCTCGACAGGAAGAACGCCGGCAGATGCCAGAACCCCCATGTCGCGCCGACGATCAGACCCGCCCAGATCGGCGCCATGTGCCGTTGCAACAGGGGCTGCATGACGCCGCGCCAGCCGAATTCCTCGATCGGGCCCAGCAATAGCACCATGAACAGCAGCGCTACGACCGGGTCCAACCCCTCGGGCGGCACGGGCGCCAGAAACGGGCCGCCCTTGATCAGCGAGCCCGCGACGAACACCAGCGGCAGGAAGAGCAGGATGAACGCTACCCAGCCCCATGCGCACCGCCAGAGCAGCAACCGGGACAGGAAGGCCCGGATGCCAGGTATGCCGCCATGCAGGTAGACGACAACGAAGGCCGCGATTGCAGGCGACCATGTCGCAATGAAGAAGAACGGATGCGCGCCGCTGATCGCACCGCACGTTGCCGCGGCCAGTTCGGGGGCGAGGATGTAGACCCCGATCAGCCCCCAAGTGATCAGGAAGGTCATGGCAAGGTAAAGCGGCAGGGGACGCGGCGGCATCTGACCTCGATCCTCTTCATGTAGGAGATTGGGATTGCATGTGCTGCAAATCAAATGGTGCGATCCACTACCTACGCGATTCCAGAAAGCCCGCCGTGATTTGCATCAATCAGAGCTTCGCAAGCTGAAATCTCGAAACCGTCACGGTTCTTTCAGGCTCAAGCTGCTTCGCGGCAGTGCGGCGCGGTTCGTGTCTTGTCGCCCGCTCGAATGTCCGCTGTTTGTGTCGCGGCCCGATGGGCGCGCATATGCGCCGAATTCACACTTCCCGCCCTTCGTGTCGATGGCTCGCCGTGATGCTGCGCCGCGCACGATTGTCGTGGAAGGGCTGCCTGCGGTCATCACATGGCCGGTGGGAGGATTTGCCAGGCCGAGAGCTGCGTGACGCGCTACCGCATGGCGGCTCTGAGCCGATCCTGGCAAAAACGGCGCATCAGATTTTTAGCAATCCCACTATGGCTAGTTCGCAAGCGGCGGCCAACGGCACCGGATTTCAGCTTGACAGGTGGTCACAGTCGGACTCTTCCATCGTCAGTCCGAGGATCCCGCTGATATCTTTGCCCAGCATCGTAGTGCCGGGCTTCGGGGCAATCACGTCGCGGCTGAAGCCCTCCAGGATGGTGCTTGGGTAGTACCAGCCCCACAATGGCGACGACCTTCAGGAAGGCGAAGTCGGTCTCCTGCACCACTGGTCGGGCACTACCTTGGCGAATGGACCCAGCGTGTGGTAAGCCTTAGAAGAATCAAGCAAATATCTTTGTTGGAGGTATTCAAAGTATGATCCGCATGTCATCGCACGCCCCCTTTATCGTGGGTGCATTCGCGCTCGCAGCCGGTTTGGCCACCTCTACCGCGCAGGCCGCCAGCATCTCCGGCGCGACCTGTTCGGCCGAGAACCTCGACGGGTCGCTGGCCTGCCGCGGCATTCTGGACGGCGGGATCGACGCTGCGACTACCTCGGGACTCTTCGGCGTCTCGTCATGGGACCCACTCGCCTCGGTCGCGACGCCGTGGGATGCAACGCGAGAGACACAGGGCTTCACTTCCGGCGGGCTGAGCGTGGGGAGCGATAACGACCCCGAAGCGGCTACCGCGGCGCAAGTCGCAGCCGAGCGAGAGGCCGAGGCGCAGGCTGTGATGAGCACGGTCGAGCAGACCGAGGCGGACATCGTCGAAGCCCAGCAAGCCGTCGAGTCGATCGGGCAAGACATCGACAGAACAAGGTCGAACAAACTGGCGAGAATGCAAGAACGATTGGACGAGCAGCGTTTAAGACTGTCGCGAAAGGAGGACGAGGTGCAGCGCGCCGCCGACTTCTTGGAAAATGTCGATTCCAGGCGGCAGGATTATCAAGACATGCTCGACGCGGCAGAGCCCGGATCAAGAGATGAGGAGAGGGCTCAATTCCTACTTGATCGATTGCCAGTTCGAATTCTGGAGTCAGAGGCTACCGTCGACAATGCCGACGCAATTATCTCGGCTTTGGAGGGGGCTGTCTCTCGCGCGGAGGAGAGTGTGGCGCAAACGGAGGCGGAGATACAGGCACTGGAAGACGCGAAGGATCAGGCGGAATTCGACGTTGCCATCCAACAAGCCAATCTCGCCACGGCGCGTTCGATCTACGACGATGCGCAGAAGCGCGCCGAGGAGGCGGCGCTTGCGGCGGAGACGACGCCTTCGATCCTCGGCGAGGATGGGTCGTGGTCGTTCTCCGGCGACGTCTCGGCCTTCGATGACTTGATGGTCGCGCTGGAGGGAACCGACGGGACGGTGTTTCACCTGCTGACCGAGGGCGAACTGGCCGGCGGTTGGATACCTGGATCGGACGGCATGGACGATCCGGCCAAGCTGACGCGCTTCGCGGTCTACGGAGCATCTTCCGCCGACAGTGTGGGGGCCGTGCCGCTGCCTGCGGGCGCATGGCTGATTGCCTCGGCATTCGGCGCAATGGCCGTGGCGCGCCGGATAGCGCTACAATAGGCCCTGCCGCTCGGCACGCGCGCGGTCCGCCAGCCAGACAGGGGCCCCCTGTGGCGGTCATGCTGGCGCTGCGCGCGATGATCAACGTCACACTTGAAACGGCGCGGTCAGCCGCTCCCGCAACGCCGCCCGCCACCTCGCAGAGTGCGCCAGCCTCAATGGACCGATCGCGGATGGCGGCGCGGTGCAGCCGCACGCGGCAGATCTGTCCCGCCTTTGCCACGACCATGGCCGCAAGTTGTCAATCGGCACGCAATCTTGGGTCTGAAACAAACTTGGTGCAGCTCCTGCCTCATGGTACCGCGACGAGACGGGCCCTCAGCAGCTCAATGTTGGCGCGGCCAGGCCGGACGGCGAGGCCTGGACCGTCGCGGTCGAGGCGCCGGACGCCGAGCGCCGGACGCT
>NZ_QDFI01000037.1 GCF_003254465.1 Meridianimarinicoccus zhengii
CGGCCGGGCACGGCGCCGCCGGCGGCGTGGGACGTGCCGCGGCGGTGGCGTCGCGACGTGCGGGGGGATGCGATGGCGACGGGCGTTGTGCCCGCCGCCCCGCAGGCACGGCATTGACCGTGAAGGTGGGCGCGTTTTGCGCCGTCCCGGCAGGTTCCGCAGGGTGCCTTCGACCTGTCCTGTGTAGGCCGCCCGTGGTTAACGGGACGTGTGCGGGTCGCGGGAAAAGCGCTTGCGGCGGGCTGGGGCCTGTGGCCTGTTCATCCCGAGATTGTCGAAGGTATGCCCCATGTCCGAAGCCCAGCCGATCCTGACCCCGCCCGCGCGGGCCGCCCGTGATTTCATGGATGCCACCGCCGCGGTCGACTACCTGATCGCGCTCTATGACGAGGCGGTGGCGTTCCTGGGCGACGGGTTCCGCACCGCCGTCACGGGCGGGCAGCTTCCGGGCCGCTACCGCGCCATGTATCCCGAGATCCGCGTGGCGGTCAGCAGTTTCGCGCCCGTCGACAGCCGGTTGAGTTTCGGCCATGTGGGCCAGCCGGGCGTCTATGCGACCACGGTGACGCGGCCCGACCTGTTCCGGGACTATTACACGCAACAGATCGGGCTGGTGATCCGCAACCATAACGTGCCGGTCACGATCGGCCCGTCGCTGACGCCGATGCCGCTGCATTTCGCCATGGCGGGGCAGTCCGTGCCGCAGGACGGGGCGCTGGAATTCGCGCTGCGCGACGCGTTCGACGTGCCGGACCTGCTGACCACCAATGACGACATCGTCAACGGCACGGCGGCCCCGGCGGCGGACGGGTCCGAGCCGCTGGCGCCCTTCACGGCGCAGCGGGTCGATTACTCGCTGGCGCGGCTGGCCCATTACACCGCGACCGATCCCGTGCATTTCCAGAACCACGTGCTGTTCACCAACTACCAGTTCTACGTGGAGGAGTTCGAGGCGTTCGCGCGGCGCGCACTGGGCGACCCGGAAAGCGGCTATACCGCCTTCGTCGGTCCCGGCAATGCAGAGATCACCACCCCCGACGGCGACCTTCCGGTGTTGCCGAAACTGCCGCAGATGCCGACCTATCACCTCAAGCGCGCCCATGGCGGCGGGATCACGCTGGTCAATATCGGGGTGGGGCCGAGCAACGCCAAGACCGCGACCGACCACATCGCCGTGCTGCGGCCCCATGCCTGGCTGATGGTTGGGCATTGCGCGGGGCTGCGGAACAGCCAGCGGCTGGGGGATTTCGTGCTGGCGCACGCCTATCTGCGGGAGGATCATGTGCTGGACGACGATCTGCCCGTATGGGTGCCGATCCCGCCGCTGGCGGAGATCCAGATCGCCCTTGCCCAGGCGGTGGAGGAGATCAGCGCCCTGAAGGGGTACGAGCTGAAGCGGATCATGCGCACGGGCACGGTGGCGACCATCGACAACCGCAACTGGGAGCTGCGCGACCATTCCGGCCCCGTGCGGCGGCTGAGCCAGTCGCGCGCTATAGCACTCGACATGGAAAGTGCGACGATCGCCGCGAACGGGTTCCGGTTCCGGGTGCCGTACGGCACGCTACTGTGCGTGTCGGACAAGCCGCTGCATGGCGAGTTGAAGCTGCCGGGCATGGCCAGCGATTTCTATCGCACGCAGGTGTCGCGGCATCTGGAGATCGGAATCCGGGCGATGGAGTTGTTGCGCGAGATGCCGCTGGACCGCATCCACAGCCGCAAGTTGAGGTCCTTCGAGGAGACGGCGTTCCTGTAACGGGTCCGTGACCCGGTCATGACAGGCGCGTGACGGGTGCGTGACGGGCAAGATGGGCCCAAAAGCGCGGTTTTTCGGGCTTATCCCCAGCAATTGCAGGCGAAAAGCGTTGTGGAGCAGGATTTCCTGCAGCTAAGGTATTGCGACAAGGACATATGTGGCAGGCACAGGAGGCTCTGGAATGAACAAACCGATGACGAAGGCGCAACTGGTCACGGCGCTGGCCGAAGAGATGGGCGCGGACAAGAAGGTCGCGGGCGCGGCGCTGGACGCCATCACCGGCCTGATCACCCGCGAGGTCGCGGCGGGCGGTGCGGTGACGCTGCCGGGCGTGGGCAAGATCTATTGCCGCGAACGCCCCGAGCGGATGGTGCGCAACCCCGCCACCGGCGAGCAGATCAAGAAAGAGGCCGACAAGGTGGTCAAGGTCACCGTGGCCAAGGCGCTGAAGGAAAGCGTGAACGGCTGATCCGGGCGGGCGACCCGGCACGCGGCCGGGATCGTTCCATCGGTGCCCCCATCGGATGGCGGGCCGGGGGTCGCGGGGACGCGGCCCTTTTTCGTGTTCGGGGGGCGGGCGTTCGGCTTGCACCCGCCGCGCGCCCGGCGCAGGGTCCGCGCGGATACCGGATCGGGCAGGGACAGGGCATGGATATCAAGGCAATCGCGATGGGGCTCGCCTTCGCGTTCATGTGGTCCTCGGCCTTCACCTCGGCGCGGGTGATCGTTGCCGCGGCGCCGCCGGTGACGTCGCTGGCGATCCGCTTCGTGATCTCGGGGCTCGTGGCGATCGCGGTGGCACGCGCGCTGGGGCAGGGCTGGCGCCTGACGCGGGGCCAGTGGCGCGCGACGGCGATCTTCGGGCTGTGCCAGAACGCGCTGTACCTGGGGCTGTTCTTCGTGGCCATGCAGACGGTGGAGGCGGGGCTCGCGTCCATCGTGGCGTCGTCGATGCCGCTGATCGTGGCGGCCGCCGGCTGGGCCATGGGGGCGGAGCGGCTGCGGGCGCAGGCCGTGGCGGGGCTGGTGGCCGGGCTGTCGGGTGTCGTGTTGATCATGGGCAGCCGCGTGTCCGGCGGGGCCGACATGGTGGGCCTTGGCCTGTGCGTCGTGGGCGTGCTTGCGCTGGCGGTGGCGACGCTGTCGGTGCGCGGCGCGTCCGCGGGGGGCGGGAACCTGCTGATGATCGTGGGTCTGCAGATGCTGGTGGGTGCTGCGGTGCTGGCACCCGTGGCCCTGCTGACCGAGACATGGGCGGTGGACTGGTCGGTGCCGCTGGCGATCGCCTTCGCCTACACCGTGCTGGTGCCGGGGCTGGCGGCGACGCTGGTGTGGTTCGTGCTGGTGAACCGGATCGGGCCGACGCGGGCGGCGACCTTCCATTTCCTCAACCCGGTCTTCGGCGTGGGCATCGCGGCGCTGGTTCTGGGGGAGCCTGTGCGCGGGCTGGATGCGCTGGGCGTGGCGATCATCACCGCCGGAATTCTCGCCGTGCAACTGTCCCGCGCCGTGACGCCGCCGCCTGCAGCCTGATCCTGTCCACCCCGCGGGTTTCGGTGGCAGGGCGCGACGGCCGGGACCGGGTGCATACCACGGGCGGTGCTGTCAGGGCTTGTGGGCGGCGCGCTGCAACCGTGTTCCGCTGACGCGGATGGCCGCGCCGAATGTTCCTGCGCGGCCCTGCGATCAGGCAGGGCCGATGCGCCCGCGCGGACCGTCACCGACCTGCCCGCGATGCAGCAGCAGGTGGTCGAGCAGCACGCAAGCCATCATCGCCTCCCCCACCGGCACGGCGCGGATGCCGACGCAGGGGTCGTGGCGGCCCTTGGTGACGATCTGCGCCGCCTCCCCGCCGCGGGTGATCGTGGCGCGGGGCGTCAGGATCGACGATGTGGGCTTCACGGCGAAGCGGGTGACGATTTCCTGCCCTGTGGAGATGCCCCCGAGGATGCCGCCCGCGTGGTTGCTGGCATAGATCGGCTGGCCGTCCGGTCCCATCGCGATCTCGTCCGCGTTGGCGCTGCCGGTGAGCGCGGCGGCGGCCATGCCGTCCCCGATCTCCACGCCCTTGACGGCGTTGATCGACATCATCGCGGCCGCGAGGTCGGTATCGAGCTTGCCATAGATCGGTGCGCCCAGACCCGGTGGCACGCCTTTCGCCACCACCTCGATCACCGCGCCCACGCTGTCGCCGGATTTGCGCAGGGCGTCGAGATAGTCGGCCCAGTCGGCGGCGGCCTGCGGGTCGGGCGTCCAGAACGGGTTGCGGTCGATTTCGCCTGCGTCGAAGCGGGCGCGGTCGATGGCATGGGGGCCCATCTGCACCATGTAGCCGGTGATGGCGACGGCGGGCGCGAGTTGCGCCAGGGCCGCGCGCGCGATGCCGCCCGCTGCGACCCGTGCGGCGGTTTCGCGGGCCGAAGACCGCCCGCCGCCGCGCGGGTCGCGGATGCCGTATTTCTGCCAGTAGGTGATATCGGCATGGCCGGGGCGGAACTTGTCGGCGATATCGCCGTAGTCCTTGGACCGCTGGTCGGTGTTGCGGATCATCAGCTGGATCGGGGTGCCGGTGCTCTGGCCCTCGTAGACGCCCGACAGGATCTCGACCGCGTCGGCTTCGCGGCGCTGGGTCGTATATTTGTTCTGCCCGGGCTTGCGCCGGTCGAGCCAGTGCTGGAGCGCGGAAGCATCGAGTGGCACGCCCGGGGGGCAGCCATCCACCGTGGCACCGAGCGAGGGCCCGTGGCTTTCGCCCCAGGTGGTGACGCGAAAGAGATGGCCGAAAGTGTTGAGGCTCATGGGGCGCGGGCTCCGGGGCTGGGGACGTGTGCGGGGTGTATCGGGCAAGGGCGCGAGGCTCAAGCCGCGAAGGGGGCCGCACTACGCAAGACGCGCCCCCGAGGGGGCGCGTGATGTCTGCCGGGTGATCGGTCTGCCACCGGTATCAAAATTCTAGTGGCTAGATTTTTTTCTCCCCAGGGCCGGTCATTCCGCGGGATGGTCGGCCTTTTTCGCGCGGTCCTTGACCGGCGCCCACAGTTTCTTGTTCGTCAGGTAGAGCAGCACCGTCAGCACGGTCAGGAACAGCACCGCCGTCAGCCCCGCCTGCTTGCGCGCCATCATCTTCGGCTCCGCCGCCCACATCAAGAAGGCCGCGACGTCCTGCGCGATGGCCTCGGCATCGTTGGGCGACCCGTCGGCGAATTCCACCCAGCCGTCGTCGATGGGCGGCGCCATGGAGATCCAGCCGCCCGGAAACGCGTCGTTGCCATAGAGGATCGTACCCGCCTGTTCCATCTCCTCGCCATTGTAGCTCGTGAGCAGCGAGGCGATGTATTCCGCGCCGCCGATCCCGTTGAAGAGCTGGCTGAGGCCTGTGCCGTAGGGCCCGTGGAAGCCCGCGCGTGCCTTGGCCATCAGAGACAGGTCGGGGGCGGTTTCCATGGAGGAGGGCGGGAAATGGTCCGTGGGCCGCGCGGTGCGCCAGTCGTCGATTTCCGGGTCGTAGACTTCCCAGAACTCGGCATAGGCGCGCACCTGGTCGTCGGGCAGGTTCGGCCCGCCTTCGTTCCCGAGCGTGCGCAGCGGCACGAATTTCATGCCGTGGCAGGCCGAGCAGACCTCGGTATAGACCTGAAGGCCGCGCTGCAGTTGCGCCTCGTCATAGGTCCCGAACGGCCCTTCGAAGGAGAAGCCGTAGTCGGTTATGTGCCCGCCTTCGCCCGCGGCGAAGGCCGCGCCGCCCGTGAGGGCGAACGCGGTGGCGGTGGCGAGGGTCAGTTTCTTGAGCATGGTTCCCTTTGCCCCTGTCATTCTGCCGGCGTGGCGACGGTGCCGCGGTCGGCCGCGTCGTCCTTGCCGTAATGGGCGTTGAAGTCGTCCTCGATGGTGGCCACCGGCTGGAGCGGTTTCTCGATCACGCCCAGAAGCGGCAGGATCACGAGGAAATAGGCGAACCAGTAGGCCGAGCCGAGCAGCGCGATATAGGGATAGATGCCTTCGGCCGGCATCGCGCCCACCCACATCAGGACCATGAAGTCCACCAGCAGCAGGTAGAACCACCACTTGAACATCGGGCGATACCGGCCCGACCGGACCGAGGAGGTGTCGAGCCAGGGTGCCAGCGCCATAACCGCGATCGCCCCGAACATCGCCAGCACCCCGAAGAACTTGGCGTCGATGATGCCGAAGCTCAGGAAGCTGACGATCTGCACGACCCAGACCTCGGCGTCGAAGGCGCGCAGGATCGCGTAGAAGGGCAGGAAGTACCATTCAGGCACGATGTACGCGGGCGTCGCCAGCGAGTTCGCTTCGATGTAGTTGTCGGGGTGGCCCAGATAGTTCGGCATGAAGCCCACGACGGCGAAGAAGATCACCATGATGAGCGCGAGCGCGAAGAGGTCCTTGATGACGAAGTAGGGCCAGAAGGGCAGGGTGTCCTTTTCGGCTTCTTCCTTGGACCCGCGGCGCACCTCCACCCCGGTGGGGTTGTTGTTGCCGGTGGTGTGGAAGGCCCAGATATGGACGACCACAAGACCCGCGATGATGAACGGGAACAGGTAGTGCAGCGAGAAGAAGCGCGTCAGCGTGGCGTTGTCCACGGCAGGCCCGCCCAGCAGCCAGGTCTGGATGCTTTCGCCCACGAAGGGGATCGCGCCGAACAGGCCGGTGATCACGGTAGCCCCCCAGAAGGACATCTGGCCCCAGGGCAGCACGTAGCCCATGAAGGCGGTGCCCATCATCAGTAGGTAGATGAGCATGCCGATGATCCAGGTGACTTCGCGCGGCGACTTGTAAGAGCCGTAGAAAAGCCCGCGGAAAATATGCAGGTAGACGGCCACGAAGAACAGCGACGCGCCGTTGGCGTGCAGGTAGCGCAGCATGTGCCCGCCGTTGACGTTGCGCATGATGTGCTCGACGCTGGCGAACGCCATGCTGGCATCCGGCGTGTAATGCATCACCAGAACGATCCCGGTGATGATCTGCAGCACGAGACAGAAGGTCAGCACGATGCCCCAGATCCACATCCAGTTGAGGTTCCTGGGCGTCGGAATGGTCAGGGTCGAATGCAGCAGGCCCACGATCGGTAGGCGGCGGTCGAGCCACTTTTCCGCGTCGGTCTTCGGTTCGTAATGGTCGTGAGGAATTCCGGACATTCGGTCTCTCCCTTAACCGAGTTGAATCGTCGCGTCGTCCGTGAAGGACGCGGGCGGCACGGGCAGGTTTTCCGGTGCCGGGCCGCGGCGGATGCGGCCTGCGGTATCGTAATGCGAACCGTGGCAGGGGCAGAACCAGCCGCCGACGCCGTCGGGGCCGGTGTAGTCGCCCGCGTCGTTCAGCGGCACGCAGCCCAGATGGGTGCACACGCCCATCTGCACGAGCCATTCACCCGAGTCGCCCAGGGCGCGGTTCTCGTCGGTCGCGTCGGCCGCGCCGTCGATATTGGCGTTGCGCGCGATCTTGTCGGGCAGGCTTGCCAGGTCCACGGCGCGCGCCTGTTCGATCTCGCCCGGCGTCCGGCGGCGGATGAACACGGGCTTGCCGAGCCATTTCACGGTGATCTGCGTGCCTTCGGAGATGCCGCCGACGTCCACGAGGATGGACGAAAGCGCCTGCACGTCGGCGGACGGGTTCATCTGGTTGACCAGCGGCCAGACGGCCGCGCCGGTGGCGACGGCGCCCGCGCCGGCAGTGGCGTAATAGAGGAAATCCCGGCGGGTTCCTTCGTGGTCTTCTGTGTGTGACACTGGACATTCTCCATCTTGTCGCGCGCTCGGCCCGATGGGGGCCGTGGCCGGTGACACCGGCAAAGCCATGGGCGGTAACTAGACCGGGTGGCGGGACCCGTCCAGCGGACAATGGCGCACATGCCGCGCGAAATGCCGCATTTTACCGGACTTGCCGCCCGGATCGTCCCCGCGGCGCCCGTCGCCCCGCGGGCCGCGGCGTATCTGCAACGCCGTGCACAATCCGGTGTGTGGGGCGGTCACGTTCTTGCGCCTTGCGCGGCAACGGCATATTGGAGAGGGGTCTGTCCGACTCCGTCCCGTCCGACTCCGCAGCGTCAGGAGATCCGCCATGTTCTTGTCCCGCCCGCGTCCTGCCGGTTCGGTTGCCTGCTTGGCCGCCGTCTTCGCGCTGGCTGCGTTGCCGGCCGCGGCGGAATTCGAACTCAGCCTGTATTCCGGCTGGCAGACCGCGCCGCACAGCGACGTGTCGGGCAACGATCCGGGTGGCGTCGGCAGTTTCGATTTCACGGCCGGCTGGGACGGGAATTCCTTCGACGCGCCGATCCATTACGGGTTTCGCGGCACGTGGTGGCGCGGGGGCGGCGATCTCGGCTTCGGGCTGGAGCTGAACCACACCAAGGTCTATGCCGACGACGAAACCCTCGCGGACGAAGGATTCGAACGGCTGGAATTCACGGACGGGTTGAACATCATCACCGCGAACGTGATGCGCCGGTTTTCCGGGCAGCGCCGCTGGACGCCGTATCTGGGCGGCGGTCTGGGACTGGCCTACCCGCATGTCGACGTGAAGACCACGGGGGGCAAGACCTTCGGCTACCAGGTGACCGGGCCCGCGGTCGCGTGGATGGCCGGTGTCACCTATGACCTGTCGGAAAGCTGGTCGGTCTTCGGGGAATACAAGGGCACCTATTCCCAGAACGAGGCCGATCTCGACAATGGCGGGACGCTGGAGACGGACATCGTGACCAACGCGGTCAACCTGGGCGTCAGCTTCAACTTCTGATCCGCGGCGTCGATCCCTGTCGCCGTCGCGGTATCCGCTCGGGCAGGGGCGTCAGCCCGCTTCCGGGTCCGTCATCATCATCGACGGGCGCATGGCGAAATCGGCATGCCATGCGGCAAGCGCCGGGTGATCCGGGCGCCATTGGCGCGTCCCGTGGCGGAAATCGAGATAGGACAGCGCGACCCCGACGGCGACCTGCGCCATGTCGAGCCGCCCGGCCAGATGTGCCATCCAGCGCCCTTCGATGGCCGACAGCGTGCGCGTGATCCGTGCCCACCACGCATCGAGCAACGCCTCGCTGACCTGCGCGGGATCGCGCAGGCGCCGTTCATAGACCATCGCCACAGCGGTATCGAGCATGCCTTCCGCCGTCGCTTCGAGCGTCAATACCGACCAGAGCGCGGGCGGCGCGGGATAGAGGCCCGCGCCATAAAGATCGTCGAGATAGCGGCAGATCACCCGGCTGTCATGGATGGCGGGTCCGTCATCGCGTTCAAGCGTCGGTATCCGGCCCAGCGGGTTATGGCCGATGGGCATGGTGCCGGTGTCGAAGGGCGACCCCGCGACCGTGACGAAGGCGACCGCGTCGGTCTGCCCCGCCTCGGCTAGCAAGACGCGCACCTTGCGCACATAGGGCGACGCCGGGGCGCCGTGCAGTCGCAGGGTCATGCGCGCCGCAGTCGCAGGCGCCCCAGCGCGGCAAGGTCGATTTCCACACCCGGCCCGCTGTCCCCCAGCCGGATGGTGCGCCGCAGGCGCAGGCTTGCGCGCGTGGCCTCACCGTCGCGGTGCAGGGTGGTGCCTTCGGGCAGGTCGTCCAGCGCGTCCTCGGTACGTTGGTCGCGGCGCGCGGGCGCGGCGGCACGCCACGCGGCATAGACGGCAAGCCCCACGGCGGCATAGCGCGCGGCGACAAGGGCGGTCGGAACAAGGGGCAGGGCCATGATGACCTCCGGCGGGCGGTTGGCGCGTGTCTGGGCGGAGTGAAGCAGGAACCGGCCCCGCGGGCAAGGCCCTGCCGCGGTCGTGGCGCCGCGCGCGCGATCCGACCTGCGCGCGGCGTTGCGTCAACCGGCGCGCTGCCGCCGCCCGGCCAGCCCCAGCGCCGCGATGCCGCCCATCAGCAGCGCCGCAGCGGGCGGCAGCGGAACCGCCGGGATCACGTCGCCGAAGCGCACGTCCACATGGCTGGCGGTTGCGTCGGGCGCATCTTCCAGCAGGACGGTGAACCGCGTCTCGCCGAGCGGGAGGACGAAATCGAGATAGTCGTGGTATCCGCAGGGCGCATCGTCCACGTTCGTCCACGGCGTTTCAATATCGTCGATGAACAGCGTGAAGCCGGGTTTCCACGGCGCGGCGGTGCCGTCGCAATTGCCGAACGCCTGGAAGGTCATCACGGGCACCGGGTTCGGCGCCGTGTTGGTCACGGTGAAATCGATGACCGGGGTCGGCACGGTATCGACGCCGGCTATGTCCACGAACCACGCGTATCCGACGAACGGCGCGGGCCAATCGAAGGCCGGACCGGGGTAGACGGGTGAAACACCGATCCCGCCATAGCCGGGCAACGTCGGAAGCGGCGACGCCGACAGCGCCGCGGGTGCCACAAGGGCCGCAACGGCCAGCAGGCGCGATATCTTCCTTGAAATGAACATGTGCAAATCCTCCCGGCGGCCATCGAAGCCCGCGGATGACCTTAAGTCAACTCCTGTGATCAGGCCGCGAGCCGGGTACCGTCATGGCCGCGGATGCGCGCCTGCACGATCCGGCCTTCGGGTTGGGGCGCGTCGAAGCGCACTTCGGCGAAGTGCGCGGTCCGGCCCAGATCGGGGGCTTCCATCAGCACGTCGTGCATCTGCCCGACCTGTGCCGACAGATGCGCTGCCACCGCCGCCGCCCCCGCCGCCCGAAGCCGGGCGGCGCGGCCCCGGATGGCCATGCCGTCCACCTGCGGCATCTTCGCGGCGGGCGTGCCGGGGCGCGGCGAATAGGGGAAGACATGCAGCCATGTCAGTCCGCACTCGTCCACCAGCCGCAGCGAGTTTTCGAACATCGCGTCGGTCTCGGTGGGAAAGCCCGCGATGAGATCCGCGCCGAAGGTCATGTCGGGGCGCAGGCGCCGTGCGTCTTCGCAGAAGCGGATCGCATCGTCGCGCAGGTGGCGGCGTTTCATGCGCTTCAGGATCATGTCGTCGCCCGCCTGAAGGCTCAGGTGCAGGTGGGGCATCAGGCGCGGTTCCGTGGCGATCGCTTCCATCAGGTCCGGATCGGCCTCGATGCTGTCGATGGAGCTGATGCGCAGGCGCGGCAGGTCCGGCACCAGCCGCAGGATGCGCCGCACGAGATTGCCGAGCGGCGGCCTGCCCGGCAGGTCCGCGCCCCAGCTTGTCAGGTCCACGCCGGTCAGCACGACCTCGTGGAAGCCGCTGTCGACCAGCCGCTTGATCTGGTCCACCACGACACCGGCGGGGACGGAGCGCGAATTGCCGCGTCCGAACGGGATGATGCAGAAGGTGCAGCGATGGTCGCAGCCGTTCTGGACCTGCACATAGGCGCGCGACCGGGTGCCGAACCCGTCGATCAGGTGATGCGCGGTCTCTGTCACCGACATGATGTCGTTGACCTGAACCCGGTCGGTGCCTGCAGTGCCCGCCAGCCCCGCCCACGTGCCGGGCGACATCTTCTCGGTATTGCCGATGACGTGGTCCACCTCGGCCATGCCGGTGAAGCCTGCCGGATCGATCTGTGCCGCGCAGCCTGTCACCACGATGCGCGCGGCGGGATTGTCGCGGCGGGCGCGGCGGATGTCCTGGCGCGCCTTGCGCACGGCCTCCGCCGTCACGGCGCAGGTGTTGATGACGATGGCGTCCGTCAGCCCGGCGTCCTCCGCCATGCGCCGCATCGCTTCGGATTCATAGGCGTTCAGCCGGCAGCCATGGGTGGAAAAGACCGGCGCGCTCATGCCACGCCCGCCAGCCACGCGGGCGACAGCGTGCCGTCGAAGACATGGGCGGTCGGGCCGGTCATCCAGACCCCGTCGTCGCGCCAGTCGATGGACAGCCAGCCGCCGTCAAGCTCGATTTCGACGGCGCGGGGGGTCAGGCCGAGCAGATGGGTGGCGACCGCCGTGGCGCAGGCCCCCGACCCGCAGGCGAGCGTGACGCCCGCGCCCCGTTCCCACACCCGAAGCCGAAGGGTGCCGTCGGCGCGACAATGGACGAATTCGACATTGGTCCGTTCGGGGAACAGCGGATCGTGTTCGACCAGCGGGCCGCGCGTGGTGACCGGCGCCGCGGCGGCATCGGGGACGACGAAGACGCAATGGGGATTGCCCATGCCCACGGCGGCAGGCGCCCCGTCGAGCGGCAGCGCCATCGTGTCCACGTCGCGCGCGAGCGGGATCGCGCGCCAGTCGCGCTGGGGCTGGCCCATGTTCACGCTGACCCGCCCATCTGGGCCGCGTGTGGCTTCGAGAATGCCGCGGTCGGTTTCGATGGTCAGATGCGCGGCACTGGTCGCCGCCATCTCGCGCGCGGCGACGCAGCGCGTGGCGTTGCCGCAAGCCCCCGCGATGCTGCCATCGGCATTCCAGAACCGCAGGCGCAGGGCGGCACGGTCCGCAGGCAGGATCTCGGCCAGCTGGTCGAAGCCCACCCCGCGGTTGCGGTCCCCCAGCGCGCGCGCCAGCGGCGCCGTCACCGGCGGCAGGCCGGGACGGGTATCGATCATCACGAAGTCGTTGCCCAGCCCGTGCATCTTGACGAAGGGCAGCGGTGCAGGCGCCTGTTCTGTGCTCATGGCGCGGCCTATAGACCTGCACCGGGGCGGAATCCAGCCCGCACCGAAAAAACTGCGCAAAGTGCCTTGACCCCCCGTGCCGCGCTTTGTAGAGCGCAGGTCTCGACGGGCGGTGCCTGAGGCGGATGCTGCATCTGCACAGGCAACGCCCAAGGCACGCGGCGCGCGGTTCCAGACCGCACCTGCACGCCCCGAGATGCCGCGACGGAACGACCGTCGTGCGACGAGAAGATGGGCCGTTAGCTCAGTTGGTAGAGCAACTGACTTTTAATCAGTGGGTCGCAGGTTCGAATCCTGCACGGCTCACCATCTCTCGAACCGTTTCCTTGTTCATGGCGGGGTCAGCGCACCCCTGATACACGCGCATGCGGGATGGGTCGTCGTGGCCCTTACATCAGGCGCGGCGCCGCGCCGGAAGACGGGGCATGGGTATCGCCAGCGCGCGCCTGCCGGTCAGGATCGCGCGGGCTTCCGGCCCCATCAGCCCGTCAAGCGCCGGATCGGTTGTGGCCAGCCCGCCGGTATAGGTGCCGAAGGCGGGCAGGATCACCCGGCAGCGATCTGCCAGGAAACAGGGCCGCGCCACGCTGGCCCCGCGCAGCGCGATCCGTGCCTTGGGGTGGTAGTGTCCCGACACCTCCCCCGCCGCGCCGGGCCGGGCCATGTGGCGGAACGTGACGGCGCCCGCAAGCAGGGCCGCACGGTGCGTCCCCGGCAGGTCGAGCGGGCCGGGGTCGTGGTTGCCTTCGACCCATGTCCAGTCCCGTCCGGCCATCAGCCGCAAAAGCCAGGCGCGGTGATCGGCCGCCAGCGCCGCCCCGGCCGCGAGATCGTCGAAACTGTCGCCAAGGCAGACCACCCGCCGCGCGCCGGTCGCCGCCAGCGCCGCGTCGAGCCGCGACAGCGTGTCCGCGGTGTCATAGGGCGGCAGCACCGGGCCGCCGCGCCGGGCCATGCGCTCGGCCTTGCCGAGATGCAGGTCGGACACGCACAGAAGCCCCGCCGCCGGCCACCAGAGTGCACCGGACGGCAAGGCATGGAACGTTTCCGCGCAGAACGTGAAGGCATGGCTGTTCATGCCCTGTTCTCAACCCATTCCGGCCCGCGGCGCAAGGGGCAACGGACCGGGTAATCAGGCCGCGCCGTAGTCGAAGGCCGCCGGGATGGCGAGATAGCCGTCCCCCGCCCGCGCGATGGTGGCGAGGCCCGGAAAGCCGATATGTGACCCGGCGATCATCAGCCGGTCCGTGGCCACCCGGTCGAGCAGCAGCGCGCGCGTGGCCGCGGCCAGCGCCGGTTCCACGTCGAAGCCGATCGTGACCTCGGGGCGGGCAAGCTGCACAGGTGCGACATGGACGATATCGGCCCAGATGAGCAGGCTGTCGTCGCCCGATGCGATCATCAGCCCGGAATGGCCCGGCGTGTGCCCGGGCAACGGCATGGCGGTGAGACCCGGCGCGATCTCGTCATCCGCTTCGAATACCCGCAGCCGGTCACCATAGGCGGTCAACACGCCCTGGGCGAGGGCGGCGAAGTTCTGCATCATTTCGGGCATGGCGGTGAAATTGGCAGGTTCGCCCCAGAACGCGCGGTCGGCGTCATGGACCACCAGTTCGGCATTGGGAAACACCGCCATCCCGTCTCGCACCGCGCCGCCCACGTGGTCGGGGTGCAAGTGGGTGGCGAACAGATGCGTGATGTCCGCCGGCGCGATCCCCGTGGCGGCAAGATTGGCCGGCAGGTTGTCGATCTCGGGACCGAAGGCGCCGCCGGTGCCGGCATCCACAAGCACCTTGAGATCGCCTGTTTCGACAAGGAACGCGTTCACACCGGACAGGAAGTTGCCGGGATCGCGATGGGCGGCCGTCAGGATCGCGGCGTAGTTATCTTCGGAAATGCCCTGCAACGGTGCGTGCCCCAGCGCGATGCCCCCGTCCGACAGGGCGGTCACGGTGATGTCGCCCACCGCGCGCCGTTGGGCCTGCGGCAGCGCGTGCGGCGCATCGCCATGGGCGCGGGCGAAGGTCGCGGGCAGGGTGGCCAGCCCGGCGGCGGGCGCGAGGCTGAGGAACTGGCGGCGTTTCATGGTCGTCTCCCTTGTTGGTTGCGCGCAGTCTATGCGGGCGGCGCGCGTCCGCCAGCCCCTTTCGCGCGGATCAGGCGGTATCTGGTGCCCCAAGCCCGGCCTCGGCCAGCAGACGTTCCGCCGCTTCGGCCAGCAACCGTTCCGCGCCTGCACCCTGCACCGGCACGCGGCCGGGTTCGAGAAACAGGGGGGCGGCCAGCGGGGTGACACGGGGCAGGGTGACGTGATCAACCCGGCCGCGGGTGCGGGCGATCATCTCCTCGATCCGGCCGAAATCCACGAGACCGCGCCGCGCCTCCTCCCGCGTGATCTGCAGCAGCAAGTGGTCGGGGTCGTATTTGCGCAACGTGTCATAGAGGATATCGGACGAAAACGTCGCCTGCCGCCCGGTCTTGCGCTTGCCGGGGCTCTGGCGGTCGATCAGCCCGGCGATGATGGCGCTGGCCTTGAATGTGCGTTTCATCACGGCATTGCCCGCGAGCCATGTCTCGAACCCCGTGCGCAGGTTGTCGCCCGTGAACAGCGGGGCAGGGTCGGTCAGCGGGTCCACCGACCACACGAGCACGGCATAATCCGTGGCGACGAAGCCGAGCGGACCGAGCCCCAGGTCCTCCATCCGCTGGGTCAGCAGCAGGCCCAGCGTCTGCATCGCGTTGCGCCCGGCGAAGCCGTAGACGCAGGTATGCGCGCGCCCGTCATGGGGGAAGCTTTCGATCAGCAGCCGGTCGGCACGCGGCATCCGGGACACGCGCCTTTGCAGGTGCAGCCAATCGCGCGTGTGGGCGGGCAGGTCGGGCCAGTCGTCCTGCGCCATCATGGTCAGGATGCGGTCCGACAGTTGCGTGGAGGTGGCGAACTTGGTGCCCATGAAGGTGGCGATCTTTGGCGTGTCGCCGCCGCGGCGCGTGACCTCCACCGTCAACTCGCGCAGGCCTTCGTAACGCACGATCTGCCCGCCAATCAGGAAGGTGTCGCCGGGGGTGAGCGTCGCGGCGAAGGCTTCCTCCACCTCGCCCAGCGGCGCACCGCCGCGTCCGCGCAGCCGCACCTTGAGCGTGTCGGTATCCATGATCGTGCCAAGGTTCATGCGGATCTGGCGCGCGGCGCGCGGGTCGCGCAGTTGCCAGGTGCCGTCGGGGCGCTGTTGCAGCCTTTGCCAGCGGTCGTACGCCCGCAGCGCGTAGCCACCCGTGGCACAGAAATCGAGGCAGGCGTCGAAGGCGTCGCGGGAAAGCGCGGCATAGGGTCCGGCGGTTGTGACCTCGGCATAGAGCGCATCGGCGTCGAACGGCCCCGCGCAGGCGGCGATCAGGATGTGCTGGCAGAGCACGTCGCGCGGCCCCGGCCCGCGCGGGTCGCCGTCGAGCGCGCCCGCGCGCACCGCATCCAGCGCCGCGTGGCATTCCACCAGTTCGAACCGGTTGGCGGGCACGATGCGGGCCTTGGACGGCGCGTTGTAGCGGTGGTTCGCCCGCCCGATCCGCTGCACGAGGCGTTTGACGTTCTTCGGCGCGCCGACCTGGATCACCAGATCCACGTCGCCCCAGTCGATCCCGAGATCGAGCGATCCGGTACACACGATGGCACGCAGGTCGCCCGTGACCATCGCGCCTTCGACGCGGGCGCGCTGTTCGCGCGACAGCGATCCGTGGTGGATGCCGATCGGCAGGGCATCGGCGTTCTGCAGCCATAGATCGTGGAAAAACAGTTCCGCCTGGGCGCGGGTGTTGTGGAAGATCAGCGTGGTGCGGTGGGCGCGGACGGCATCCAGCACTGCGGGGATGGCGTAGCGCCCGCCGCCCCCGGACCATGGCGGCGGCGCGGGCACGTCCAGAAGGGCGATGTCCGGCGCGGGGCCGGGATCGGCGGTCAGGATGCGGCAGGGCTGCGGGTGGCGGGCGAGGAAGCGCGCGATGGCGGCCGGGTCCTCCACCGTGGCCGACAGCCCGACGCGGCGCAGGTCAGGGCACAGCGATTGCAGCCGGGACAGCGCCAACATCAGCTGGTCACCGCGCTTGCTTTCGGCGAGCGCATGGATCTCGTCAACCACGACCCGTTGCAGCCCTGCGAAGATGCGCGGCGCGTCTTCGTAGCTCAGGAGCAGCGCAAGCGACTCGGGCGTCGTCAGCAGGATATGCGGCGGGTCGGCGCGCTGGCGCTTCCGCGCGGTTGCCGTCGTGTCGCCGGTGCGGTCTTCCACCCGGATGGGCAGGCCCGCCTCGGCGATGGGCGTTTCCAGGTTGCGGCGGATGTCCGTGGCCAGCGCCTTGAGCGGGCTGACATATAGCGTGTGGAGCCCCGTGCGCGGCGTCTCTGTCAGTTCGGCCAGTGTGGGCAGGAAGCCCGACAGGGTCTTGCCCCCGCCGGTGGGTGCGATCAGCAGGCAGGCGGGATCACGCGCGGCGTCGAGCATGTCCTGCTGGTGCGGATGCAGCGACCAGCCGCGTCGGGCCAGCCAGTCGTGCAGGGGCGTGGGAAGCGCTGTCATCTGCGGCACCTAGGCGGCCTGCGCGACAAGGGCCAGCGCGCGGAAACGAAAAACCCGCCCGGATGCGGCTCCGGGCGGGGTCTTCATGTCGATTTGGGTGGCGTCAGTCGACGATGGTCGCCTCTGTCGCCTTGCGGATGTCGTCTTCGGTGACGCCGTCGGCGGTCTCCACGATCTTCAGGCCGCCCTCGACCACGTCGAGTACGCCGAGATTGGTGATGATCCGGTCCACTACGCCCGTCCCGGTGAGCGGCAGGGTGCACTGCTTCAGCAGCTTGGATTCGCCCGCCTTGTTCTGGTGGTCCATCACCACGATCACCCGGCCGACGCCCGCGACAAGGTCCATCGCGCCGCCCATGCCCTTCACCAGCTTGCCGGGGATCATCCAGTTCGCCAGATCGCCGTTCTCGGCCACCTCCATCGCGCCCAGGATCGCCGCCGCGATCTTGCCGCCGCGGATCATGCCGAAGCTGGTCGCGCTGTCGAAATAGGCCGTGCGCGGCAGTTCGGTGATGGTCTGCTTGCCCGCGTTGATGAGGTCGGGGTCTTCCTCGCCCTCATACGGGAACGGACCCATCCCGAGCATGCCGTTTTCGGATTGCAGCGTGATGTCCTTGTCGCCGACGTAGTTGGCGACGAGCGTCGGGATGCCGATCCCGAGATTGACATACCAGCCGTCTTCGAGTTCTTCCGCCGCGCGGGCGGCCATCTGGTTGCGGTCCCAGGGCATTGTCTGCCTCCTTCAATCGGACAGGTCGGTATCGTTGGCTTCCGCGAAGAGCATCAGAAAGCCGTCGGGATCCTTGACGTGGAATTCGTGCACGCCGTAGGGCTGGCGGAACGGTGCCTTGACACGACCCTCCGGCAGGTCGGCAAGCGCGGGCGACAGGTCTGCCCAGAGCGCACCAAGGTCGCGCACCCAGACCTGGGTGGCAAGGTTGTTCCCGGTAATCTTCGCAAGATCGCTGTCGGCACTGCCTTGCAGCCCCAACATCACGCCCTCGCGTCGGACCGTGACGAAATTCCACTCCTCGGCCCGGATCACTTCGGAAAAGCCGAGTGTTCCAGTGTAGAATGCCACGCTCGCGGCCAGATCTGTCACGGGCACAAGTTGTGCCGCGCCGATGATCCGCGGACGTGGCATCACGCAGTTTCTTTCTGGCGCACGGTGCGCTGTTCGATCCGCTTCTCGTGCTGCCCCTGGATCAGGCGGTGCACGTAGATGCCGGGCAGGTGGATGTGGTCGGGATCGAGGCTGCCGGTAGGCACGATTTCCTCCACCTCGACCACGCAGACCCTGCCGCACATGGCCGCGGGCGGGTTGAAGTTTCGGGCCGTCTTGCGGAACACGAGGTTGCCGGTCTCGTCCGCCTTCCACGCCTTGACGATCGACAGGTCCGCGAAGATCCCTTCCTCGAGGATGTAATGTTCCCCGCGGAAGACCTTGACCTCCTTGCCCTCGCCGATCTGCGTGCCGTAGCCGGTCTTCGTGTAGAAGCCCGCGATGCCGCAGCCGCCGGCGCGCATGCGCTCGGCCAGCGTGCCTTGTGGGTTGAATTCCAGCTCCAGCTCGCCCGACAGGTACTGGCGCATGAATTCCGCGTTCTCGCCCACGTAGGACGACATCATCTTGCGGACCTGGCGGGTGTCCAGCAGCTTGCCCAGTCCGAACCCGTCCACGCCCGCGTTGTTCGACGCGACGGTCAGGTCCTTCACACCGCTGTCGACGATCGCGTCGATCAGAAGCTCGGGAATACCGCACAGGCCGAACCCGCCTGCCGCGATCAGCATCCCGTCATGGAGAAGCCCGTCCAGCGCCTCGGACGCCGTGCCGTAGATCTTGTTCATGCAAATCCCTCTTGCGCGTTTGCCCCTGTTTGTGGCCGCGCGGCGCGGGGGTGTCAACAAAATGCCGCGGTGCGGCGGATCACTCGGCGGCGCGCGGCGGGGCCTTCTTCGCGGCAGCTTTCTTCGGCGCGGCTTTCTTCGCTGCCGACTTGCTTGCCGTCTTTTTCGGCGCGGCCTTCTTGGCGGCGGGCTTCTTCTTGCCGGATTTCGCGGCTTTCGCGTTCAGCAACTCGATGGCGTGTTCCGCCGTCAGGTCGTCGGGTTCCACCGTGTCGGGCAGGGTCGCGTTGACCTTGCCCCATTTCACGTAGGGCCCGTAGCGGCCCTTCATCACCGACATCGCGCCGCCATCGGGGTGCTCGCCCAGTTCCTTGAGCGGCGCGGCGGTCTTGGGCTTGCCGCGACCCGGTTTCGACGCCAGCACCTCTACCGCGCGGTTCATGCCGATGGTGAACACGTCCTCCACATCGTCGAGATTGGCGTTAGTGCCGCCCTTGTGGGAAATCGTCTCGGCGTGTTTCAGATAGGGTCCATAGCGCCCGATATTGGCCCAGATGGTCACGCCGTCCTCGGGGTGCGGGCCGATCTCGCGCGGGAGCGCCAGCAGCTTCACGGCCTTTTCCAGATCCACCTCCTCGGGCGGCCAGCCCTTGGGGATCGACTGGCGCGGCGGTTTGGGCTGATCCTCCGTCGCTTCGCCGCGCTGGACGTAAGGACCAAACCGGCCCTTGAAGGCATATATCTTGTCGCTCGCATCCTCGCCCAGCAGCTTGCCCTCGGGCGGAATGCCGCTTGCGTCCTCCATGCCCGGGGGGCCAAAGGGGCGGGTGTAGCGACATTCAGGGTAGTTCGAGCAGCCGATGAACGCCCCGCCCGACCGGGCCGTGCGCATGGACAGCCGCCCCGCGCTGCAATTCGGGCAGAGGCGCGGGTCGGTGCCGTCGGCGGTGGGCGGGAAGAGATGCGGTTCGAGCACCTCGTTGATCTTTTCCAGCACCTCGGTGATGCGCAGATCGGCGGTTTCCGCGATGGCCGCGGAGAAATCGCGCCAGAACTGGTCCAGCACCTCCTTGTAGTCGCGCTCCCCCGCCGAGACGTCGTCAAGCTGCGACTCGAGATCGGCGGTGAAGTCGTAGCCGACATACTTTCGAAAATAGTTGACCAGGAACGCGGTCACGAGCCGCCCCTTGTCCTCGGGGATCAGTCGGTTGCCGTCGCGCGCGACATAGCCGCGATCCTGGATCGTGGTCACGATGGAGGCATAGGTGGAGGGCCGACCGATCCCCAGTTCTTCCATGCGCTTCACGAGCGACGCCTCGGTATAGCGCGGCGGGGGCTGGGTGAAATGCTGCTGGCCCAGCACCGCGCCATCCGGCGACAGGATCGCGCTGGCCGTGGCCTTGTCGTGATCCGGCTTCAGCGCGCCGCCCGACAGCGTGACGGTGTCGCCTTCGGACAGTTGCGGCAGGCGGGCGTCATCCTCGTCGCCCGCGTCGTCACGCCCTTCCTCGTAGACCTTCAGGAAGCCGTCGAACTGGATCACCTGGCCGGTGGCACGCAGCACCACCTGGCCGTCAGGGCTGTTGATGTCCACGGTCGTGCGCTCCAGTCGCGCGGCCGCCATCTGGCTCGCGATGGTGCGCTTCCAGATCATGTCGTAGAGCCGCCGCTGGTCGCTGTCGGCGATGCGCAGCGTGCCCGCGTCGCGCCCCATGTCCGTGGGGCGGATGCATTCGTGGGCTTCCTGCGCGTTCTTCGCCTTGTTCTTGTACATGCGGGGCGAATTGGGCAGGTAGCTGTCGCCGTAGCGGTCCTTGATCGCGTCGCGGGCGGACATCACGGCCTCGGGCGCCATGTCAATCCCGTCGGTCCGCATGTAGGTGATGAGCCCGGCCTCATAGAGCCGCTGTGCGGCACTCATGGTCTGCCGCGCGCCGAAGCCGAACTTGCGGCTGGCCTCCTGCTGCAGCGTCGAGGTCATGAAGGGCGGTGCGGGGTTGCGGGTGCCCGGCTTGGCCTCCACGCGCGCCACGGTCAGCTTGCGCGATGCGACCGCGTGGACGGCCATTTCCGTCGCCTCGGCGGTTGCGAGGCTGAACTTGTCGAGCTTCTTGCCGCCGAACTCCGTCAGGCGCGCCACGAAGCCATGTCCGCGCGGCGTGTCGAGGGCCGCACGTACCGACCAGTATTCGCGCGGCACGAAGGCTTCGATCTCCATCTCGCGCTCGACGATGATGCGCAGGCACACGGATTGCACGCGGCCCGCGGATTTCGCACCCGGCAGCTTGCGCCACAGCACGGGCGACAGGTTGAAGCCGACGAGGTAATCCAACGCGCGGCGGGCAAGATAGGCATGGACCAGTTCCATGTCGACCTGCCGGGGGTTCTTCATCGCATCGGTCACTGCGGCCTTGGTGATGGCATTGAAGACGACGCGGCTGACCTCGGTCGACTTCTTGATCGCCTTGCGCTTGGTCAGCGCCTCCTGAAGGTGCCAGCTGATCGCCTCCCCCTCGCGGTCGGGGTCGGTCGCGAGGATCAGCGTGTCGTCATGGGCGAGCGCGTCGGCGATGGCCTTGACGTGCTTGCGGCTGTCCGCGCCGATTTCCCAGAGCATCTCGAAGCCGTGGTCGGGGTCGACGGACCCGTCCTTGGGGGGCAGGTCGCGCACATGCCCGTAGGAGGCCAGAACGGTGAAGTTGTCGCCCAGGTACTTGTTGATGGTCTTCGCTTTCGCGGGCGACTCGACGACGACGACGGGCATTCAGGGCTCCAGCACGGCAACTTGGGTGGCGGGTGGCCCTCAGATGTGACCGCATGGCGGGGGATGTCAATGACGCCCATCCGCCGCGCCCCGTGCGGCGGCGCCGTCAGGTCCGGGATACCATGCCCCCGGCGTGACGCTGAATCCGCCCGTCGAGTTCCAGTTCCATCAGCATGGGCGCGACCTGCGTGGCAGGCAGGGCAAGGTCGCGAATCAACTGGTCCTCGGGCAGGGGTGTCGGGCCGAGCCGGGCCATGATCGCGGCGGCATGGTCCCGAAGCGGGTCGGGCCGATCCGTCCGGGAAGGGGTCTTACGTCCTGGCGCGTTGTCGCCCGAAACCTCGGGACGGCTGTCGCCGCGGGCCTGCTGCGGCACGGCAACCGGACCCGAAGCGCGCGCGGATGCCGGCCCCAGCGCCTCGATCACGTCATCGGCACTGCGGATCAGCGTGGCGCCGTCGCGCAAGAGCAGGTTGCAGCCGCTCGCCCGTGCATCGAACGGGTGGCCGGGCACGGCCATGACTTCGCGCCCCTGTTCGGCGGCGAGCCGCGCGGTGATCAGGCTGCCCGACCGCGCCGCCGCCTCGACCACGACCAGCCCGGCGGCAAGCCCCGACACGATCCGGTTGCGGCGCGGGAAATGCCGCGCCTGCGGGTTCAGGCCCATGGGCTGTTCCGACACCACGGCACCCTGCTGGGCGATCCGCGTCAGAAGTGTCGCGTTTTCCGAAGGGTAGGCAACATCGACGCCGCCCGCCAGCACCGCGACCGTGCCGGTCCCGAGCGTCGCCCCGTGCACTGCCGCGTCGATCCCGCGTGCGAGGCCGGAGACAGTCACGAATCCCGCGGCGCCAAGGTCCTGCGCCAGTTTCCGGGCCATCCGTTCGCCCAGGCTGGACGCGTTGCGCGCGCCGACGATGGCGACGGCTGCCCGGGCGAGGTGTTGCGGGTCGCCGCGCACCCACAGAACGGGGGGCGGGTCGGGGATATCGGCAAGCCGCGGCGGGTAGGCCGCGTCGCCGAAACATAACAGCCGCGCGCCCGCCTTGCGTCCGGCACGCATCTCGGCGGCGATGTCTTCGGCACTGGCCGCACTGTACTGGGACACGCCCGCCCGCGCCGCGAGCCCCGGCAGCACATCAAGCACCGCCGCGGCGCTGCCGTGTTCGCCCATGAGGCGAAAGAATGTCTGGGGGCCGACGCCCCTTGACCGCAAGAGGCGGAGCCACGCTGACCTGTCCTCGTCCGTCTTGGGTGGGATGAGGGGTGTGGTCGTGGAGGAGAACAGGGTTTGCGTCATCGCAGCTCCGCCCTTGGGGTGATCCCAGTGCTGCGCCCTACCGATTAACGCAAAGTAAAGAGGGGAAAATTCACGACGATTTTCCCGAAAATTCCCTCGTGTTCTCCCCCGATCCGGCGAGATGCGCGCCCTATCCCGAACCGCCGACGGTGAGTCGCCCGATCCGCAGGGTGGGCTGGCCGACCCCGACGGGCACCCATTGCCCCGCCTTGCCGCAATTGCCGATTCCCGGATCGAGCGCGGTGTCGCTGCCTATGGCCTGGATGTGCTGCATCGCGGTGGGACCGTCGCCGATCAGCGTGGCGCCCTTGACCGGTGCGCCGACCTGTCCGTTCTTCACGCGGTACGCCTCGGTGCATGAAAACACGAACTTGCCGTTGGTGATGTCCACCTGCCCGCCGCCGAAACCCACGGCATAGATGCCATCGTCGAGCCCCGCCAGGATGTCCGCCGGATCGGCCTTGCCCGACAGCATGTAGGTGTTGGTCATGCGTGGCATGGGCGGATGCGCGAAGCTCTGCCGCCGCCCGTTTCCAGTGGGCGCCACGCCCATCAGCCGCGCGTTCTGCCGGTCCTGCATGTAGCCGACAAGGATGCCGTCATCGATCAACGTGGTGGCATTGCTCGCGGTGCCCTCGTCGTCGATGCTGATCGACCCGCGCCGGTCGGGGATCGTGCCGTTGTCCAGCACCGTCACGCCGGGGGAGGCCACGCGCTGTCCCATCAGACCGGCAAAGGCGGAACTTCCCTTGCGGTTGAAATCGCCCTCCAACCCGTGCCCCACGGCCTCGTGCAGCAGGATGCCCGGCCAGCCGGGGCCGAGCACCACGTCCATCACGCCTGCGGGCGCGGCCTCGGCCTCCAGGTTGACCGCTGCGATCCGCAGCGCCTCGCGCACCGCGCCCTGCCAGTGGCCTGGATCGGTCAGCAGCGACAGCGCCTGCCGCCCGCCGCCGCCCGAACTGCCGGTCTCGCGCCGCCCGTTCTGTTCAAGGATCACCGACACGTTGAGCCGCGTCATGGGGCGCGTGTCGCGCAGGATCGTGCCGCAGGGCCGCAGGATCACGACCTCCTGCCGGCTCGCCGCCAGCGTCGCCGACACCTGCACGACGCGGGCATCGAGATCGCGGGCGAAGGCATCGATATCGCGCAGCGTGGCGAGCTTGGCGGCGAAGGGCGCCTCGATCACCGGGTCCACGTCGCTGTAGAGCCGCCGGTTGGTGCCCGACGGTGCCTCGGCCATCGTCCCGCCACCGGCGCCCACGGCCAGACGCGCGGTATCCGCGGCGCGCAACAGCGCGGCTTCCGTGATCTCGGTGGAATGGGCGTAGCCGGTGGTATCGCCGCGCACGGCGCGTAGCCCGAACCCTTCGGCGGCATCGAAACTGGCCGTGCGCAGCCGCCCGTCGTCGAAGCCGAGAACCTCGGACCTTCGGCGTTCCAGGAACAGCTCCCCGTCGTCCGCGCCGTCGGTCGCGGCGCGCAGCCGCGCGGCTGCGACATCCGGGTCGATCCGGTCCGCGAAAGGGTCAAACCTTTCAGACTCCATGAGTTTCCTCGCTTCCTGTCGTTGATCCAGATCAATCGGTCCGGAATGTCGCAGCCCGTGGTTCTTGTTTGGCTGCCTCAGATATGATTTTTGCGATCCAAATCGCAACGCACCCCGTGCGGACTTGCAGGCTATCGTGCGTGCGGACCCGGGGAAGTTCAACAGGAAGACATCATGCACAAGACGCGCACGACACTTGCCCCCGCCTTCGCTGCCATGGCCGCCCTGATGACCGGAACGGCGGCGCTGGCGCAGGACGTGCTTGGCGAACTGCCCACGATCGGCAAGCCGACGCCGGGCGCGATGGGCTTCCAGCCCGCGGCGACGGAACTGGCGCGCGACCTGCAATGGCTCGACGGTTTCATCAACGTCATCATCGTCGCCATCGTGATCCTCGTGACCGCGCTGCTGGCATGGTGCATCCTGCGATTCAACGAAAAGCGCAACCCGACGCCCGGAACCTTCACGCACAATTCGCCGCTCGAAGTGGCATGGACGATCGTGCCGATCCTGATCCTCGTGTTCATCGGCGCATTCTCGCTGCCGATCCTGTTCAAGCAGCAGGAGATCCCCGAGGCGGACATCACCATCAAGACCACCGGCTACCAGTGGTACTGGGGTTACGAATATGTGGACGAGGGCTTCTATTTCGACGCCTTCATGCTGGAACGCGACGAGCTCGAAGAAGCGGGCTACGCCCCCGACGAATACCTTCTGGCGACGACCGAGGCGATGGTGGTGCCCGTGGGCAAGACCATCGTGGTCCAGGTCACCGGCGCCGACGTGATCCATTCCTGGACCGTGCCCGCCTTTGGCGTGAAACAGGACGCGGTGCCGGGGCGGCTTGCCGAACTGTGGTTCGAGGCCGAGCAGGAAGGTGTCTATTTCGGCCAGTGTTCGGAACTGTGCGGGCAGGCCCATGCCTACATGCCGATCACGGTGAAGGTCGTGAGCGAAGAAAAGTACGCCGCCTGGCTTGAAGAAATGCGCGAGAACTACGCCGGCACGCCCGCCGGTTACGACATCGCCGCACGCTGACCGACCTTGCCAAGACCGGCCCTGCGCGCGTGGGGTCGGCCGGAGACGTGAATGACCGATCTGACCAGCACGCTCGACCAGACCCGCAGCGGTGACGCGGGTTTCGGCGATTACGTGACGCTGCTCAAGCCGCGTGTCATGACGCTCGTGGTGTTCACCGCCTTTGCCGGTCTCGTGGTGGCGCCCGGCGGCCTGCACCCGATGGAGGCGTTCGCGGCCATCCTGTTCATCGCCCTCGGCGGCGGCGCGTCGGGCGCGCTGAACATGTGGTGGGACGCCGATATCGACGCGAAGATGCGCCGCACCCGCGGCCGCCCGGTGCCCGCGGGCACTGTGCGCGCCGACGAAGCGCTTGCATTGGGGCTGGCGCTGTCCGGCATCTCGGTGGTGATGCTGGGGCTTGCGAGCAACTGGGCCGCGGCGGGGCTGCTGGCCTTCACGATCTTCTTCTATGTCGTGATCTACACCATGTGGCTGAAACGTTGGACGCCGCAGAACATCGTGATCGGCGGGGCCGCGGGGGCCTTTCCGCCGATGATCGGCTGGGCCGCCGTGACCGGGGGCATGTCGGTCGAAAGCGTGCTGATGTTCGCGCTGATCTTCCTGTGGACGCCACCGCATTTCTGGGCGCTCGCGCTGTTCATGAAATCGGACTACGCGGATGCGGGTGTCCCGATGCTGAACGTCACCCATGGGCGCCCCGCGACGCGGCGGCACATCCTTGCCTATACGGTCGTGCTGGCCATCCTCGCGGTGGGCACCGGCTTCACGGTGATCGGCGGGCCCGTCTATCTTGCGACTGCCATCGCGCTGAACCTGATGTTCCTGAAGGGCGCCGTGGCGATCTGGCGCCGGGACGACGCGGCGGCGGAGGCTGACAATTACGCCGTTGAAAAGGCGTTCTTCCGCCTGTCGCTCTACTATCTTTTCGCGCATTTCGGGGCATTGATCGCCGATGCCGCGCTGGTGCGCCTAGGCTGGGGGGTGTTCTGATGGCATTCGGCAAGGATCACGATCTTCACCAGCGCCGCTTCGGACGCAATCTCGGGCTCGGGCTGGCGCTTGCCGCCTTCGTCGCGGTGATGTTCGGGCTGACCGTGGTCAAGATCGACCGGGGCGGGATCAACCAGGGCTTCGACCACGTGCTGCGGCCGGAAATGCTTCCGGCGGAGGGCGCGCAATGATCGCGTGGTTCCGGAATCTGCCGGGCACCCGGCGCACGGCGATCGGCACGGCCGGGGTCGTGCTGGTTATGGGCAGCCTCGGCTGGGCCTCCGTGCCGCTCTACGACCTGTTCTGCCGCGTGACCGGCTATGGCGGGACCACGTCGCAGGCGGAGCAGGGTTCGGACCGCGTGCTCGACCGCACGGTCACGGTCCGCTTCGACGCATCCACCGACCGCGACATGCCTTGGACCTTCAAGCCGGTCGAACGCACGATGACGGTCCGGTTGGGCGAAACGGGTCTTGCCTTCTACGAGGCGCATAATCCGACCGACCGGCCCATCGCGGGCACCGCAAGCTACAACGTGGCACCCTATGCGGCGGGGCTGTTCTTCACCAAGATTGACTGTTTCTGCTTCGAGATGCAGGTGCTCCAGCCCGGAGAGTCCGTGCTGATGCCGGTGACCTTCTTCGTCGATCCCGACATGGTGGACGACCGCGAGGCGAAGTATCTGCACACGATCACGCTGTCCTACACCTTCTACGAGACCGATATCCCGGCAGACCAGCAGGCGCAGCTTGCGCCGGATGCCGACCAAACCTCCGTGAACTGACGAGCGAGCGACCCAATGGCACACGAGAAGAACCACGATTACCACATCCTGCCACCGTCCCTCTGGCCGCTTCTGGGGTCCGTGGGGGCGTTCGTCATGCTGTTCGGTGCCGTGCTTTGGATGCATGGCAGCGGACCCTGGCTGTTTCTCGCCGGGTTCATCATGGTGCTTTACGTCATGTATGGCTGGTGGGCCGAGACCGTGACCGAGAACCAGGTCGGCGACCATACGCCGGTCGTGCAGATCGGCCTGCGCTACGGCTTCATCCTGTTCATCATGTCCGAGGTGATGTTCTTCGCGGCGTGGTTCTGGTCGTTCTTCAAGCACGCGCTCTACCCCATGGGACCGGACAGCCCGGCGGTGGACGGGCAGTGGCCGCCCGTGGGGATCGAAACGTTCGATCCATGGCACCTGCCGCTCATCAACACGCTGATCCTGCTGTGCTCGGGGGCTGCGGCGACATGGGCGCACCATGCGCTGGTCCATGAAAACAATCGCAAGGACATGAAATGGGGGCTGGTCGTCGCCATCGGGCTCGGCATCCTGTTCACGTTCTTCCAAGTCTACGAATACAGCCACGCGGCCTTTGGCTTCGCAGGCAACATCTATGGCGCGAATTTCTTCATGGCGACCGGGTTCCATGGCTTCCATGTCATCGTGGGCACGATCTTCCTTGCGATCTGTCTGCTGCGGCTTCAGGCAGGGCATTTCACCCCGGACAACCATATCGGGTTCGAAGCCGCGGCATGGTACTGGCACTTTGTGGACGTGGTGTGGCTGTTCCTCTTCGCGTCGATCTACATCTGGGGCGGTTGAACCTGTCCCAGACCATGGCTTAAAGCGGGGCGCGGGCCGATGGCCTGCGCCTTGCCGTTTCCGTACCCCATCCGGAGCCCCGATGCGCCACGCCCTGCCCATCCTGTTCGGCCTTCTCGGCACCGCGGTGCTGATCTGGCTGGGTGTCTGGCAGGTCCAGCGGCTGCACTGGAAAGAGGATGTGCTGGCACGGATGGAGGCCGAGTTGACCGCCGCCCCCGTCGCAGTGCCCGCCGACCCGGACCCCGCGCGCCACAAATGGCTTCCGGTGGAGGCGCGTGGGCGGATCGGCGACGAGGAAATCCTCGTGCAGTCCAGCCTGAAGGCCGTGGGGCCGGGATTTCGCGTGATCGCGCCCTTCGACACGGGGGGGCGCAGGATCTTGGTGGATCGCGGCTTCATCCGGCTGACCGACCGCGATCGGGATCGCCCGCCGGTCGATGCGACGCTCGTGGGAAACCTGCACTGGCCGGACGAGACCGACGGCTTCACACCCGATCCAGAGGGGCGCCTGTTCTTCGCCCGCGACGTGGCACTGATGGCCGCGGAGCTGGGGACCGAGCCTGTGCTGCTTGTCGTGCGCCGCACTGACGAGGCGCCGCTTGCCGTTACGCCGCTGCCGGTGACCACCGCCGGCATTCCCAACAACCACCTGCAATACGCCGTCACTTGGTTCCTCATGGCCGTGGTCTGGGCCGGGATGACCGCCTTCTTCGTGGCGCAGCGCCGCCGCAAACCCGAAAGCCCGCCTGCATGAAATACATCTCCACCCGTGGGCGCGCGCCCGTTCTGACCTTCGAGGATGCGATGCTGACCGGGCTTGCGCGGGACGGGGGGCTTTACGTGCCCGAAACCGTGCCGACGCTGAGCCATGGCGATATCGCGGCGCTCGCGGGGCAGCCCTATGAGGAGGTCGCGTTCCGCATCATGCGGCCCTTCATTGGCGACACGTTCACCGATGCCGAATTCGCCGACATCATCGCGCGGGCCTATGCGGGGTTCGGCCACGATGCCCGCGCGCCCATGGTGCAGACCGGGCCCAACCAGTTCCTGCTGGAACTGTTCCACGGGCCGACGCTCGCGTTCAAGGATTTCGCGATGCAGATGATCGGCCAGATGTTCGAGATGGCGCTGAAGCGCCGCGGCGACCGGGTCACGATCATCGGCGCGACCTCGGGCGATACCGGCTCCGCGGCGATCGAGGCGTTCCGGGGGCTCGATGCCGTGGACGTGTTCATCCTCTTTCCCCATGGCCGCGTGTCCGAGGTGCAGCGCCGCCAGATGACGACGCCGGTGGAACCCAACGTCCACGCGCTGGCGCTGGACGGCGATTTCGACGACTGCCAGGCGCGGGTGAAGGACGCGTTCAACCATTTCGATTTCCGCGACCGGGTGCGGCTGGCCGGGGTCAATTCGATCAACTGGGCGCGGGTGCTGGCGCAGGTCGTCTATTACTTCACCGCCGCCACGGCGCTGGGGGCTCCGCACCGCAAGGTCAGCTTCACCGTGCCCACGGGCAATTTCGGCGATATCTTCGCGGGCTACATCGCTCGGCGCATGGGGTTGACCATCGACCGGCTGGTGATCGCCACCAACCGCAACGACATCCTGCACCGCACGCTGGAAACAGGCGCCTATACCAAGTCCGGGGTGGAACCGACCATCAGCCCGTCCATGGACATCCAGGTCAGTTCCAACTTCGAACGCGTGCTGTTCGATGTCTACGACCGGGACGGGGCGGCGGTGGCCGACCAGATGAAGATGCTCGCGGAAACCGGCAGCTTCCCCATCAGCCAGGGTGCGCTCGCGCGGCTGCGCGAATTGTTCGACAGCGGCCGCGCGTCCGAGGACGAGACCCGCGCCACGATCACCAGCGCCTTTGCCCACACGGGCGAGGTGCTGTGCCCCCACACGGCGGTGGGCGTGAAGGTCGCGGCCGAACGCGCCGATCCGGCCGTGCCGATGGTGACCCTCGCCACGGCGCACCCGGCGAAATTCCCCGACGCGGTGGAGGCGGCCATGGGCACGCGCCCCGCGCTGCCCCCGCGCATGGCCGACCTGTTCGACCGGCCCGAGCGGGTCACCCGCGTCGCCAATGACCTCGCGGCCATTGAAGAGCTTATCCAGGAAAGGATCCCCGCATGAGCGTGGAGATTCATCGTCTCTCCAACGGGCTGCGCATAGTCACCGAACGCATGCCCGGCCTGAAATCCGCGGCCATCGGCCTGTGGGTCACCGCTGGGGGCCGCCACGAGCGGCTGGAACAGAACGGCATCGCCCATTTCCTCGAACACATGGCGTTCAAGGGCACCAAGCGGCGCAACGCGCTGGAGATCGCCGAGGCGATCGAGGACGTGGGCGGCTATATCAACGCCTATACCTCGCGCGAGATGACGGCCTATTACGCGCGGGTGCTCGAAGACGACGTGATGCTCGCGCTCGACGTGATTTCCGACATCATCCTGAATCCGGCCATGGACGAGGCCGAGATCGAGGTGGAGCGCGGCGTGATCCTGCAGGAGATCGGGCAGGCGCTCGATACGCCCGACGACATCGTGTTCGACTGGTTGCAGGAGGTCGCGTTCCCCGATCAGCCCATCGGGCGCACGATCCTGGGGGACGCCGCGCGGATCAAGGCATTCTCGCGCGCGGATCTGTTCGGTTTCGTCGGTGAACGCTACGGGCCGGACCAGATGATCCTGTCGGCGGCGGGGTCCGTGGACCATGACCAGATCGTGGCCGAGGCGGAGCGCATCTTCGGCCATCTGCGCCCCGCACCCTTCGCCGTGCCCGAACCCGCGCGCTTCGTCTGCGGCGAGCATCGCACCGACAAGGCGTTGGAACAGGCGCATATGGCCATCGCGCTCGAAGGGCCGAGCTACCGCGACAAGGACATCTATACCGCGCAGGTCTTCGCCACGGCACTGGGTGGGGGCATGTCGTCGCGGCTGTTCCAGGAGGTGCGTGAAAAGCGTGGGTTGTGCTACACGATCTTCGCGCAGGCCTCGGCCTATTCCGACACCGGCATGACGACGATCTACGCGGGCACGAGCGGCGAACAGGTGGCCGAACTGGCGCGCATCACCATCGAAGAACTGCGCAAGGCCACCGACACGCTGAGCGAGGCGGAACTGGCCCGTGCCCGCGCGCAGATGAAGGCCGGCTTGCTCATGGGGCTGGAAAGCCCGTCGAACCGGGCCGAACGTCTGGCGCGGCTCATGGCGATCTGGGACCGCGTGCCGCCCCTGCAGGAAACCGTGGACCTGATCGAGGGCGTCAGCGCCGCGCGCATCCGCGACTACAGCGGCGGGCTCGTGGCCCGCGCACCGGCGGCCATGGCGCTGTACGGGCCGGTCGGCGATGCCCCCATGCTGGAGGACCTGCGCGAGCGTCTGGCCGCATGATCCGCCTGTCCCGGACCCGCGTGCAGATCGCGTCGGAACGGCTGCGCCTGCGTCCGCCGGACCAGGCCGATTTCCTCGCATGGGTCGCACTGCGCCGCGACAGCGCCGCCTTCCTGCAACCGTGGGAGCCGACATGGGCCGCCGATCACCTGTCGCGCCGGGGGTTTTCCAACCGCGTGCTCTGGGCCCGGCGCAGCATCGACGGGGGCACGGCGCTGCCGCTGTTCCTGTTCCATGCCGAAACCGGCGACCTGCTGGGGGCCATCACGCTCGACAATATCCGGCGCGGCCCGGCCATGGCGGCGACGCTGGGCTACTGGATCGGGGCGCGCTATGCGCGGCAGGGATACATGACCGAAGCGATCCGCGCCGTGACCCACCACGCCTTCAGGGCGATGGACCTGTCCCGGCTGGAAGCGGCCTGCCTGCCGGAAAACGTGGCCTCGCGCGCGGTGCTGGAAAGCTCGGGCTTCAAGTACGAAGGCGTCGCGCAAAGCTATCTCCAGATCGATGGGCGGTGGCGCAATCATGTGCTTTACGCCAATCTGCGCAGCGACAGGCGGGGGCGCGCGCCCACGGGGTGAGTTTTGACATGACCCCGGCGCGGACCGTGCTAGCTTTTCGGCGTCATACCGGAGGATTCGCCATGCGTCTTCTTGCTCTCGCCCTGGCCGCGCTGGTGGCGCTGCCCGCCGCCGCCCAGGACCGCCGCCCGAGCCACTGCATTTCGCTGGTGCAGGACGTGCCGGGGGTTCGGATGATCCACAAGGCGTCATGGTCCGAACCGCTGCCAGATTACACCGTGCGCATCCGCTTCATCGGGCACGCCATGTTCCTGTTGCAGACCCCGGAGGGGCTGAGCGCCGTGACCGACTATTCCGGCTTCATCGGATCGGCCGACTTCGTGCCCACTGTCGCCACGATGAACCGCGCGCATTCCACCCACTGGACCCCGGACCCGGACCCGCGCATCCCCCATGTGCTGCCCGGCTGGGATTTCGAGGCGGGTGCTGCGGACCATTATCTCGAACTCGACGACATGGTGGTGCGCAACGTGCCCACGGATATCCGCAGCTATACCGGGGACGGTGGCGAAAACGGCAATTCGATCTTCGTGTTCGAAACCGCGGGCCTGTGCATCGGCCATGTCGGGCACCTGCACCACGAACCCACGCCGGAACAATATGCGGCGCTTGGGCGGCTCGACGTGGTGATGGTGCCTGTGGATGGCGGCTTCACCATGGACGTGGCCGCGATCATGCGGGTCGTGAAGCGGCTGCGGTCGTCCGTGGTGATCCCGATGCACTGGTTCGGCGACAGCACGCTGGAATATTTCCTGACCGGCATGGAAGGCGAGTTTGCGGTGGACCGCACGGGCGGGTCCGAGATCGAACTTTCCCTGCGCACGCTGCCGGACCGGCCCACGGTGAAGCTGCTCCGCCCGTCCTACCTGCGCGCCGATGAGTGACACGGATACCGATACCCGCGTGCTGGACGACCTGCGCGCGGCGCTGCCGCCGGCGGCCTTCCGGCCATCGGCACCCGCATACCTGGAAGAACCGCGGGGCAAGATGCGAGGGCGCGCGCTGGCCGTGATCGCCCCCGCCAGTCCCGAGGAGGTGGCTACCGTGCTGCGCATCGCGGGGGCCGCGGGGCAGGGGGTGGTGCCCTATGGCGGCGGCACTGGGCTTGTCGGCGGGCAGGTGATGCCCGATGGCGCGCCCCCGATCCTGCTGTCACTGGAACGCATGGCGCAGGTGCGGGCGGTTTATCCGGACGAGGGCGTGATGATCGCCGAGGCGGGCGCGATCCTGGCCGATCTTCACAAGGCCGCGGCGGATCATGACCTGCTGTTCCCACTGGCGCTCGCGTCCGACGGATCATGCCGGATCGGCGGGAACCTTGCGACCAATGCGGGCGGGGTGAACGTGCTGCGCTACGGCAATGCGCGGGACCTGTGCCTGGGGCTGGAGGCGGTGCTGCCCGACGGGAAAATCTGGAACGGAATCAAGCGGTTGCGCAAGGACAACACGGGTTATGACCTGCGCAACCTCCTGATCGGGTCCGAGGGAACATTGGGCGTCATCACGGCGGCCAGCCTGCGGCTGTTCCCGCGACCCCGGTCGGAGGCGGCGGCATTTGTCGTGGTGGACAGCCCGGCAGCGGCGCTGCGGCTGCTGGCACTGGCGCGGGCGGAGCTGGGCGAAGGGATCACCGCGTTCGAGCTGATCGCGCGGCAAGGACTTGATTTCCTGCGCGAAACCCTTCCGGATCAGCGCCAGCCTTTCGCCGCGCCGCCCGACTGGTCCGTGCTGATCGACGTGGGACTGCATGGTGACCGGGACGCGGCGGCGGCGCTGGAACGGGTGTTTGAGGCCGGGATGGAGGCCGGGCTGGTGCGCGACGGGGTGCTGTCCCAAAGTGAAGAACAGCGCGCAACATTCTGGCAAACAAGGGAAAAGATACCCGAGGCGAACCGGCTGATCGGGTCGGTGTCGTCCCATGACGTATCGCTGCCGCTGGGCGCGCTGCCCGCGTTCATCGAAAGGGGCCGGGAGGTCGTGGCGCGGCTGGGACCGTTCCGGATCAACTGTTTCGGGCATCTGGGCGACGGCAACCTGCATTACAACGTCTTCCCGCCCAAGGGCGAAAGCCGCGACGCATACCGCCACATGCAGGGCAACGTGCAGCGCGCGATACACGATCTGGTACACGAGATGGGCGGATCGGTCAGCGCCGAACACGGCATCGGGCGGCTGAAGGTGGCGGACCTGGAACGCTACGGCGACCCGGCGAAGCTGGCGGCGATGCGGGCGATCAAGGCCGCGCTCGACCCGAAGGGCATCATGAATCCCGGTGCCGTGCTGCGCGCCTGAACGCGCCAAGTGCCCGTAATCCCGTGTAGGATTCTTGTAGAAGTCCCGTGGTAGTCGAGGGCACAGGCCCGCCATCGCGGCGCCACGCCGAACTGTGCCGCAACGCACGGGGGAATCCCTCACCTATCCGGTAAGTTGAGAATCGGTTAATATTGACGCAACGTCACTATAAATTCCGAAAACTCAAGGGGACTGCCATGAAGATCTTTCTGCTTCTCGCCGCCTTTGCGCTCACCGGCCTGCCAGCCGCCGCGCAATCCACGTCCTCAGATTGCCCGGACGGCTACAAGTCCTGCGGCAATGCCTGCTGCCCGCGCTGATCGGAGGGCGTCATGTTCAAGAGAATCGCAATCATGCTCGGGGTTCTGGCCACGCTCGTGGCCGGGGCCTTCGGGTTCAGCAAGGTCGCGGCGGTCACGCTCGACGATGTGGCGTCCCATTTCGACCTGGGGCGCGCGCAGGCGACGGTCGGCGTGGCGGGCGGCGACATCTATGCCATCGCACCCGACGGACTGTCGGAGACCCGGCTCTGTTCGCTGGAGTTGCAGGACGAGTTCGTGGACCGGGTGCAGGTCCGGGCGCAGTTTTCGAACGTGATCGGCACGACGCTGCCGTTCCTGACCGACTGGATCCAGCCGGGGCTGCCCGGCGACATGCTGAACGATGACGAGTTCGCCGGCGCACGGCTTCGGTTCGAGGGCGAGTTCACCGAGTTGCAGGCCGAGGCCCCGCGCGACATCGCCCCGGACTGCGAGCGCCGGATGGCGGAATACGCCAATGCCCGGCACCGGATCTGCATGGTGCGGTCGTCGCTGGTGCCGAGCGACAACAAGGCCTTCAGCGCCTATCGCTTCGACAGTGTCCAGATTTTCCTGCCGGACAGGCTCTTTGCGCTTTATGACATGGAAAAGAGCGATGCGGCACGGGCGGTGCAGACGCTCGACTGCCCGGCCAGTTCGGCCCAGCCCTGGGACGTGGCGGTGCGCAAGTCGCTGCGCATCATCAACATGGAATCGGTGCGCAACGATAACGCGCCGGTCGAAGACGGCATCGGCGCCAAGGCGGAAGCGAGTTGACCGCCTTTGCGCGGCGCGGGCGGTGCGCCCGCCCCGCCGCCGTCACAACCCGTCGAAATCGCACAGGGCGTGGACTTTCATGCCCAGTGCCTCCAGCTTCGCCCGTCCGCCAAGGGCGGGCAGGTTGACCACGAAGGCGCAGCCGACGATGTCGCCGCCCAGCCGTTCCACCAGCCTGATCCCGGCTTCGGCGGTCCCGCCCGTGGCCAAGAGGTCATCGACGATCAGGACCGATGCACCGGGGGCGATGGCGTCGTCATGCACCTCCACCGTGGCCTGCCCGTATTCGAGCGTGTAGTCCTCGGCGATGGTGGCGGCGGGCAGCTTGCCCTTCTTGCGCACGGGCACGAAGCCCGCGGACAGTTGGTGCGCGACGGCGCCGCCAAGGATGAAGCCCCGCGCCTCCAGCCCCACGACGGTGTCGATGCGCTGCCCGGCATAGGGTGCGAGCAACTGGTCCACCGCCATGCGGAACCCGCGCGGATCAGCGAAAAGCGTGGTGACATCGCGGAACAGGATTCCGGCATGCGGAAAATCGGGAATGGTGCGGATATAGTCGCGGACGGTTTTCTGGGTCATCAAGCGGTTCCTTGCAGCACGCGGCCCGCGACCGCCGAGAGCCGGTCCACCAGCGCGGGATCGCGCTTGTCCGGGGCGGTCAGGATCGCGTGGTCGAGCGCGCGGTCGCAGCCATGTGGGCAGGGCGCGCGGTCGGTGCCCAGAAGGCCGGGCAGGCGTGCGACCAGCGACCGGGCATTGCCTGCATTGGCGGTCAGCGTGGCGATGATGTCGGTGATGTCCACCGCGCCGTGATCCGGGTGCCAGCTGTCATAATCGGTGATCATGGCGACGGAGGCGTAGCACAACTCGGCCTCGCGCGCGAGTTTCGCCTCGGGCATGTTGGTCATGCCGATCACGTCGCAGCCCCACACGTCGCGGTAGAGCCGGGATTCCGCCATGGAACTGAACTGCGGGCCTTCCATCGCAAGGTATGTGCCGCCGTCATGGACGGTGATGCCCGCGTCGCGCGCCGCCGCAAGGCAGGCCGCGCCAAGCCGGGGGCAGGTCGGGTGCGCCACGGACACATGGGCGACGCAGCCGGTGCCGAAGAACGATTTCTCGCGCGCGAAGGTGCGGTCGATGAACTGGTCCACCACGACGAAATGGCCCGGCGCCATGTCCTCGCGGAACGACCCGCAGGCGGAGACCGAGATCACGTCGGTCACGCCGAGCCGTTTCAGCGCGTCGATATTGGCGCGGTAGGGCACGGTGGTGGGGCTGTGGACATGACCGCGCCCGTGACGGGGCAGGAAGGCCATGGGCACGCCATCGAGCCTGCCGGTCAGGATGTGGTCCGACGGCGTCCCGAAGGCACTGGCGACGCTGACCCATTCGGCGCTGTCCAGCCCGTCGATGTCGTAGACGCCCGATCCGCCGATCACGCCGATATAGGTTTCCATGCCGTGTCCCCGTTCCCTGTGTCATGGCCGATTTGCACCGAGACTAGGGGCAATCGCGCACGGGGAAAAGCGCGGTCAGAGACCTGCGAATGCACGAATATGCGGCATCGCCGTGGCTGCGGCCACGCCGAGTGCGGCCCCGAAGGCGAGCCGCGCGGGCCAGCGGGAAAATCGCGGCGCCGCAAGCCCCACGAGACCACACAGCGCGGCGTAGAAGGCGATCGGGAACGTGTCCATGGCCGCCACGGTAGCACCGGGGCGGCAGGGCGGGAAGCGTGGATGCGGTGGCGCCCCGACCGGGATCAGCCGGGGCGGGGCATGGAGAAGACCTGGGTCACGGTGGCGTAGTCCATGTAGCCCAGCCGCGAGAGGGGCTGGTAGGCCGTCACGTCGAAGCGCCCGTCGCGGATGCAGTCGTCGCGCAGGTGGATGCCGGTCACCTCGCCGAAGACGGCGAAATTGGCGGCACCCGGCAGCTTGAGCACTTGGGTCAGGCGGCATTCGAGTGACGCGGGGGCATCGGCCACGCGCGGGCAGTCGATGGTCTGGCACGCGGCTTTCGCGATCCCGGCGGCGGAGAATTCGTCCACATCCCGCGGGTGCGCGGCGGAGGACGCGTTCATCACGTCGCGCGCGGCATGTTCCACGATATTCACGCAGAACACCCCCGTTTCGCGGATATTGCCGAGACTGTCCTTGGTGTCGCCCCGGTCGGGCTTGGCCGAGGTGGTGGCGAACATTACCTGCGGCGGGACATAGGCGACCGCGTTGAAGAATGAATATGGCGCGAGATTGTCGGACCCGTCCGCGCCGCGCGTGGCGATCCAGCCGATGGGGCGGGGGCTGACGATGGCGGAGAACGGGTTGTGGGGCAGGCCGTGGCCCGCCTCGGGGGTGTAGAACATGCGCGTTGGCTCCGGCTGGTTGTCTGCCGGTTCTGCCCGGCGCGGCGCGGGATTGCAACGCGCACCGGATTGACTTGGGTGCCGGGGGCGCGCTTGTCTGGGCGCAAGCGAGGAGGAGGCTGGACATGGCGGGGATCTACGAATTCGGGCTCGACCGCTGCGCGGCCAATTTCGAGCCGCTCACGCCGCTGACGGCCCTGCGCAAGACCGCCGCCGTCTATCCCGACCGGCTGGCGGTAGTCTATCATGCGGTGCGACGCACATGGGCGGAAACCTATGCGCGCTGCTTCGCGCTGGCGGGCGGGCTTGCGGCGCAGGGGATCGGGCGGGGCGACACCGTGGCGGTCGTCGCCGCCAACATCCCCGAGATGTTCGAGGCGCATTTCGGCGTGCCCATGTGCGGGGCGGTGCTGAACACGATCAACACCCGGCTCGATGCCGAAACGGTGGCCTTCATCCTCAACCACGGAGAGGCGAAGGCGGTGCTGGTGGACCCGGAATTCGCGGATATGGTGGACCGCGCGGTGAAGATCGCGGGCCGCGACATGCTCGTGGTCGATATCCTCGACCCCAGTTTCGACGGCGGGCGGCGGGTCGGGCGAATGAGCTATGACGATCTGCTGGCCAGCGCCGCGCCCGATTACCGGTGGGTGATGCCGGATGACGAATGGGATGCGATCTCGCTCAACTACACGTCCGGCACGACGGGCAATCCCAAGGGCGTTGTTTATCACCACCGCGGCGCGCATCTGAACGCCCTGTCGAACATCACCACGTGGGAGATGCCACGCCATCCCGTCTATCTCTGGACCCTGCCGATGTTCCACTGCAACGGCTGGTGCTTTCCCTGGACCATCGCGGCCCATGCGGGGGTGAACGTGTGTCTGCGCGCGGTGCGCGAGGAGCCGGTGTTCAACCTGATCTTCAAGGAGAAGGTCACGCATTTCTGCGGCGCGCCGGTGGTGATGAACCTGCTGGCGAACGCGTCAGATCATCTCAAGACGCGGATCGACCACAAGCTGCGCGCGATGACCGCTGGGGCCGCCCCGCCCGCGAGCGTGATCGCCGCCGTGGAGTCGATGGGGATCGAGATCACCCATGTCTACGGCCTGACAGAGACTTATGGCCCGTCGGTGATCTGCATGCCGCAGGCGGCCTGGGCGGGCCTCGCCCCCGACGCGCTGGCGCGGCTGAAGGCGCGGCAGGGCGTGGCCAATGCCGCGCTCGACGACCTTATGGTCGCCGATCCAGAGACGCTGGAGCCGGTGCCGGAGGATGGTGCGACGCTGGGCGAGGTCTTCATGCGCGGGAATTGCGTGATGAAGGGGTATCTCAAGAACCCGTCCGCGACCGAGAAGGCTTTCCGCGGCGGCTGGTTCGCCAGCGGCGACCTGGCGGTGAAGCATCCGGACGGGTATCTGGAGATCAAGGACCGGTCCAAGGACATCATCATCTCGGGCGGCGAGAACATCAGCTCGATCGAGATCGAGGACGTGCTCTATCGCCATCCCGATATTCTGGAGGCCGCGGTGGTGGCCCGCCCCGACGACCGCTGGGGGGAGACGCCCTGCGCCTTTGTCACGCTCAAGCCGCACCGGCACCTGACCGAGGATCAGGTGATCGCGTTCTGCCGGGACAACATGGCCCATTTCAAGGCGCCGCGCCATGTCGTGTTCTGTGCGCTGCCCAAGACATCGACCGGCAAGGTGCAGAAGTTCGAACTGCGCGCGCGGGCGCAGGCGTTCTGACGGGGCGGTACGGGGCTGGAGCGGCACCCTTGGCGCGGGAAGCTCTGCCCCGGCCTGCTTGCCGGGAGGCGGGCATCGTGCTCGGCCATCCCCGCGTGGGGCTTGCCGACGCGTCCTGCTGCCTTCCGGCCGATGCCCGATCGGGCTGGTCGCGCGTCAGCCCGGACGACGGAAGCGCCAGCGCGTGATCTGCCGGATCGCCGTGCCCGCGGGCACGCGCACGGATGGAAAGGCGGGCCGGTTGGGCGCATCGGGCCAGCCCTGCGGTTCGATCGCAAGCCCGCAGAACGGCCCTATGATCCGACCGGCATGGTCGGCGACCCCGTCGGCGTCGAACCGGCCCGCATCGTAGATCTGCACGCCGGTTTCGGAACTGGAGATCTCCATCGCCAGCCCGGACGCGCCGGTCAGCGTCAGCACGTGCACGGGCGTCCGCCGCGCGGGGGCGAGGCAGAAATTGTGATCGAGCCGCGGTTCGGTTCCCGGACCGATGGGGCGGGGGCTGCGGAAATCGAACGGCGTCCCCCCCACCGGCGCGATCTCGCCGGTGACCATGGCGCGGTCATCGGTGGGCAGGTAATCCTCGGCGGCGATCCACAGCCGGTGCCCGGCCAGGTCCGGCCCGCCATCGAGGTTCCAGTAGCCGTGATGGGCAAGGTTCAGCCAAGTGTCCGCGTCGGTGGCCGCGGTGACGGTCAGTTCCAGCGTATCCGGCCCGATCAGCGCGTAATCCGCCGCGAGCGTGCGGTTGCCGGGAAAGCCCCCCATGCCGTCGGGCAGATCGAGGGTCAGGCACACGCGGTCGGGCTGGACGGTGTCGATGTCCCAGTCCTGCGCGTGGGTGCCGGTCGCGCCGCCATGGAGCGTATGGGTGCCGTGGTCGTTGCGGTCGAACGCATGGGTGCGGTCGCCGATCCGGGCCTGTCCCTGCGCGATGCGGTTGGCGACCGGGCCGACCACGGCGCCGAAATAGGAAAGCGGCCCCGCATAGGCCGCCATGTCGGGGCTGCCCACGGTCAGGCCATGGCCCAGCCCCGCGAGGCACAGATCGTTGAGGATCGCGCCGCGGGTCAGGATCGCCGCGGCTATGGTACCGTTCGACAGGGTCACGCGCCGGATCGGCGCGCCGCCGGTCGTGCCGGGGAGGGCATCGAGCCCGGGTGCGGGGAGGTCGTGCGAAGACATGTTCATGGGCGCATCCAATCCCCTCGTGCCGCCCGGCGCAAGCGCCGAAATGGTGCCGTGCAGGCGCGCGGGTCCGCGCGGTCCCACGCTGCGGATCGGGTCCGGGGGCGTGGCGGGCGCGCCGCGTGCGGTCATGGCGCGCTGCGGCGGGTGGCGGCGACGGGGGCCATGTGCCGGTCGCCGGGCCGCGCCCTGCAGCCGGGCGGATGTCGTTCAGGCGTCGATCGATGCCAGTGCGATCTGCGTCCAGACCGCGCAATCGTCGATCAGCGTCCATTCGCGGCGCACACCGCTTGGGCCGAATTCGGCCTGCGTCATGCCCAGCACATGCAGAAAGCACCCCGTGGGCGGCCCGAAACGCCCCGGTCCGTCATGGCGGCCATAGAGCGACCAGCGCACGGCAGCCTGCGGGGCCTCGCCCGGCCGCGCTGTACCGTGGCGGTGTTCGACGCGGAAGGCGGCACCCGGCAGGGCCGCGCGCAGACCCGCCCAGAACATGCGCGCGGGCGCGCTGCCCAGACCCGTGACGGCGCCGGGCAGGGTGTGGTCGCAGGCCGGGTCGCTGCCCCGGTCGAGCGCGGCCAGGTCGCCATCCATGATCCGGCGCAACCGGTCGGCCAGCCTGTCCCCCCACTCGTTCGGCCCGCCGCCGGGGCTGCGCGCGACATAGGGTCCATCCGGGTCCGTGTCTGGCGTCAGCGGCGGCGGCAGGCGATCCGCGGCGCCTGCCGCGCGCAGCCGA
>NZ_QDFI01000038.1 GCF_003254465.1 Meridianimarinicoccus zhengii
CCAGCAGGCGCCGGGCGTCGCGGGGCGCATCGTCGATCCCGGCCGCGGCGAGGCGCGCCACCCCGGCGGCCAGCAGCGCAGCGGCGTCGGTCGGGGCTTCTGTCACGGGGACATCTCGGCCAGCCGCGCGGCCTCGTCCTCGGAAATCAGCGCGTCGATGAACTCGTCCAGCTCCCCCGCCAGCACCGCGTCGAGCTTGTAAAGCGTCAGGTTGATGCGGTGGTCGCTGACCCGGCCCTGAGGGAAGTTGTAGGTGCGGATGCGTTCCGACCGGTCGCCGGAGCCGACCTGCCCCTTGCGGGTGGCGGCGCGTTCGTCGGCGGCGCGGCTGCGTTCGAGGTCATAGAGCTTGGTGCGCAGGACCTGCATCGCGATGGCGCGGTTCTGGTGCTGGGATTTCTCGGCGCTGGTGACGACGATGCCGCTGGGGATGTGGGTGATCCGCACAGCTGAGTCGGTGGTGTTGACGTGCTGCCCGCCCGCGCCCGACGCGCGCATCGTGTCGATGCGCAGATCGTTCGGGTCGATACGGATATCGACCTCCTCCGCCTCGGGCAGGACGGCGACGGTGGCGGCGGAGGTGTGGATGCGCCCGCCACTTTCGGTTTCGGGCACGCGTTGCACCCGGTGAACGCCCGATTCGAATTTCAGCCGGGCGAAGACCCCGGCACCGCCGATCCGGGCCACGGCCTCGCGCAGGCCGCCAAGCTCGGTGGGCTGGTGGTCGATCAGTTCGAACCGCCAGCCGCGCAGATCGGCATAGCGCTGGTACATGCGCAGCAGGTCTGCGGCGAACAGCGCCGCTTCCTCGCCCCCCGTGCCGGGACGGATTTCAAGCATCGCGTTGCGGTCGTCGGCGGCATCGCGCGGCAACAGCGCGCGTTGCAGGTCGGCCTCGATCCCCGGCAGGGTGTCGCGCAGATCGGCCAGTTCGTCTTCGGCCAGCGCGCGCATGTCGGGGTCGGCCAGCATCGCCTCGGCCTCGGCCATGTCGGCGCGCAGCTTGCGATAGCGGCGCACCTGTTCCGCCACCGGGCGCAGGTCGGCATATTCGCGCCCCAGCGCCGCAAGATCGCCGTCACCGCCGGACATGGCGGCTTCGAGATATTCGAAGCGGGCGAGGATCTGGTCCAGTCTGTCGTCGGGTATCATGGCCGCGACCTGTGCGCCGCGGCGCGGGTCCGGTCAAGTCCCCTGCACGGGACGCCTAGGCGCCGGGCATCGGGACCGCATCGTCGATCCGTGCGAGCCAGCCTTCCAGCCGCGCGCGGTTCACGCCCATGTCGTCATAGCCGAATCGCAGGCGCGAGACCACGGCGAGCCGCGCGCCATCGCCATCCGGCAGGGCGCGCACGGTGATATAATCGGGAAAGCCGAACAGCGCCGAGCGCGCGATATAGGTCACGTGCCGATCGTCCACCGACCCTGCAAGCACGGTCACACGCGGCGACGCGCGGGCCACGCGGTCGAACGCGGCCATCAGCGCATCCGGGGACATGTCGAAGCGCGGGCTGTCCATGCCGTCTCCGCCGGGGCGCATCAGCACGGCGCCGGGAAATCCCGGCGGTTCCACGGTCACGGGGTCCACGTGCCAGCGCACCGGGTCGCTGGGTGCCACGCGCACGAACACGGCGAAGGCCACGGCCAGTACGATCAGAATCCCGACAAGACCCGCGAAGCCGGTCATCATGTTGCGCATCGTCCCGTTCCCCTGTTGCCCGGCAAAGGATAGCGATCCGGGCGGGAATGCAAGGGGCGCGGGGGTGGACAGCACCCTGACGCCGCGCCATCACCGCCAGACACGTGCAGCGGAGCCGCCATGACCGACCAGACCCCCGATCCTGCCGCCGATCCCGTCCACGACCCCGACGGCGGCCTGCCGCGCCTGCTGGAGATCATGCGCCGGTTGCGCGATCCCGACACGGGCTGCCCCTGGGACATCGAGCAGGATTTCGACAGCATCGCCCCCTACACGATCGAGGAAGCCTATGAGGTCGCGGACGCCATCGAACGCCGCGACTGGGACGGGCTGCGCGGCGAGCTGGGCGACCTGCTGTTGCAGGCGGTGTACCACGCGCAGATGGCCGATGAGGCGGGGCATTTCAGCTTCGACGACGTGGTGCGCGGGGTGGCCGACAAGATGGTCGCGCGGCATCCCCATGTGTTCGGCGACGCCAGCCGCGACAAGAGCGCCGACCAGCAGGTCGCGGACTGGGAGGCGATCAAGGCCGCGGAACGCGCGGGCCGTGCGCAGGGTGGCGTTCTCGACGACGTGGCGCTGGCGCTGCCAGCGCTGATGCGGGCGGAGAAGTTGCAGAAACGCGCGGCACGGGTGGGATTCGACTGGCCGGACGTGTCCCATGTGCTCGACAAGCTGGCCGAGGAAAGCGCGGAACTGGTCGCGGCGCGCGACTCCGCGGACCAAGCGGCCATCGCGGACGAATTCGGGGACCTGCTGTTCGTGGTGGTCAACCTTGGCCGCCACCTGGGCGTGGACCCGGAGGCGGCCTTGCGCGGCACCAACGCCAAGTTCACCCGCCGCTTCCGCGCGATCGAGGCCGCGCTGGCCGAACAGGGCCGCAGCCCGCGCGATGCCACGCTGGACGAAATGGACGCGATCTGGACCGCCGCGAAACGGGCCGAGAAGGCTGGCGGCGCGGATTGACACGGCGGTGCCCGGTCAGTTGAGTGTTTTTGTCGGGAAGTGATTGACCCGAGTATTTCAGTCGTGTTTAACGCTGCCCAAGCGCCGGACAGACCCGGTGCCCGCACCGAGAACATGGAGCGACCGATGCTGAAACATCTTCACTATGGCCTGACGACGGTTCTGGCCCTGAGCACGGCCCTGCCCGCGCTGGCCGACGTGAACATCTATTCCGCCCGCCATTACGACAGCGACGACGAGATCTACGCCGCCTTCACCGAGGCGACGGGGATCGAGGTCAACCGCATCGAGGGCGACAGCGACGAGTTGATCGCGCGGATGCAGGCCGAGGGCGCGAACAGCCCCGCCGACATCTTCCTGACCGTCGATGCGGGCTGGATGTGGCGCGCCGACCAGGCCGGTCTGCTGGCCCCGGTGGACAGCGACGTGCTGAACACGCGCATCCCCGAATTCCTGCGCCATCCCGACGGGCACTGGTTCGGCATGTCCCAGCGCGCGCGGATCATCTGGTACGCGAAGGACCGCGTGGAAAACCCGCCCCAGACCTATGAGGACCTGGCCGACCCGCAATATGCCGGGCAGATCTGCATCCGGTCGTCCACGAACGTCTACAACCAGTCGCTCATGTCCTCGATCATCGCGGCGAATGGCGAAGAGGCCGCACGGGCATGGGCCGAAGGCGTCCGCGCGAACATGGCGCGCGACCCGCAGGGCGGCGACACAGACCAACTGCGCGGCATCGTGTCGGGCGAGTGCGACATCGCGGTGGCCAACACCTATTACTTCCTGCGCGGCCTGACGGGCGACGTGGACGGGCTGACCGACAGCATCGACCAGATCGGCTGGGTCTGGCCCAACCAGAACGGCCGCGGCACGCATACCAACGTGGCCGCGATGGCGCTGACGGCGAACGCGCCGAACCCCGACGACGCGGTGGCGTTCATGGAGTTCATGACCACGGAATTCGCGCAGACCCATTTCGCCGACCAGAACAACGAATACCCGGCAGTGCCGGGCGTGCCGCTGGGCGAGGGCGTGGCCAGCATGGGCTTCTTCATCCCCGACAACACCACCGGCACGGCGGTCTATGGCGCGAACGCGGGCAAGGCGACCGAGATCTTCAACGCGGTCGGCTGGCCGTAAGCCACCGGGACGGCTCGGAACACGCGGCCAAGAGCGGAGGCGGGGGTGTTACATCCCCGCCTCTTTTTTCATGCCCGGGCCGTTGAGGTGGACAACGCGGCGCGCGGCACGGACCCCGATCGGCGCCAGCCAAGCCCAAGCCACCGCCGGAACGAAAAAGGAGCGCGGCATCGCCACGCTCCTTGACGACCGCGCCACCGGCGGCAGGCCGTCAGCGCCACGCCGGGTCAGGCTTTTGACCTCAGCCGACGCGCGAGCCCAAGGCCGCCAAGCCCGCCCGCAAGCAGCAGGCCGGCCGCGGGAACGGGCACCTCGGACACGTTGAATTCGACGAATCCCCCGCCCGGTGTCGCGGACTCGTGGAACCCGAGCCGGTAGGACCCCGCTTCGAGACCGGAAAACAGGGTGTCCCCCGGAACGTTGCCCATGGCGCCGCTTGATGTCACGATATCGCAGGAGCCTGCGACAACCCCCGCCGCATCCTCGCAATAGTCGCTGTCGGACGTGAGCCGCATCGCGCTGCCGTCCATGAGCCTGTCGAGCGTGTAGCCGCTCATTCCGTCGGTCGAGACCACGTCGTCCTCGCCGTAGCGCGCGAGCGTCAGGCCGAAGGCGCGATCTGTCGTGAAATCGTAGTACCCGGTGAACGGGGTAGCACCCCAGTCGAAGCCAAGCCCGGTGGCCGCCACCGCCGTGCCGGTGCCTTCGAGCACTTGCGCGTCGTCGATGGTCACGGCCCCGGCCTGCGTGGACAGCGCCACAGCAAGGCTGGCGGTCGAGATGATTGGTGAGCTGTTTCTGATCATGGTTGCCTCATTCGCTTTTCGGCACGTTCAACCCTGAATTCCTGCACAACCTCGATCAACCCGACGGGGCAGAAATTTTTCGGCATGGCCCGCGACGCGGCACGTCCTCGAATATCTTGCTTTCATGGAAAGATAATCCTGCATCACACCCTTCGGCACCCGACATTGTCGGCGGGTGCCCGCCGAGTCGGAAACGGGGCGCGGCGTCCGAATCACCGACTGAGGCGCGCAGGGGTCACCCGGATCTTGTCTTCCGTCGCAGACCACGGGCACGGGTTCCGGACCCCGCCCGTGCATCGGCGTCCGGATCGAATGCGCAGGAACCGGGTCGCGCGGGGCACGCGGGCCTGCGACGCATGCGGACCACTTGCCGGAGCGCCCGCCATGACCGACACCACCCTTGCCCTTGTCGTCTTCCTGTTCCCGCTCGCGTTCAGCCCGGGCCCGGGCAACCTGTTCTTCGCCGCCCTCGGGGCGCGCGGGGGCCTTGCAGCGGCGGCCCCGGCGATGCTGGGCTACCACGTCGTCACATGGGGGGTGACCGCCGCCATGGGGTTCGGCACTGCCGGGGTCGCGCAGGCGGCGCCCGCCGCGCTGCGCGGGCTCCAGATCGTCGGCGGCCTGTACGTGCTCTATCTCGCCCATGGCCTGTGGCGGGCCGGGCCTGTCAGGACGGACAAGGCGGACAGGGCATCCGGTCGGGCCGGGGTGGCGACCGGCGCGGCGCTGCTTCTGCTCAATCCCAAGGCCTATGTCATCATCGCGCTGATGTTCGCGCAGTTCGCCGACGCGGCGCACGGCCCCGTTGCCGTGTTCTGGATCGCCACGGTGTTCACGCTGAACAATCTCGTGGCCTTCACCTTCTGGACCGCTCTCGGCAACCGGCTGGCCGCGATCTGCGGCGACGCGCACGGCGCGCGATGGCTGAACACGGGTCTGGCGGCGTCCCTTGCCGGGGTCGCGGTCTGGATGCTCGCAACCTGACGTCCCGGCGCGCCGCGCGCTCGCAGGCGAAACGGTCCGCCGGACCGTTTCCGGGGAGCCTGCGGCCCCGGCGCTTCGCGCGTTCGCAGGCGAAACGGTCCACTGGACCGTTTCTGGGGAGCCTGCTCACCCCGTTCTGATCGCGGTGCCTTCGGCGGCGGCCTCGGCTGCCGCGCTGCGCGTGTCGCGGTCGAGCGTGCGGCACAGCAGCGCCACGGGCACCAGCCCCACCGCCACCAGCACCAGCGACGGCACCGCCGCCTCGCGCAGCCGTTCGTCCGACGCCAGCCGGTGCGCCTGCACCGCCAGCGTCTGGAAGTTGAACGGGTGCAGGATCAGCGTCGCGGGCAGTTCCTTCATCACGTCGACGAACACGATCAGCCCGGCGGTCAGCACGCTCGCCCGCGCGGCCGGCAGATGCACCCGGCCCAGCAGCCGCGGCCCCGACCTGCCCAGCGACCGCGCCACCGCGTCGTGGTGCAGCGGCACCGTTGCCATCCCGCTGTCATAGGCATTGAGCGCCGCGGCCATGAACCGCGCCATGTAGGCCAGCACCATCAGCCAGATCGACCCGGTGACCAGCAGCCCCGTCCGCACCCCGAAATTCGCGCGCATGAAGGCGTCGAGCGTGTTGTCGAAGGTGGCGAAGGGCACCATCAGACCCACCGCGATCACCCCGCCCGGCACGGCATAGCCCAGCCCCGCCCCGATCACCAACCCGCGCGACAGCCGCCCGGGCCGGACCCGCGCGCGAAAGGCGATCAGCACCGCCCCCGCCACGGTCAGCACCGATGCGATCGCGCCCAAAGACAGCGAGTTCACCAGCAGATCCCGGTAGCGCGGCGCCAGCAGGCTCTGCCCGCTGTCCATAGCCATCGTCCCCAGCATCACGAGCGGCCCGAGGAACCCGACAAGCACCGGCAGCCCGCAGAACGCCGCCGCCGCCCAGCCCGCGGCCCCGCGCAGCCGCACCTTCGCCATCGCGTCGAACCGCGGCCCGTGCTGCGCCGTGCGTGCCCGCCCGCGGCTGTAACGCTCCAGCCCCGCCAGCAGCAGCGCGAACATCAGAAGCGCCAGCGCCAGCTGCGCCGCCGCCCCCCGGTCGCCCACGGAAAACCACGCCTGGTAGATGCCCGTGGAAAACGTCTGCACGTTGAAATGCGCGACCGTCCCGTAATCCGCGATCGTCTCCATCACCGCCAGCAGCGTGCCGCCCGCGATGGCCGGGCGCGCCATGGGCAGCGCGACACGCCGGAACGCGCCCATGGGCGACTGACCCAGCGTGCGCGCGACAAGATAGGCATTGGCCGATTGCTGCCGGAACGACGCCCGCGCCAGCAGGTAGACGTAAGGATAGAGCACAGCGATCAGCATCACGGCAGCCCCTTCAAGGCTGCGCACCTCGGGAAACCAGTAATCCCGCGGCCCCCAGCCGGTCACGTTGCGCAGCGCCGTCTGCACCGGGCCGGGATGGTCCAGCATCGCCGTATAGGCATAGGCCAGCACATAGGCCGGGAACGCCAGCGGCAGGGCCAGCGCGATCTCGAGCCACCGCGCGCCGGGAAAGCGGTAGACCGTCACCAGCCACGCCGCGCCGGACCCGATCACCGCCGTGCCCAGCGCGACCAGCAGCACAAGCGTCAGCGTCGTGCGGACATAGCCGGGCAGCACGGTGGACAGGACATTGCGCCAGGTTTCCAGGTCGCTGCCGAACGCCGCCAGCGCCGCCGCAAGGATCGGCAGCACGCAGACCGCCAGCACCGGCCATGCCAGCCACAGCATCAGTCGTTCGGCACGGGACATCGGCGCGCTCCGTCGGGGTGGCTTACGGTTTCGCTCGGGAATAGACCTCGCCCCGACGCGCCGCAACCGCTTTCGCCCCCTTCCCTCCGCCGCGGCCCCGTGGCTATCTGGCGCGGCACGACACGGGGGAAATCGCCATGGCCGCAGCGCGCAAGATCATCATCGACACCGATCCGGGGCAGGACGACGCCGTGGCGATCCTGCTGGCACTGGCCAGCCCGGACGAGATCGAGGTGCTCGGCATCACCGCCGTCGCGGGCAACGTTCCCCTGAACCTGACCGCGACGAACGCGCGGATCGTGTGCGAACTGGCCGGGCGGACGGATGTGAAGGTCTTCGCCGGGGCCGACCGCCCGCTCGTGCGCGCCCTGCGCACCGCTGAGCATGTCCATGGCGATACCGGGCTGAACGGCCCGGCCCTGCCCAGCCCCACGATGCCGCTTCAGGATCGGCACGCCGTCGATTTCATCGTGGACACTCTGCGCCACGAGCCCGTGGGCACGGTAACGCTGTGTGCGCTCGGGCCGCTCACGAACCTCGCACTCGCGCTGGAACAGGCCCCCGACATCGCCCCGCGCATCGACCATGTCGTGCTGATGGGCGGCGCCTATTTCGAGGTCGGCAACATCACGCCCGCCGCCGAGTTCAACATCTACGTGGACCCGGAGGCCGCCCGCGCCGTCTTCGCCTGCGGCGCGCCGATCACCGTCATGCCGCTCGATGTGACACATAAGGCGTTGACCACCGAACCGCGCGTGACCGCGTTCCGCGACATGGGCACGCCCGTGGGCCGCGCGGTCGCGGAATGGACCGATTTCTTCGAACGCTTCGACAAGGAGAAATACGCGACCCCCGGCGCCCCCCTGCACGACCCCTGCGTGATCGCGTGGCTGATCCGGCCCGACCTGTTCTCGGGCCGCTTCGTCAATGTCGAGATCGAATGCGACAGCGACCTTACGCGCGGCATGACCGTGGCGGACTGGTGGGGCGTCACGGACCGCACGCCCAACGCCACCTTCATCGGCGACCTGGACGCGGACGGATTCTTCGACCTTCTGACAACAAGGATCGCGCGGCTCTGACAGCCGCGATCTTCTGACCCGAAATATCCCGGGGTCCGGGGCAGCACCCCGGTCCGCCCTTGGCCCTGCGCGGCAGGCTGCCTATGTCGGGGTCAGAGGTGACAGATGACCCTGACCATTCCCTTCGACAACAGCTACGCCCGCCTGCCGGACCGGCTCTACCACCGACAGCCAGCAGCACCGGTGCGGGCCCCTGCCCCCATCGTCGTCAACGCGGCGCTCGCGGCGGAACTGGGGCTCGACGCGCAGGCGCTTGCATCCGAGGCGGGCACCGCCATGCTTGCCGGCAACGCCGTGCCCGACGGGGCCGACCCGCTGGCGCAGGTCTATGCGGGCCACCAGTTCGGCGGCTGGAACCCGCAACTGGGCGACGGCCGCGCGCTGCTGCTGGGCGAAGTGATCGACCGCCACGGCCGCCGCCGCGACATCCAGCTCAAGGGATCGGGGCGCACGCCCTTTTCGCGCATGGGCGACGGGCGGGCCTGGCTCGGCCCCGTGCTGCGCGAATACGTCGTGTCCGAGGCGATGCACGCCATGGGCATCCCGACAACCCGCGCGCTTGCTGCCGTCGCCACGGGCGAACCCGTGCTGCGCGAGACCGGCCCGATGCCCGGCGCGGTGCTGACCCGCGTCGCGTCCAGCCATCTCCGTGTCGGCACCTTCCAGTTCTTCGCGGCGCGCGGCGATCTCGACGCCATCCGCGCCCTGACCGATCATGCCATCGCGCGGCACTACCCGGAGGCGCAGGGCGCGCTCGGCCTGCTGCATGCGGTCATCGCGGCGCAGGCCGACCTGATCGCGCGCTGGATGGGCGTTGGCTTCATCCACGGGGTGATGAACACCGACAATTGCGCGATCTCGGGCGAGACGATCGATTATGGCCCCTGCGCCTTCATGGATCGCTACCGGGCGGGCCAGGTCTATTCCTCCATCGACCAGTTCGGGCGCTATGCCTTCGACAAGCAGCCCGACATCGCGGTGTGGAACCTCGCGCAGTTCGCCACATGCCTGCTGCCCCTGATCGATGACGACCGCGAAACCGCCATCGCCACGGCGACCGAGGTGGTCCACACCTTCCCGGATCTCTTCCGCGCCGCGTGGCTTTCGATGTTCCGCGCCAAGCTGGGCCTGCGCGACACCGGGGACGATGCCGACGACGCGGACCTGATCCACGACTGGCTCGCGGCCATGGAAACCGGCGGCGCGGATTTCACCAACGGCCATCGGGGGCTGATCGACGGCACGGCCCGCGCGGCCTTCGCCGACCCGGAGGCATACGACGCCATCGCCCCGCACCTTGCCGCACGCCATGCCGAACAGGGCGGGCCGGACAGCGCGGCGATGGCCCGCGCCAACCCGGTCATCATCCCCCGCAACCACCGGGTGGAAGCGATGATCGCCGCCGCGCTGGATGGCGATTTCGCGCCCTTCCGGCGGCTCGACGCAGCACTCGCCCGGCCCTTCGACCCGGATGCACCGGCCGACCTGCGCCAGCCCCCGGAACCGGCCGAAGAGGTTGCGGCCACATTCTGCGGCACCTGACCCGATCCATCGGTATTCGCCCCGGCTGCGGCGCGAAAACCGGTTCCCACCCGCCGTCGGCATGCGCTAGAACACCGGGACCACCGGAACGGACCTGCCCGATGCCCCGCACCATCACCAAACGCTGCGAACAGAAGGGCCTGCGCATGACCGGCCAGCGCCGCACCATCGCGGGCGTGCTGGACCGCGCCACCGACCACCCGGACGTGGAGGAACTGCACGCCCGCGCCGCCGCCGCCGATCCGCGCATCTCGCTCGCCACGGTCTATCGCACCGTCAAGCTGTTCGAGGAGTCGGGCATTCTCGAACGGGTGGATTTCGGCGACGGGCGCGCGCGCTACGAATCCGCCGAACGCGCCCATCACGACCACCTGATCGACATGGACACGGGCGACGTGATCGAATTCGTGGACCCCGAGATCGAGGCGCTGCAGGAACGCATCGCCGCGCGGCTGGGCTACCGGCTGACCGGCCACCGGATGGAACTTTACGGCCGCCCCATCAAGAAGTGACCGCCGCACGCCCGCACCGGGGGGGCAAGCGGCCCGGCGCATCCGCCGGACCGCGTGCCCGTCAGCGGTTGTCGAGCTGCGCGCGCACCGACACGATCCCGGACTTGGTGATCGCGTAGGGCCTGCCGCCGCGGGACCGGATGAAGCGCCGCTTGCGCAGCCGCTCGAACACGTCGAGCGTGCAATCGGCCAGCACATGGCCGTCACGGGTGAAGCAGATGATGTCGCGTATCTTGCCGCCCGGCGCGCGGTCGAAATGAATCGCACCGCCCTGTGCCAGAACGTGCAGCACGCGCTGTTCCTTCTTCGAGATATTCATGGAGTCGTCGTCCGGAAAACGGGTCGTCATGACGGGTCGCCCGGCGTCGCGCGCGGGCGGTGTCAGGCTGGTGTTCCGGCGGACCGGAACTAGCGGATGACCGCAATCTCCGACATCAAGTCTCCATCGGCCGGACCTTCCCGGCACGTCCTGAGCTAGGCCCGGTGCGGCTCCGATGCAACCCCGGCCGGGCCCCCTCTGGCACCTGCCCGCGATCCGGGCTAGTCCGGGCTGCAATTCCGGACAGGGCGCAGGACATGGACAATTTACGGGGCATCGTGCTGATGGTGGCCGCGATGGGCGGCTTCGCGCTGGAGGACATGTTCATCAAGCTCGTGTCTGCGAGCCTGCCAACCAGCCAGATCCTCATCATGCTCGGCGCGGGCGGCACCCTGATCTTCGCGATCTGGGCGCGGGCGCGCGGCGCGGACCTGCTCGCCCCGGCGCTGTTCACCCGTCCCATGTGGCTGCGCAATCTCGGCGAGGTGTCGGGCACGGTCTGCTTCGTGTCGGCGATCACGCTGGTGCCGCTGGCGACCGCCTCGGCCATCCTGCAGGCCACGCCGCTCGCCGTGACGCTGGGCGCCGCGGTGTTCCTGGGCGCACCCGTCGGCTGGCGGCGCTGGTCCGCGATCCTCGTGGGGTTCGCGGGCGTGCTGCTGGTGGTGCGCCCCGGCCTTGCCGGGTTCGACCCCGCGGCACTTCTGGCCGTGGCCGCCGTCTTCGGGTTGGCCATGCGGGATCTGTGCACCCGCGTCGCCCCGCCCGCGGTTTCCAGCCTGACGCTGAGCGCCTACGGCTTCGCCATGGCGACGCTCGCGGGCGTGGTGCTGCTGCCCTTCGGGGCGGGCCCCGCCCTGCCCGACACCGCCGCCGCCCTGTCGCTGGCCGCGGCACTGGTCGTCGGCGTGCTGGCCTATTACGCCATCACCGCCGCCATGCGCGTGGGCGAGGTCGCGGTCGTCACCCCGTTCCGCTACGCCCGCCTGATCTTCGCGCTGATCCTCGGCATGGCGGTCTTCGGCGAACGCCCCGACGCGCTGACGCTGGCGGGTGCGGCCATCATCATCGCCTCGGGGCTCTACACGCTCCTGCGCGAACAGCGCCTGCGCCGCGCGGGCGTGCCAACCCCCTAGCCAGACCCCTGCCGCCACGGTAAACAGCGGCGGAACCACGCCCAGTTAGCGCCAACAAGGACGGACCCCATGAGCACCATCATCGACATCGTCGGCCGCGAGATCCTCGACAGCCGGGGCAACCCCACCGTGGAGGTGGACGTGATCCTCGAAGACGGCACCATGGGCCGCGCCGCCGTGCCCTCGGGCGCCTCCACCGGCGCGCATGAAGCCGTGGAACGCCGCGACGGCGACGCCGCGCGCTACAAGGGCAAGGGCGTGCTCGGCGCCGTGGCATCGGTCAACGGCGAACTGGCCGAGGCGCTGGTGGGCATGGACGTCACCGAACAGGCCGGCATCGACGCGCTGATGATCGAGATCGACGGCACCCCCAACAAGTCGCGCCTCGGCGCCAACGCCATCCTCGGCGTGTCGCTCGCCTGCGCCCATGCCGCCGCCGACGCGACCTCCCAGCCGCTCTACCGCTATGTCGGCGGCACGTCGGCCCGCGTCCTGCCCGTGCCGATGATGAACATCATCAACGGCGGCGAACACGCGGACAACCCCATCGACATCCAGGAATTCATGATCATGCCCGTCGCCGCGACAAGCATCGCCGAGGCTGTCCGCATGGGCTCCGAGGTCTTCCACACGCTGAAAAAGGAATTGTCCTCGGCGGGCATGTCCACCGGCCTCGGCGACGAAGGCGGCTTCGCCCCCGAACTGCAATCCACCCGCGCGGCGCTCGATTTCATCCTCAAGGCCCTGGAAAAGGCGGGCTACAAGCCCGGCGAAGACATCTACCTCGCCATGGATTGCGCCGCGACCGAATACTACAAGGGCGGCAAGTACGAGATGAAGGGCGAAGGCGTCTCGCTCACCTCGGACGAGAACGTCGCCTACCTGTCGAAGCTCTGCGCCGACTACCCGATCATCTCCATCGAGGACGGCATGTCCGAAGACGACTGGGACGGCTGGAAGGCCCTGACCGACGCGCTGGGTGACAAGGTGCAGCTCGTCGGCGACGACCTCTTCGTGACCAACCCGACGCGCCTTGCCGACGGCATCGCCAAGGGCTGCGCCAACTCCATGCTGGTGAAGGTCAACCAGATCGGCACCCTGTCGGAAACGCTGAAGGCCGTCGATATGGCCCACCGCGCGCGCTACACGAACGTCATGAGCCACCGCTCGGGCGAAACCGAGGACGCCACCATCGCCGACCTCGCCGTCGCCACCAACTGCGGCCAGATCAAGACCGGCTCGCTCGCCCGCTCCGACCGGCTGGCGAAGTACAACCAACTGATCCGGATCGAGGAAATGCTGGGCGAAACCGCCGAATATGCCGGGCGGTCGATCCTGAAGGGCTGAGCCGAAAAGGATGGGCGCGGGCGCGTGGCCGGGTCCATCGACCCGGCCACGCGCCCGTCACCGCGTTGCGGCTCCCGCCAGGGGTCGGTTGGCCGCGCGCCTGCGCGCCCCCGTCTCGTTACGGCCTGCGCGCCCTCAGACCCGATCCAGCACGATCCGGTAGCGCGCCTTGCCGTCGCGCAGGTGATCCAGCGCCGCGTTGATGTCGGACATCGGGAAATGCTCGGTCTGCGGCGCGATCCCGTGCCGCGCCGCGAAGGCCAGCATCTCGCGGATCATCGACGGCGCGCCCACCGGGTTCGCGCCGAAGCTCTTCTCGCCCATGATGAACGGGAACGCCTCGAAGTCGAACGGCGCGGGCACGGCCCCGACCGAGTGCAGCCGCCCGCGCGGGGCCAGCGCGCCCACATAGGCATTCCAGTCGAGCGGCACCGCCACCGTGGACAGGATCAGGTCGAACCGCCCGGCGGCCGCGGCGATCGCCTCCGGGTCGCGGCTGTCGATAGTGTCCGTCGCCCCAAGGGCCAGCGCCTCGTTGCGCTTGCCCTCGGACGACGTGAAGGCCGTCACTTCGCAGCCCCACGCCTTGAGGAACTTCACCGCCAGATGGCCGAGGCCCCCGATCCCCACGACGCCGACCCGGTCGGTCGGGCGCACATGGGTCGCGATCGGGTTGAACACGGTGATCCCGCCGCACAACAGCGGCCCGGCGTCCTTCGGGTCCAGACCTGCGGGCAGCGCGATCACCGCCCCCTCGCTGGCCCGCACGCGATCCGCGAAACCGCCATGGCGCCCGACGATGGTCATCTCGCCGGTCGGGCAGGTGTTGTGATGCCCCGACATGCACTGGTCGCAGGTCAGGCAATAGGCCGCGTGCCAGCCCAGCCCGACCATGTCGCCGACCGCGACCGAGGTGACGGCGGGCCCGGCCTCGACCACGCGCCCGATGACCTCGTGCCCGCCGACGAACGGATAGGCCGAGATGCCCCATTCGTTGTCGAGCATGCTCAGGTCCGAATGACAGACCCCGACATGGAGAACCTCGATGTCGATATCCCGCCCCGCGATGGGCGGCAGGTCATAGGTATAGGGTTCAAGCGGCGCACCCGCGGCCGTCGCGGCATAGGCGTGAACTTGGGGCATGTGACCCTCCAGGTCGTCTCGATGAAGCTGTGTGCGACAGGGTGGCCAATCGCACGGCAAGGTCAACCGGATGTCCCGCACCTTGCCCCGCAGTCATGCGTCAGCGCGCGGACCGAAGGGAGGCCGGCCACACCCGGCGGGATCGTGAAACGGCCATGCGCCTGCCTGACATCGCGGGCAACAAGCCGCCGATGCGCGACATCACGGGATTACCGATGGTAGAAACCGCCCCGCCAGCATAGATGGTGCCGCACGCGTCAAACACAGGAAAGACACTTCATGAACCGCAATATTCTCTACCTCGTCCTCGGCGCGCTGGTCGTCGGTATCGCTGTCCTCGGCTATCTCTACTACGAGGAAGAGCAGAGCGGCGTCGAAATCCAGATCGATGACAGCGGCGTGGAGATCGACGGGAACTGACAGCCCGCCCTTGCCGCCCGAAGGCCGTCCGCCCCGCGATAGGTCTGCCGCCGTCTGAACGCGCGGTCGTCACGGCACGGCACGACACGGCCCCGGCAATGTCTCGAATGGCCGGGGCGCCACCAGCGCCCCGGCCCGCACTCACGCCGCGCGCAGGCGCAGCGCGCCGAACCCGGCCAGACCGCCCAGCAGCAGAACCATGCCACCCGGCAGCGGCACCGGGGCGACCGGCGGCGTGGACATGACCAGCGATGCGGCCTCGTCCGACACGATGGCGTTCATCGCCGTGGTCAGGTGCACGAAATCCACGAAGACGTAATCGTCGCACCCCGCGGGGTCGGTGGGCGCCGGGCACGGCTCCGCCCCCGTCTTGAACGGAAAGCTGGCCTGCGCGTCCTCCAGCACCGTCACCATGTCCAGCACCCAGGTATCGATGCCCGGCGTATAAAGCCCCGACAGCGCATCGCGCAGGGCCAGCGAATACGCCGTGCCAAGCGCCACCGCACCGGGCGAATCCAGCAGCGCCGAACTGGCCATGTCATAGGGCGTCAGGATCAGCAGCTTCTCGATGCCGCCGGCCACCAGATCGTCGATCCCGCTGCGCAGGGTGGATACCGCGTAGTCCACGAACACCTCGACATCGGGCTGTTTGCCGACCGGGCGGTTATAGGGCACCGCCCCGAACAGCAGGTCGCTGTCATTGGCCGACGCCCAGATGTCGTTCGTGGCGACCCAGACCACGCCCAGATCGTGGTCGCCCGTCGCCGGGGCGTCGTCCCGGAACCGCGCGGCCTGCGACGTGAACCCGGTCGGATAGCCAAGCGCCGTATCCGTCGCCGGGACCGCGTTCACCGGCCCCGTCTGCGCGCCGCCGACCGCGTAATTGAAGGACAGCGTTTCGGCATAGGTGCCGCCAACCGCCGCGGCGAAGGCGGGCAGCCATGTCTCCGGCCCGTTGGTGAAGGGTGCCCCGCCATTGCGGCAGCAGTCGTTCAGACTGTCCCCGAAGGCGTAGATGCTGCCGATGCTCGTGGCCGCCACTCCCGGCGATGCCGCGAGCCCGAGCGCAAGCGCAAGCGCTGCGGCGCCGATCCGTGTCCTCTCCATGGTTTCCTCCCAGTTAACCAAGAATACGGACGGTGCAGCGAATTGTCACAGGGATCAAGAGCCGATTTTCAGGTCGCCGTGTGCCTTGCGCCATCTCGCCATCCGGCCCAAGGTCGCGCCATGACCGCAGACGACATCATCACCGCCCTGAACCTCGCCCCGCATCCCGAAGGCGGGCATTACCGCCAGACATGGGTGGCCGATGCGTCGCCGGGGGAACGCCCCGCCGGCACGGCAATCCTGTTCCTGCTGAAACGGGGGGAGGCGTCGCACTGGCACCGGGTGGACGCGACCGAGATCTGGCATTTCCACGCGGGCGCGCCGCTGGTCCTGCGCCTGTCGGCCACCGACCACGGCCCCGCGACGCGCCACCGGCTCGGCCCGAATCTGGCCGCCGGTGAATCGCCGCAGGTGATCGTGCCGACGGGTCATTGGCAGGCGGCGGAGAGCACGGGCGACTGGACGCTGGTGGGCTGCACGGTGTCGCCGGGCTTCCGGTTCGACGGGTTCACACTGGCCGAACCGGGCTTCGACATACCGGGCTGATCTGCGCGGCAGGAGTCATATGGGATTCATATGAAAATCATATGATTTTCATATGCGGCGATTCACGCCGTCAGATACCCCACAAGCTGCGCAGTGGACCCGTCCTTGCCCTCGGTCCCGGTGTCGCCCGCCAGCACAGGCTCCAGCGCCTTGGCCAGTTCCTTGCCAAGCTCGACCCCCCACTGGTCGAAGGAATTGATGCCGAGGATCACGCCCTCCACGAACACGCGATGCTCGTACAACGCGATGATTTTGCCCAGTATTTCCGGCGTCAGTTGCGGATAGGCCAGCGTCGTGGACGGCCGGTTGCCGGGGAACACCCGGTGCCGCGCCTGCCGCTCCAACTCATCTCCATCCAGCCCCTTGGCGGCCATGATCGCGCGCGCCCCGTCCAGCGACCGGCCCCGCAGCAGGGCCTCCGACTGCGCCAGGCAATTGGCCACCAGAAGCCGGTGGTGATGCGCCAGATGCCGCTCATGCCCTTGTTTTCCAACCATGAATTCACACGGCACCACGCCCGTGCCCTGGTGGATCAACTGGTAGAACGCGTGCTGCCCGTTGGTCCCCGGTTCCCCCCAGACGATCGGCCCGGACACGCTGGCCAAGTCGCTGCCATCCATCGCCACCCGCTTGCCGTTGCTTTCCATCTCAAGCTGCTGAAGGTAGGCAGGCAGCCGCAGAAGCCTTTGTTCATAAGGCAATACGGCGCGGGACGGGTAGCCGCAGACCTGGTGGTGCCAGATGCCGACAAGCGCCAGCAGCACCGGCATGTTCTCCGCCAGCGGCGCCGCGCGGAAATGCGTATCCATCGCCGCCGCCCCGCCGAGGAAGTCGCGGAACCGGTCCGGCCCGATGGCAAGCATCAGCGACAACCCGATCGGCCCCCACAGCGAATACCGTCCCCCGACCCAGTCGGCGAAACCGAAGACACGGTCCGGCGCGATCCCGAATTCCGCTGTCTTTTCAGCGGCCGTGGACAATGCGGCGAACTGCGCGGCGGGGTCCGTCACGGTCTGCGCCATCCAGTCCCGCGCGGTTTCGGCGTTGGTCATGGTCTCGATGGTGGTGAAGGTCTTGGACGCGACGATCACCAGCGTCGTCGCCGGGTCCAGCCCCGCCAGCACATCCGCCACATGGGCGCCATCCACGTTCGACACGAAATGGGTGCGCGGCCCATCGTGATAGGGTGCCAGCGCCAACGCCGCCATCGCGGGGCCAAGGTCCGACCCACCGATGCCGATATTGACCACGTCCGTGATCGCCCCGCCCTGCCCCGTGTAGCGGCCCGACCGCACCGCGTCGGCGAAATCGGCCATCCGGTCGAGCGTCGCGCGCACCTCGGGCATGACATCCGCGCCATCCACCATCACCGACCCGTCGAGGTTCCGCAGCGCCGTGTGCAGCACCGCGCGCCCCTCGGTGTCGTTGATCGGCGCACCGGCGAACATCGCGTCGCGCTTGGCCGGCACGTCCGTGCCCTCGGCCAGCCGCACCAGCATCGCCAGCGCCGCGTCGTCGATATTCGTCTTGGAATAGTCGAACAGCATCCCGTCATGTGACAGGCTGAACCGGGCCGCCCGGTCGGGATCGTCGAACAGCGACAGGATATGCCGGTCGGCGGTCGCGGCATGGTGGCGGGCGAGATCGTCCCAGATGGCGGTCATGGTCTTGGTCCTTGCTGCTGTCATTCGGCCCAATGGACGGTGGCCTGCCCCAGCACCAGCGAGATCGGGGCCTGTTCGGGGTCGTCTAGGTCGCGCGCCTTTTCCAGCGCGCGGCGTTTCTCTGCCCCGGTAATGACCACATGGGTGGTCATGGCGCCGCGCAGCACGGGGCCGGTGAGGGTCACGCGCTGTTCCGGCTGGCCGGGGGCCGTGACCGCCATCAACGGCGGCGCATCCGATGCCAGCGCAGCCTTCAGTTCCGCGGACCCTGGGAAAAGCGAGGCCGTATGCATGTCGGCCCCCATGCCGAGCACCAGCACCGACAGCGGCAGGAGCGGTCGCAACCTGTCCCCCACGGCATCGAGCGCGGCGTCGGGCTCCATCCCCTCGGTGTAGAGCCCGAGAAAATCCGCCGTCGCCGCATGACCGGTCAGCAACCGGTCGCGCACCAGCCGCGCATTAGACCGCTCCGAGGTCTCGGGCACCCAGCGCTCGTCGCCCAGCAGCACGGTCACCCGTTCCCAATCCAGACGCACCGCGGACAGCGTGTCGAAAAGCGGACCGGGCGTGGTGCCGCCGGGCACGGCGAAGCCCACCCGGTCGTTGCCCTGCAACGCCATGCGCAGGTCGCTCGCCAGCCGGTCGGCGAGATCCATCATCATGATCTCGCGGTCGGGATGTTCGATCAGGTTCATGCGCGCACCTCTCGCCAGCGTCGTCCATCCCGGTGCAGCAGCTCCAGCGCCGCCTCGGGGCCCGCGCTGCCGGAATCGTAGCGGGCGGGCTTCGTTTTTGCATCTTCCCAGCCCGCGATGATCGGATCGGTCCAAGCCCAGGCGGCCTCCACCTCGTCACCGCGCATGAACAGCGTCTGGTTGCCGCGGATCACGTCCATGATGAGCCGTTCATAGGCGTCCGGCACTTCCTCGGCATCCGGTCCCAGCGCCTCGGCGAACCGCAGGTCGAGCGGCACGTCCACAAGGCGCATGCCCCCCGGCCCCGGTTCCTTGATGGTCACGCGCAGGTCCATGCCTTCGTTCGGCTGAAGGCGGATCGTCAGTTCGTTCGCCGCCCCGCCCGCATCCGCGCCGAAGATCGAATGGGGCGGTTCGCGGAACCGCACGACGATTTCCGACATCCGCGCCCTCAGCCGCTTGCCGGTGCGCAGGTAGAACGGGGTGCCCTGCCAGCGCCAGTTGGCGATCCGCACCTTCATGGCCACGAAGCTTTCCGTGGTGCTGCGCGGGTCGCCCACATCGTCAAGATACCCCTGCCCGTCGCCGTTCGCGTCATACTGGCCGCGCACCACGTCGCCCGGCAGCACGGGATCCAGCGCGCGGATGACCTTCAGCTTCTCGTCGCGCACGCTGTCCGGCTCGAACCTTGCGGGCGGTTCCATGGCGATCAGGCACAGAAGCTGCATCAGGTGGTTCTGCACCATGTCCCGCATCGCGCCCGACTTGTCGTAGTATTCGCCACGCCCGCCGACGCCCACGGTTTCGGCCACGGTGATCTGCACATGATCGATGAACTGCGCGTTCCAGAGCGGTTCGAACAGGATGTTGCCGAAGCGCACGGCCATCAGGTTCTGGACCGTTTCCTTGCCCAGGTAATGGTCAATCCGGTAGATCTGGTCTTCATGAAAATACTGCGACAGCGTGGCGTTCAGCGCACGGGCCGAGGCAAGATCGCGCCCGAACGGCTTTTCCACCACGATCCGGCTGTCGTCATCGGCGAGCCCGCGGGTCTTGAGCCGTTCCGCGATATCCCCGAAAAGCGACGGTGCCACCGAGAAATAGAACGCCCGCACGACCCCGTCACGCAGCCGCGCGCGCAGGTCGTCCCAGCCGCCGTCGCCGCGCGCGTCCACGGGCACGTAGTCGATATGTTCAAGGAACCCGTCGATCACCGCGTCGCCTTCGCGGGCCTTGTCGCTGAATTCCAGCAACGCCGCCCGAACGTCGGCCCGATAGGCATCGGCGTCCATGTCTGACCGCGCCGCGCCGATCACACGGGCCGCCTCGGGCATCTGCCCCGCGGCATAGCGCCGGAACAGTCCCGGCAGGATCTTGCGCCGTGCAAGGTCGCCGGTTCCACCGAAGATCACGAGATCAAAGGTATCGACGGGGATGATGCGTGACACCATGGGATCACCTTCGTTTCAAGAGCGCGCCGCACGGATCACCACGGCAGGTGGCCCTTCCGGACGTGATAGCGCAAACATGTTCAACCGTGGCCGTGCTTACCAGAGTTTTCCCACGCGGCAAGCCTGCATCGGCGCGCACCCCTTCGAACGGCGCGGACTGGGACGATACTGCCGCATCGCGGCGTGTGCTGTCGGTCCTGATCGGTCATTCTGGCGGCTCCGCTTCGTGGCGGAGCATCGCCCGAAAACGGTGACAGGGCAATGACCGATGGCCGCGCGGCCGCCGGACCGGCGGACATGATCCACGGGCGGCCCTGCCAGTCATGCGTCCGTCAAGAACCGCACCTTGACGCGGCAGCGGTCCTTGCGGGTGTCAGTGGGTCCAGGCGCCCCGGCGCGTGGTCGCGAAATTCTCGCCATAGCCGCGCGGACGGATATTGGCGCGCCGGACCTTGGGTTCCTGCACGATGGCGTCGATCCCGTGTTCCTCGGCATAGCGCAAGGCGGCGTCCTTGGTGTCGAACCGCATCCGAACCTGGCTGTTCATGTCGGACGAACTGGTCCAACCCATCAGCGGATCGACGTCGCGGGGGCTTTCGGGCGCGAATTCCAGCACCCAGCGTTGGGTATTGGCGGTACCCGACTGCATGGCGGTCCGGGCGGGACGATAAATTCTGGCCTGCATCGCGTGATCTCCTTGCTGTGCATCCGGGTATCACAGGGGCACGGGCTGCGGAAAGCGACAAACCGCGCAGCGCGCTTGCCACTTGATCCCGTGCCCGGCAAAAGCATCTAGGTAGCGAAAGGACGTTTCCCATGGCGCTTACCGAACTCGACCACGCCCACCAGACCGCCCCGCCGCGCGAAAAGCTCGAAGGCGGGCGGCGGTTCGTGATGCAGACCGAATACAGCGCGGCGGGCGATCAGCCCACCGCCATCGCGGAACTGGCGCAGGGCGTGCTGGACGGTGAGCGCAACCAGGTGCTGCTGGGGGCCACGGGCACCGGCAAGACCTTCACCATGGCGCGGGTTATCGAAGAAACCCAGCGCCCGGCGATCATCCTCGCCCCGAACAAGACGCTGGCCGCACAGCTTTATGGCGAGTTCAAGTCCTTCTTTCCCGAGAACGCGGTAGAGTATTTCGTCAGCTATTACGACTACTACCAGCCCGAAGCGTATGTGCCCCGGTCGGACACCTATATCGAGAAGGAATCCCAGATCAACGAGCAGATCGACCGGATGCGCCACTCGGCCACAAGGGCGCTTCTGGAACGGGACGACGTGATCATCGTGGCGTCGGTGTCGTGCATCTACGGCATCGGGTCGGTGGAAACCTATTCGGCCATGACGCAGGACCTGCGCGTCGGGCACGACTATGACCAGCGCAAGCTGATGGCCGATCTGGTGGCGCAGCAATACCGCCGCAACGACGCGGCCTTCCAGCGGGGCAGTTTCCGGGTCCGCGGCGACGTGCTGGAGGTGTTTCCCGCCCACCTCGAAGACCGCGCGTGGCGGTTTTCCTTCTTCGGGGAAGAGCTGGAATCGATCACCGAATTCGATCCGCTGACCGGCGAGAAAACCGGCAGCTTCGACAAGATCCGCATCTACGCCAACAGCCACTACGTGACACCGCGCCCGACCATGCAGCAGGCGGTCGTCCAGATCAAACGCGAGTTGCGCCAACGGCTGGATCAGCTCGTGGCCGAGGGCAAACTGCTGGAAGCCCAGCGGCTGGAACAGCGCACCAATTTCGACATCGAGATGCTGGAGGCCACCGGCGTCTGCAACGGGATCGAGAACTATTCCCGCTACCTGACGGGCCGCGCACCGGGCGAACCGCCGCCGACCCTGTTCGAATTCATCCCCGACAACGCCATCGTCTTCGCCGACGAAAGCCACGTGTCGGTCCCGCAAATCGGCGGCATGTACAAGGGCGACTACCGGCGCAAGTTCACGCTGGCCGAGCACGGGTTCCGCCTGCCCTCCTGCATGGACAACCGCCCCCTGAAGTTCGAGGAATGGGACGCCATGCGCCCGCAATCGGTGTTCGTGTCCGCGACCCCCGCGGCGTGGGAAATCGAACAGGCGGGCGGCGTGTTCACCGAACAGGTGATCCGACCCACGGGCCTCGTGGACCCGCAGGTGGAAATCCGCCCCGTCAAGATGCAGGTGGACGACCTGCTCGACGAGATCCGCAAGACGGCCCAAGCCGGATATCGCGTGCTGGCGACCGTGCTGACCAAGCGCATGGCGGAGGATTTGACCGAATACCTGCACGAACAGGGCGTGCGCGTGCGCTACATGCACAGCGACATCGACACGATCGAACGGATCGAGATCCTGCGCGATCTGCGGCTCGGGGCCTTCGACGTGCTGGTGGGCATCAACCTGCTGCGCGAAGGGCTGGACATTCCCGAATGCGGGCTGGTGGCGATCCTCGATGCGGACAAGGAAGGGTTCCTGCGCTCGGAAACCTCACTCATCCAGACCATCGGCCGAGCCGCGCGCAACGCGGACGGGCGCGTCATCATGTATGCCGACCGCGTGACCGGGTCGATGGAACGCGCGATCGGCGAGACCGACCGCCGCCGCGCCAAGCAGATCGCCTATAACGAGGCGCACGGGATCACGCCCGAAACGATCCGCAAGAATATCGGCGACGTGATGGCAGGCGTCTACAAGGGCGACACCGACATGTCGCGCGTCACCGCCAAGGTGGACAAGCCCATGGTCGGCGCGAACCTGCAGGCGCATCTCGACGGGCTGCGCACGCAGATGCGCAAGGCCGCCGAGAACCTCGATTTCGAGGACGCCGCACGCCTGCGGGACGAGATCAAGCGGCTGGAAGCGGTGGAACTGGCCGTGGCCGACGACCCGCTGGCGCGCCAGCAGGCCGTGGAAAAGGCCGCGGAGGACGCGCAGGAACGGTCGGGTCGGTCCACCGCCGGCCGGCCGGGGCAGCGTGGCGGGGTCAAGCGGCGGGGGCGATCTTAGCGCTGCACTTGCCTGCATTTCACGAGTCGGCATAATTCTGAGCGATTTCTCAATTCAATCCTTGCGAATCAACCATTGGTAATTTTAGGCATGGATAAATAGCCTCGTGCGCAATGGCGGCTTTGTCGAGCTTTAGCTGACGCATAGGGTTGCTACTGTTAAGTTTCTCCATCAAGATGGGAGGCTTGGAAATTGGGCAGCAATGACGGTATCGGCACATTCGAGATGCCGTATGATCCATCTATTCGGGACGGACATGGCGTCTTCTTGCTGACGCAGGCGCTCGTCCCTGAAACGCCATTTGAGAGTGACATCGAAATCGTCGAGAAGAACCGTCAGCCGGGCCAGCTGAACTCTAAAATTCGGGTTTGCGAGACCAAGGACAGCTGGAAGGAAGTGCAGGAATTCGGCGCCAAAGGTGACGGGTCGAAGGATGGTGTAAAAGTCGGGGCCGGGTTCAACACGACTTTTGAACACGCAGTGACCGACACGAGCCTTTTGCTGGTGCAATGCGCCCACATGGCGACAGGGAGCGACAATTACGTCAGCAGCTCGGTCAAGCTTAGGCAGGAAGCCAAGGATCTGCTGCGAAAGGACCCCAAGGCATTCGTCGAGCGCTTCGGAACGCATTTTGTCGGTGGCCGCGTGCTGGGCGCGTATTTCTACGGAACGCTGGAAATCAAACTGCATGAAAAAAGCGCCAAGAAAGAAGCGGCCGCGAAGATCAGCGGAGAGATCAACGACGGTGGAAAGGGCGACACCCCTGGGGGATCGGGCGAAGCGAGTTACGGCTTTTCAAGCGAAACGTCGGCCATGATCCGGAGCGTCGACGGAGAACTAAGCACGAATGGCATCCTCCCAAAGAAGATGAACATCGACAATTATCAGACGATGAGGGGTGAGTACTCGCAATTCGCGCAGGAGGCCAGCAACAGCGGCGCGATAATCCGGTATGTCTGCTATCCATTCTCGATGCTGAAGGAGGTCTCCGAAATCCTGATCGAGAACGGGCAGACACTGACCTCGCCAATAGATTCCTCGCTGATCCAGAGCATCTGCGAAGAGGCCCGTGAAACCGAGCGCGCGCTCGCGGAAATCGGCGAGACGAAATTGGTCGCCGAACAGGTTACGGAACTCCACGAGATAAATACCAGATATCGCAACATGCTCATCGGGTCGAAGAACAGCTTTGGTCAACTGAACCCCCATGACCTGAGCAATGTATCCGAAGAAATCAGGAACAAGGTGGGCCTCGGCACGCGCGCCGAAACCTTCGCGAACGAAACGATCGCCGCATGGCGCGACGAGTTCCGCGCGGCATACAATGATATCATCTAGGGTGCTTCCCAGTTCCGGCAGTGAAACGCCCGGTGGCTGGTAGGATCAGAGTGAGGAAAGAAAATGACGGAAGTTTCGCCGCAGGCTGCGTATCAGCATCTTTACGTCGCAGCGAAGAACCACACGCCAAGACGGTTCGTGGAACAGGAAAGAAACGTCGAGCATGGCGTAGTAGAGCAAGTTCATCCGATCGAAAAGCGGAGCACGACGACAACTGTGTTCTTCGCGCGCGGCTCAAACAATGCTGTCGTCGGCGCTGTCGGCTCAATCCGGTTCGTGGACGCGGAAGACCATTCCACCGGTATGACGATCGAGTGGGCCGTTCCGTGGGGGAGCAAGAAATCGTCTTTCACCGTGACAGGCTTCGGCGACATCGATGTCGAGCCCAGAAGTCTTTCGGGAAAGGAAGTGACGCGCAAAGTGGTCGAAATCCGGATCACGGATCACAACGTTCCGAGTTCCTGACCGTCGGTCCGGTACAAGTGGCGGCGGCCCTTCCCGGGCGCAGCACGGTCGACCAAGTCGATCGCGCACCGTGCTGAGCTTCCACCACCGGGCGTCGCGACAGGAATCGGCCCGGTTGACCGGAACGACGGTCCATGATCGCGGGTCGTGCATCTGTCGCACGTCTTGAAAGGACCATACCGAAGCTCACGAGGGGGACTCGCGCAGAACGCCCGCCGCCGGAACCGCTCCGGCCGGGCCAACCACTTCCGCGCCCGTGTGGTTGAACCAGAACCGCGTGTCACCGGCGGAGCGACAGCGCAGACCCTCGGGTAGCTCGACCGTCCCGATCCCAGCACGCGCGCACAGATCGGCCACCAGCCGGTCGAGTGCCGCATCGTCGCCCCAGCCCGCCATGTAGGTCAGCCGCCCGGAGCGCACCGCGACGGGTGTGCCATCCATTGCCTGCAACACGGTGTCCGCAGCGCCCTCGATCTCCTCGCGGTAGCCGACCACGGCGCCGCCACCGTCCAGCGGTACGGGCAGATCGGCACGCATGGTTTCGACGCGCGCGACGGTCACGTTCAGGCCCGGCATGGCAGGCGGCAAGGGCACGGGGATGGTGAAATCGCCATCCCGTGCGCCGCTGCGCGGGCCCAGCCAGACCTCGGTGCCTGCATCCGCAGCGTTCGACAGCGCGTCCTTCAATGCATCAGGCATGTGCATCAGCCCCGGCGCAACGATCAGCGCACGGTCGCGCATGGCCGCGGCGCGCGGCGGCACGATATCGATATCGACCGCCGCGCGGCGCAACGCGCGGTAATGTTCGAACACCAGCTGGAAATAGGTCAGCCCCGCGCCGTGCGGCTGCACCTGCCACGCCCGGTCCGCGTCGTAGTCGAAGACCAGCGCGACCTGGGCACGCCCGATGGAGACATCGGGGGCATCCCGCAACTCCTCCGCCACCTGCCGCGCCTCGGCCAATCCCGGCGCGGGCGCGCTGTCGGGGCGCAACAGCCCCGCATGCATCTGTTCCTGCGCGAAAGGCGCCTGCCGCCAGCGGAAATAGCACACGGCCTCCGCCCCGTGGGCGAACGCCTCCCACGTCCAGAGCCGGACCATGCCGGGCAGCGGCGCGGGGTTAACAGGCGCCCAGTTTACCGGACCGGGCTGCTGTTCGATCACCCACCAGCGTGGCGGTCCGTCCCCGGGCGCACATTCCGCGACGGCGCGATAAAGGTCGTGGTGAAACGCCTGGAAATCCGGATCACCCTGCCGTGCATAGGCGCGTTGCCGTTCGGGCGTGGCACCCACCCGATCCTCGAGGAACCCGAGCGGATAGCTGTCCCATGTTGCGATATCGAGATCCGCGCCGACATCGTAATGGTCGAACGCGGTTTCGCGGCCCATGTAGTTGTGCAGGATCGGCGCGTCGGTGCGGGGGCGCAGCTCGTCCACCTGCGCGCGGTTGAACCGCACCACCATTTCCGACGCGAAGCGCCGGAAGGCGAGGGAATGCGCCGGGTTGGGTTCGGTCACGGTCAGGTTCGGCAGGTCGATCTGGTCGAATGCGGCGTACTCCATCGACCAGAACACGTTGCCCCACGCGGCGTTGAGCGTGTTGATCGTGCCATAGCGGTCCGCCAACCAGCGGCGGAAGGCATCCCGCGCCGCGGGCGACCACGACAGCACCGTGTCGTGGCAGCCGTATTCGTTGTCGGTCTGCCACGCGGCGATATGCGGGTTGCGGCCATAGCGGTCCGCCACGATCCGTGAAATCCGGCGGGCTTCCTCCAGATACCCGTCATGGGCAAAGCAGTAATGGCGGCGCGACCCGAACTTGCGCGGGTGCCCGTTCGCGTCGCAGGCCAGCATTTCCGGGTGCTTGTCCAGCATCCAGCGCGGCGGCGTGGCGGTAGGTGTGCCCAGCACGATGCGCAACCCAGCGCCTCCCAGAACATCGATGGCGCGGTCCAGCCAGCCCCAGTCGAACCGGCCCGGTTCCGGCTCCAGCCGCGACCATGCGAATTCGCCGATGCGCACCCATGTCAGGCCCGCCTCGACCATGCGGCGGGCATCCTCGGGCCAAAGGTCCTCGGGCCAGTGTTCGGGGTAGTAGCAGACCCCGAGACCGCGTTTCAGGCCGCTCACAGGATCACCCGATGTTCCGGTAGACCGGTCACGCCCGCATCGATGGCATAGGTCAGGCCCGCCGCCGGATCGTCGGCAATGCCCTCGGCGGCGGTCGTCACGAACAGCCGGTCAAGTTCCGCGCCCCCGAAGGCCGGGCAGGTCGGCTGCGCCGTGGGCAGGTCCCAGGTGGCGATCAGCGCGCCGCTGGTGTCGTAGCGCGCCACGCGCCCCCCGCCCCACTGCGCGTTCCACAGGCAGCCCGCAGCATCGACGACCGCGCCGTCCGGCCCCCAGCTTTCGCCGCGCGCATCCACGAAGGGCGCGCGGCCGCCCTCAGGCCAGCCCGACTCGGCGTCGAGCGGCTGGCGCCAGATGATGCCTTCGGCCGTATCGCACCAGTAGGCGCAGGACCGGTCGGGGGCGAAGCAGATCGCGTTGGGAATGGTGATGCCGCCCACGAGCATTTCCAGCTTGCCGCCGTGGAAGCGATAGATGGCACCCGCGCCGGGTTCCGCCTTGCGCCCCATGGTCCCGATCCAGAACCCGCCCCACGGATCGGCGCGCCCGTCATTGGATCGTGTCACCGGATTGTCGGCCTCCAGTGCCACCACCCGCGCCCGCGTCATGTCGCGCAGGTCCAGCCGGTCGAGCCCGGAAGCAGACGCCATCAGCAGCGTATCGCGGTCCACCCACCCCGCGGCGGACACGGTTTCGCCGAACGCGTGGCGGCGAGTTTCGCCGTCCGTGCGGGTCATCAGGGCACCCGCGTTGATGTCGAACCAGTAAAACTGGCCGCGCTCGGGGTGCCACAATGCCCCCTCGCCAAGACTGCACGGCGTGGCGTCGAACACGGTCGCGATGCTGTCGGTCATGGTCATCGAAAGGCCTCGTCAAACGCGGTGACGATGGAGCGGGCACGGCGCGTGACCGCGTCCACGTCCAGCCCCGGCTTGTAGAGCGCCGATCCCAGACCGAATCCCGCGATGCCCGCGGCACGCCATGCAGCGAAATCGTCGGGACCGACACCGCCCACGGCGAAGCACGGCAGGTGCGGCGGCAGCACGGCCTTCAGCGCCGTGAATCCGTCCAGCCCCATGAGCGATGCCGGGAACAGCTTCAGCCCGTCGGCCCCCGCGCGCCACGCGGCGAACGCCTCGGACGCGGTGAACACACCGGGATAGGACAGCAATCCGGCGGCCTTGGCGGCTTCGATCACCGGCGGGTGGCAATCCGGCGACACGACCATGCGCGCACCCATCCCCGCCAGCCGGGCGACCGCCCTGGTATCCAGCACCGTGCCCGCGCCGACGGTCGCGCGGTCGCCCACGGCTTCGAGCATGGCGGCGATACTGTCGTAAGGGTCGGGGGAGTTCAGCGGCACCTCGATCCGGTCGATACCTTCCGCGACCAATGCCAGCGCCACCGGCGCCGCCTCGGACGGGGTGATCCCGCGCAGGATGGCGATCAGGGGTCGGCTCATGGCATGGTCTCCGTTCATGTCGCGCGCGTGGAGCGGCGTGCAAGGCTTGGATGTCGGCCCGATCCGGCCACACCGGCGGGGGCATTTTCAGGTCGGTGCGGGGTCCGGTCGTCGCTCATGGGGTGCCCCCCGCGAAAGCCGCGCGCGCGGCGGCCAGCCCCTTCAGCACCATGTCGTCCCCTTCGACCAGCTTCACCGGCGCACCCTGCGCCGCGAGCGCAGATCGATAGGCCTGCGCGATCCGGCCCGAACCGATCACGCGCACATCCTGCCCCAGCCAATGCGGCCGCGCCCCGGCGAGTTCCAGACCGATGAGAAGTCCCGACAGGCGCGCGGTCGCGGCGGGCCCCGGCAGGTCGTGCAGCAGCCCCGCCGCCCGAAGCGAGAACAGCTCCGCCGCGAAGCCCGCAGGCCGGGACATCGCATCGCCCACCGCCGTCTCGAAGGCGGCATCGTCCCAGCCGTCCAGGTCAAGCCCGTGACGCAGCACGGAGGATTGCGACAGCAACGCGAAGATCTCGCCGGTCATGAAGGTGCGAAAACTGACGACCTCGCCCGCGCTGATATGGGCCCATTTCGTGTGGGTGCCGGGCAGGCACAGGACCCCGTCGAAGCCCGGGTCCCCGGCAAGGTAGCCCGCGATCTGCGTCTCTTCCCCGCGCATCACGTCCGCTGGCCGATCCTGCCGGATGCCCGGCAGGATATGCACGTCGAGCCGACGGTCGAGTGTGGCCACCCGCGTGGCCCGCTCGATCCCGGGCGGCGCGCAGGGGACGGCGGCATAGGGTGCCTCGGCCCAGCCCTGTCGCGACCCGAGCATCCCGCAGCAGATCACCGGCACGGTGCCATGCGCGGGCAGCGCATCGCCGACGAGGTCCAGCAGCGCTGGTTCGAACCCGTCCCGCGACAGCCCGCCCATGCCACGGTCGCCATGGCGCGCCGCGATCACCGTGCCGTCGGCAGCCATGACCCAAGCCCGGACTGCGGATGTGCCCCAGTCCACAGCGATCCAGTCCACGGGGTTGCGGTCGGCACCGCTCGCGGCCCCGGTCATCCTGTCACCACAACGCCGCCATCGACGACCATGGCCTGCCCGGTCATCATGCGGCTGGCATCGGACGCAAGGAACAGCGTGGCCTGCACGACGTCCACGGGCTTCAGGTGATCCTTCAGGCACTGCCGGTCCAGATGCGCGGCAAGGCTCGCCGCGTCCGCCCACATTTCCAACTGCTTGTCGGTTAGAACCCAGCCGGGTGCCAGCGCATTGACCCTGATACGGTCCGGGCCGAATTCCCGCGCCAGGCCCCGCGTCAGGCCGGTGATCCCCGCATTGGCCGCGACATAGGCAGGGTAGCCCGCATTGCCCATCATGTAGCTGACCGAGCTGAAATTCACGATCGCCCCGCCGCCCGCGGCGCGCATCCCGGCGATCACCGCCTGGCAGGCGAAGAAATACGCCTTGAGGTTGACTGCTTGCGACCGGTCCCAGAACTCCTCCGTGACCTCTTCCGTCCTGTGCCGCTGGTCGTTTGCGGCGTTGTTCACGAGCACGGTGACAGGCCCGTGGGCGTCCGCCGCCTGTGCCAGTGCCGCCTGCAAAGCGACCGTGTCGGTGATGTCACCCTGCACGAACAGCGGCCGGTTGCCGGTGCGCGCGGCCACGTCCTCGACATAGGCCGATGCGTCGGACCGCCCGATGAAGGCGACCCGCGCGCCCTGTTCAAGGAACCCTTCGGTCAGCGCCGCACCAATGCCGGAACCGCCGCCGGTGATGAAGACCGATGCGTCCTTCAGGTCGTGGAACGTGGCGGTCATCAGTGGCTCTCCCGCGTGACGGGGCGGGTATCCTTGCCCACCAGGAAATCGAGATCCGCGCCGCGGTCGGCCTGAAGCACGGTATCGACGTAGAGCTTCGCATAGCCCCGGTCGTAGCGTGGCGGATCGGGCTGCCACTTGGCGCGGCGGGCTGCGAGTTCCGCGTCGTCCACCAGCAGATCGAGCCGCCCCTCGGCCACGCTGACGCGCACCCGGTCGCCCGTCTGCACAAGTGCCAGCGGCCCGCCCGCCTGCGCCTCAGGGGCGACATGCAGGATCACCGTGCCGAAGGCCGTGCCCGACATGCGCGCGTCCGACACGCGGACCATGTCGCGCACGCCGTCCTTCACCAGCTTCGCGGGGATCGGCATGTTGCCCACCTCGGGCATGCCGGGATAACCCTTGGGCCCGCAGCCTTTCAGCACCAGCACCGTGTCGGGGGTGACGGGCAGGTCGTCGCGGTCGATATTGGCTTTCATGTCCTCGATATTCTCGAAGACATGGGCCGGACCTTCGTGTTCCAGCAGCCGGTCGGTCGCGGCCGAGGGCTTCACGATGGCCCCGTCTGGAGCGAGGTTGCCGCGCAGCACGCGCAGCCCGGCAGCGGGTTTCACGGGGTTCGACACCGGGCGGATCACGTCATCGTTCAGGATCTCCGCCCCTTCGGCATAGGCGGCGATATCGCCCCCCAGTACCGTGCGCGCAGGGCGCAGCCGGTCGCGCAGCTGCGCCAGCACGGCCGGAACGCCACCTGCATAGGCGAAATCCTCCATCAGGTACTTGCCCGACGGCATGCAGTTCACCAGCAGCGGCACGTCCGCCCCCGCCGCTATGTCGTCAAGGCTCAGGTCCACGCCGACGCGCCCCGCGATGGCCAGAAGATGCACCACGGCGTTGGTGGACCCGCCCACGGCCGCATTGGCGACGATGGCGTTCTCGAAGGCGGCCTTGGTCAGGATGTCGGAGGGCTTCAGATCCTCCTCCACCATTTCCACGATGCGCTTGCCGGTCAGATGCGCAAGCGCCATGCGCCGCGCATCCACCGCCGGAAGCGCGCCGTTGGTGGGCAGGCTGAGGCCCATCGCCTCCATCAGGCTGGACATGGTCGACGCCGTGCCCATGGTCATGCACACGCCCTTGGACCGGCTCATCCCCGATTCCGCCGCCATGAAATCCGCGAGCGTCATATCACCCGCGCGCACCGCTTCGGAAAACTTCCACACGTCGGTGCCCGACCCGATGTCGCGCCCGCGCCACTTGCCGTTCAGCATCGGCCCCGAACTGACCACGATGGACGGAAGGTCCACCGAACATGCCCCCATCACCTGCCCCGGCGTGGTCTTGTCGCAGCCGCCCAGCAGCACCACCCCGTCGATGCCGTAGGCGCGGATGGATTCCTCCACGTCCATCGCCAGCAGGTTGCGGAACAGCATCGCGGTCGGCTTCATCTGCGTCTCGCCCAACGAGGTCACGGGGAATTCCACCGGAAAGCCCCCCGCCTCCCACACGCCGCGCTTCACGCCTTCGGCCAGATCCCGCAGGCCGGAATTGCAGGGCGTCAGTTCCGACCACGTGTTGCAGATGCCGATGATGGGGCGACCATCGAAGACGTGGTCGGGAAAGCCCTGGTTCTTCATCCACGAGCGATGGATGAAGCCGTCGCGGTCCAGCTTGCCGTACCATGCGGCGGAGCGTCGTTTGGTCATGTCGGTCCTTCGTCTGTCTGTCAGGCGGCACGAGCGGTGCGCGCCCAGGCCGGGATCATGTCGCCATGGGCGGCCAGCAGGTCATCCACCAGCGCCCGGATCTGGCGCAGGTCCAGTTCGGCGGCGGTGTGCGGGTCGAGCATGGCAGCGTGGTAAAGGTGCGCTGGCGCTTCGTCCACCAGCGCGCGGACTACCAACTCCTGCACGTTGATCTGCGTGCGCATCAGCGCCACGAGTTGTGGCGGGATGTCGTCCACCACGGTGGGCTGGATGCCGTTGCCGTCCATGAGGCACGGCGTTTCCACCGCGGCGCCAAGGGGAAGTTGCGGCGCCTGCCCGCGGTTGGGCAGGTTGCCATAGATGGTGAAGGGCCGGTCGGCGACCACTGCGGCCATCAGGTCGGCGGCGAATTCGTGGCTGCGCGGGTGGTCGATCCGGTCGGCAGCCCGGAACGCCTCGGCCTGCGCCTGCCAGTCGGAGATCTGCTCGACGCAGCGCTGCGGGTATTCGTCGAGCGGGATGCGGAACTTCTCGATCAGGTCGGGGCGGCCCTTCTTGATGAACCACGGCACGTATTCCGCCAGGTGTTCCGAACTTTCGGTGCAGAAATACCCCAGGTGGTCCATCACTTCGTACCGGACATGGTTCGGGCATCGTGGCATCAGCAGCGGCGGCTTCGGCAGGCGCCCGGCGGCATAGCCGTCGCGCAGGCGGGGATAAAGATCCGTGCCCCCATGTGTCAGGTCCAGAAAGAACGCCACGTGGTTCACGCCCGCAACGCGGTAGCGGATCTCGTCCGTGGGCAGATCGAGGTCATGGGCCAGTTCCGCGACGGTGTTCTGCACCGAATGGCACAGCCCCACATGCCGCAGGCGCGGGAAGCGTTCGGCCAGCGCCCATGTGTTGATCGCCATCGGGTTGACGTATTGCAGCATCAGCGCGTCGGGGCACAGCTCCGCCATGTCCGCCGCCACGGCCCACAGATGCGGCACGGTGCGCAGGCCGCGCATGATGCCGCCCACGCCCAGCGTGTCGCCGATGGTCTGGCGCAAGCCGTGCGCTTTCGGCACATCAAAGTCGATCACGGTGGACGGCCGGTAGCCGCCGACCTGAAACGCGGTCACGACGAAATCCGCCCCGTCGAGCGCCGCGCGCCGGTCCTGCGTCGCCTCCACGGTCGCGGGGGCGCCCATGCTGTCGATCAGCTTGCGCGCGACCATGGCCGACTGCTCCAGCCGCGCCGTGTCGATGTCCATCAGCGCGAATGTGGCCCCGCGCAGCGCGTCCACGTGCAGGCAGTCGCCCACGATGTTCTTCATGAAGATGGTGCTGCCCGCACCGATAAAGGCGATCCGGGGTGGGGTCATTTCACGGCTCCCAGTGTCAATCCGGCGATGAAGTGGCGCTGCATCAGGAAGAACATCGCCACCGGCGGCAGGGCGGCGACGATGCTGCCCGCGCTCATCAGGTGATAGGCCGCGCGATACTGCGCATTGAAGCTGGTGATGCCCGCCGTCACGGGCTGGCTTTCGGCGCCCTGCGTCAGCACGACGGCCCAGAAATAGTCGTTCCAGATGAAGGTGAAGATCAGCACCGACAGCGCTGCGATGGCGGGCTTCATCAGCGGCAGCACGACGAACCAGAAAATCCGCCACTCGGCCACGCCTTCGACGCGCGCGGCCTCGATCAGCTCGAACGGGAGCGCGCGGATGAAGTTGCGCATGAAGAGCGTGCAGAATCCGGTCTGGAACGCGACGTGGAACAGCACCAGCCCCAGCTTGGTGTTGTAAAGCCCCATGTTCAGCGTCAGGTCACGCACCGGCACCATGAGGATCTGGAAGGGCACGAAATTGCCCGCCACGAACATGAAGAAGATCCACAGGTTGCCGCGGAACTTGTAGACCCCCAGCGCGAAGCCCGTCATGCACGACAGCGCCACCGCGCCGATCACCGTGGGCACCGTGATCAGGACCGAATTCATGAGGTAACGCGGCATGTCCGACTCGAAAAAGACCTTGCCGTAATTCTCGGCCCCCGCGAAGGTCGAAGGCATTCCCCAGTAGTTGCCCGAAGAGAAATCCACGTCGGGCTTGATGGAAAACACCGCGACCGCGATCAGGGGGGCCAGCCACAGGATCAGCGCCAGCGGCAGCATCGCGCAATAGGTGGCCTGGGCGGCGGCGGACTGGCTCTGGATCGGTCTGGGAAACATCGCTCAGCCCTCTCGCGCCGGATGCAGGTCGCGGAACATGGCGCTCACCGTCCCCGCTCCTGCCGCCACATGGTCCAGAGGAAATAGCCGATGAACACCAGCATGATGAGGAAGAGCACCACCGCGATGGCGGCCCCGTATCCCATACGGAACCCGTATTCCGACAGCGCCTTTTCGAACATGTAGAAGCTCAGCACCCGGGTCGATCCGAACGGCCCGCCATTGGTCATGATCGAGATCAGGTCGAAGCTGCGCAGCGCGCCGATAATCGTCACCACGAAGGCGATGAAGGTCGCCGGGCGCAATTGCGGCACGATCACGTACCACAGCATGCGCCAGCCCTTGGCGCCGTCCAGCCGCGCCGCCTCCACCTGTTCGGGGTCCACGGCGTTCAGCCCGGTCAGGTACAGGATCATGCAATAGGCGATCTGCGGCCACAGCCCCGCGGCGATGATCCCATAGGTCGCAAGCGTCGGGTCGCCCAGCACGTTAATCGGCCCGGCGCCGACCCAGCCCAGCATGGTGTTCAACAGCCCGAAGGTCGGATCGTAGAACCACGTGAACACCAGCCCCACGACCACCTGGCTGATGACGAAGGGAAAGAAGAACAGAGACTTGTAGATGCGGATGCCAGCCACGGTCTGGTTCAGGAACAGGGCGATGAACAGCCCCGCCGGGATCGCCAGCAGATACAGGACCAGCCATTTGAGGTTGTTCCACATCGACACCTCGAATGCACGGTCGGTCATCAGTTCGCGGTAGTTCCCGAAGCCCACGAACTCCGCCGCGCCGAGCCCGTCCCAGCGATAGAACGACAGGTTGAAGCTCTGGAAGATCGGGAAGACGACGTAGAACAGGAAGAACAGCACACCGGGGGCGAGGAACAGCCAAGGCGCCAGCGCCTGCCCGTTCAGGCGACGCGCGGCGATGGATGGCGGGGCCGTGTCGGTCATGGCGATGCTCCCATGGTGCGGCTGGCCGTGACGGGCGGGGGGGTGCCCCCCGCCCGCCGCGCGGTCAGTAGATGCGCTGGCGGGCCTGTTCGAGGCGGGCGAGGATGTCGTCGAGATTGTCGGGGAACACCATGAATTCCTGGAACCCTTCCATCGCCATCGCCGCCATCTCGGCGGGTGCGTCCCGGTCGAAGAACTGCGCGACCCCGCCGGGGCTGTTCGACGACAGCATCGCGAAACCCTGCTCCAGCATCTCGTCGTCATCGACGGACGAGGACGCGTTCACCGGCAACTGCCCCAGCGCATCACCGGCATTGATGGCGGTCTGAACATCCGCGGACACGACGTAGCGCAGGAAGGCACGCGCCGCTTCCTTGTTGTCCGCCCCGCTGGGAATGTGAAACGTGTCCGTCGGCGCATCTTCGGCCAATTCGACGTCCGGGTCGATCACCGGGAACTGGTAGAAATCCAGTTGGTCGTCGCCCAGCCCGGCCTCGCGCATCGGGGCCACGGCGAAGTTGCCCATCAGATAGGCCGCGGCGTCGCCGTTGATCATGAAGGGCAGCGCCTCCTGCCACGAATACGACTGGTGGTTGTCGATGAACGCGCCCATGTCGATCAGTTCGCGCCAGTTGGCGAAGGTCGCGCGCACGCGGTCATCCGTCCATGGAACCTCACCGTTGGTCAGGGCCATGTGGAAGTCGTAACCATGGGTGCGCATGTTCAGGTAGTCGAACCAGCCGCCCGCGGTCCACAGGAACTTGGTGCCGATCGTGAAGCACTTTCGGCCCGAGTCGAGGATCGCCTGGCAGTTGGACTTGAACGCCTCCCAGTCCTGCGGCTCCGAGAGGCCCAGTTCGTTGTAGACATCCTCGCGGTAATACACGCCCCACTGGTAGTAGGTGTAGGGAACACCCCACTGCTTGCCGTCGAGCGTCAGGGCGCCCTTGGTGGAGGCGAGATTCTCGGCGATCTCCGGTTCCGCCCACAGGTCCGACACGTCCTCGAACAACCCTGCATCGACATAGGGGCGCATCCGGTTTGCCGCGTACCAGTTCGCCACGTCCGGCGGGTTCGCGGTCAGGAAATTGCGGATCTGCGTCTTGTAGGCCTCGCGGTCGATGACCGTGAGTTCGACATCGAGATCGGGATGCAGGGCGTCGAAATCCGACGCCAGCTTTTCCATGACGGCGCGCGGCGCCGGATTGGACATGTCCGAAAAAATGGTCAGCGTGCCCGACAGGTCTTGGGCAACTGCGGGGGCAACTGCGGGCGCGGCAAGGCCGACCGCCACGGCCAGCGCCGAGGTGAAGGTCTTCATCGTGGTCTCCTCCCTGATCGTGGATTCCATGTTCCACATAATGAAACCTGTTTCCAACTATTGAAACTATGGGCGATTCCCCGTATGCCTGTCAACAGGGGCGCGCAGGTAATGACCGGCGCGGGAGGATGGGCGCATGACGGCACAGGACAGGCCGGATCGAAGGGCGGATGGCACGGTGGGCAAGGCGCTTGCCGTGATGGACATGGTCGCGGGCTTCAACCGACCCGTGCGGTTTGCCGAACTTCTGGCACGGTCGGACCAGCCCAAGGCGACGCTCTATCGGCTTCTCCAGACGCTCGTGAACCAGCGCATGCTGGCCTATGACGCGGGCGCGCAGACCTATGCGCCGGGACTGCGGCTGGTGCGTCTCGCGCACGCGGCGTGGCGGCAAAGCTCGCTCGCGCCGGTCGCTCGCATGTTTCTTGACCGGCTGTCGGCAGAGGTGGGCGAAACCGTCCATCTCGCGCAACTCGACGAGGGACAGGTCCTTTACGTTGACAAGCGTAACGCGCGCCACCCCGTCGCCATGTTCTCCGAGGCGGGCAAGGTCGGTCCGGGTTATTGCACGGGCGTCGGCAAGGCGATGCTGGCCTTCCTGCCCGATGCAGAGCGTGCGGAATGCATCGCCATGCAATCCTTCTACCGGCACACCCCCGCGACCCTGACGGACGCTGCCGCGCTGCGTGCGGAACTGGATGCGATCCGCGCCGACGGCATCGCCTTTGACCGGGAGGAACATGAACCCGGCATCATCTGCATCGCGGCCCCGATCCTGGGCGCGCAGGGGCGTGTGCTGGGCGCGCTGTCGATCACGACCACCACCCGGCGCAACAGTCTTGGCGATCTTGCCGCCCTGCGGCCCGCCCTGCAGGACACGGCCAACCGCATCGCCGAGGCGGCCGAGACATGGCAATTCCCCGAGTGAACCAGGAAGGACCGGGCCAATGACAGGCGTGACGCTTTCGAAGGCTGTGAAGAAATACGGCGACGCGCAGGTGCTGCACGACATCGACCTGACCGTCGAAGACGGGGAATTCTGCGTTTTCGTGGGTCCGTCCGGCTGCGGCAAGTCCACGCTGTTGCGGATGATCGCCGGGCTGGAGGAGACAACGACCGGCAGCATCCATATCGGCGGTCGCGATGTCACCCGGATCGAGGCCGCCGCGCGCGGCGTGGCGATGGTGTTCCAGACCTACGCGCTTTATCCGCACATGACCGTGGCCGAGAACATGGGCTTCGGCTTGAAGATGACCGGCCACCCGAAATCCGAAATCACCGCCAAGGTGGCGGAGGCCGCGCGCATCCTGAAGCTGGAACCGCTCCTCACGCGCAAGCCCAAGGCGCTTTCGGGCGGGCAGCGCCAGCGCGTTGCCATCGGGCGCGCCATCGTGCGCGGGCCGGACGTGTTCCTGTTCGACGAACCGCTATCGAATCTCGATGCGGAACTGCGCGTGGACATGCGGGTGGAGATCGCGCGCCTGCACAAGGAAATCGGCGCGACGATGATCTATGTCACCCACGACCAGGTGGAGGCGATGACGCTGGCCGACAAGATCGTCGTGCTGCGCGCGGGTCGGGTCGAACAGGTCGGCGCGCCGATGGATCTTTACAACGACCCGGACAACCGCTTCGTCGCCGGGTTCATCGGGTCGCCGTCGATGAATTTCGTGCAGGGTGTCGTGGCCGGCGGCGGCGTTCGCCTGCCGATGCTGGGCGACCGCGTCGTGCCGACCCCGGTGGCACTGCCCGCAGATGGCGCGCACGTGCTGGTGGGACTGCGCCCGCAGGTGCTGCGCCTGTCGGCTGGGTCGTCGCCGATCCGGCTCGACCTGCGCGAGCGGCTCGGCGGGGTGTCGTATGTCCATCTCGTGTTGCCCGACGGCGGCAAGATGATCGTCGAAACACGGGGGGACACGGACTTGCCCGAAGACTCGGCGGTCGTGGTCGATTTCGACCCCGGCGACGCGCTGTTCTTCGACGGGCAGACCGAACGCCGGCTGCGCTGAACCCGGCGCCGAATCCCGCTCGTGCCGGGTCACATGGCTGGCCGTCGCCCCTCTGGCACCGCCATGACACGGCGCCACAGCGGACGGATGGCGCGTGGCAGCGCGCCGCCGCATCGGGCGCGGTCGCTGACCGTCACTCCGACAAGACGAAGCAACCCGGATAGCCATAGCCCCAGCGCCAGGGCAGTCCGGAACAGGGCGCACCGCCGAAACGGACCGCGTTGAACATCGCGTCGCTGACCGCCCCATAGGCCAGTCGCACCTGCGCTTCGGTGACGCCGTAGTAATCGGCAAGCGCCCCGGCGCGCATGTTGCCCGCGGCAACGACGCATCGGCGCAAGTCCTCGTCCGCCGCAAGGCGGGCATCGTGACTTTGGGCGGCTTCGGTCGCGCCCCCGGCATCGTGATAACGCCGGTCATGGTCGATGCAGCAATCCTCCCACGGGGGGCGGCCGTCATGGGCCGCGGCGAACTCGGGAAACAGGTTCGCGGCCACGTCCCATGCCGCCGAAAGCCCGCCGCTGCACCCGTCCGTGGTGAAGGGCGCAAGCGTGGTGTCCGGGTCGACGATGACCGCCAAAAGGGCTTCGTGAAACGGCATCTCCAGCGTGCGGCGCAGCGCGGTCAGCGCGCCGTCCCCTGTGTCCGCGGCGGAGGCACCCGCAGCGTGCAGCACCGCCAGAACCGCCCACGCGCCTGCCCTCACGGGCGTTGCTCCGGCTGTGGCCCAAGATCGAAGGTGGTGCCGATCCGGTTGCCGAGTGCCAGCAGAAGGCGGCTCGCCGTGGGCAGCGATCGGTATTCGCCGATGACGGCGCGGGCGCGTGCAGGATGGTCCGTGATGAGCCCGTCCACCCCGAGCGCGATCATCCGCGACATCATGGCCGGATCGTTCACCGTCCAGACGTACACGTCCTTGCCCGCGGCGTCGGCCCGCGCCACAAGTCGCGTGGACACCTGGTGCGTGCTCACGGCCAGGAAATCGCCCTCCAGCCCCGCAAGATCCCCTACCGCGGTCGCAGCCAGCACGCCGGTCCGCCAGTCCGGGCGCAGCGTCCGCATCTTCTGCACGGCGGGGTATTTCAGCGACATGGTGGCGATCCGGTCGACCATGCCCGCCTCTTCCACAAGCGCGATCACACGGTTCTCGAGATCATCGTCGTGGCCGTAGTACTTCAATTCGATCAGCACCTTCGCCTGGCCGTCGGCAGCCGCCAGCACGTCGCGCAACAGGGGCGTGCGTTCCGCGGCATATGCAGGGTCGAACCAGCTTCCGATGTCGATACCGGCAAGATCGGCCAGCGTGGCATCCCAGACCTTGGTGGGCACACCCGCAGATTTCATGAAATCGCTGTCATGGGCCACGATCACGGCACCGTCCGCCGTTTCCTGAACGTCGATCTCGATCCAGTCGGCACCGTCATCGATTGCCTTGACGACCGCGGCCATGGTGTTTTCCGGCCGTGTGCCCGCGGCGCCGCGATGGGCGATCACCGCGACATCCGTCTCGGCATCGATGGCCTGAAGCAGGACACCCCCCGATGCCACGGAAGCGACCGACAGAAGTGCCACGATGGCGATCGCCACATGCGCCGGGGCAATCCGATACCTTCCCGCACCACGCGCAGCGCCCTGCGGCAGCGCCGCAGGGCGTCGGCCCGCAAGCGCGCGGTCGAACTGGCGGTTTAGCAGATCGGCCAGCGTGCCATTGGCCAAGGCGTTCACGACGGCGTTCGCCAGCGCCCACGCACCGCCCAGCAGGACGACGCCGACGGCCAGCGGATGCAACCGTTCGCCGAACAGCCCCGGCATTTCCGCCGCGATCATCCCCGCGACCGACCCGACGACCGCCGCAAGTGCCATCCGCAGCAGGAACCACCACGCAAGCGCGCCGACGAGCCCGCGTCGGTGGCCCTTCATCGCCGCGTCGCTCCGGTCGAACGCCATGCGGACCGGGAGCCCGTCGAGAACCGTGTAATGCAGTGCGAGCGCCCAGCCGCTCAATCGCGCGACAAGCCGTGCGCCCATGACTAGCGCGACGCACCCGATCAGGACCGCCCCGGCCACGAAGGCAGGCGGACGCGCGGCAAGGTAATAGTTGATGTCGAAATCGCGCAGCAGACCCCACGCGATCAGCGCCGCCACGGCGACGAACGGCGCCACCAGAATCAGCACGCGCACCAGCAAGGTAACGGCGAAATGCAGCAGCCGCGGCAGGGCGCCCAACGTGAAGTCCGCGGCAGATCGCAGCGACGACAGCACGCGGTGCCGGTCCTGATGCAGGAATGCCGTCATCACCGTCACGTCGAGCACCATCGCGACGATGCCGAAAGACACGATCGTCAGCCCGCCAAGCACCCCGGCAGGCGTCAGAAGGACCCAATGTTCGTTTCGGGGTGGCCCGTCTCCGTCGTGTTATGCCGGGGATTGCCCG
>NZ_QDFI01000039.1 GCF_003254465.1 Meridianimarinicoccus zhengii
ACCGGGCTTGCGCTCGCCGCGGGGCCGATCGTCCGCCGCCCCCTGCCCAAGGGCGTGTCCCTGCCCCTCGCGGCGGCCCTTGCCGCCCTGCGGGCGCGGGGCGTGGCGGCGGGGGGGCTGCCAGCGGAAGGTGTAGAAAAGTTCGGTCTCCACCGCCGCGGCGGGCGTCTCGTCCGCGTCAGCCGCGGGCTCGGAAGCCGCTCCTGCCGCGTCCTCTGCCGGTTGTGGCGTCTCCTCGGCGCCTGCTGCTGGGGCTGCTTCGTCCGGCACCGCCTGTGCGTCGATGCCCGTATCGTCCGCATGTGGCCCGGTTGCCGCGTCGGCTTCTTCCCCGGCCCGCGTGATGGGCGGCTGCGGCGTCGCCTCCGCGGCTTCGGCCTCGGCTTCGGGCGCGGGTGTTTCGGATGCTGCAGCCGCCGACGTCGACGCGACCGCCGCATCTGGCGCCGGTGTGTCCGTGCCCCCCGGCGCCTCTGCCGCCGCGCTCGTCCTTGCCTTTTCCGGCGCGGCCTTGTCCCCGGCACCGGCATTCGCCGCGCCCTCTGCCGCGCGCTGCTTGGGGCGCTCGCCCCGCTCGGCGGCATAGCCCAGCCCCTGCATCAGGATGGCGAACTGTTCCAGCGTCATGCCCGTGATCGACAGCATGTCCGGCGTCGCCTCGAACCCGCCGCGGGTGTCCTGGCCGCGCACCATGTCCGCCAGCCGTTCCAGCATGTCGATGCGGATCGCCCGTTCGCCCGCCGCGTGATAGCCCGACATGGTGTGATAGCCGTCCGGCATGCCGTCGCGCACGGGCACGGTCACCAGCCCCGGCGGCGGGCTTTCGGGAAACTCGTCGAGTCCCGCAGCCAGCGACCACAGCACAAGCCGCAGCCGCGTCGGGGCAGGCTTCAGCAGAAGCGGCTGGAACACGGTGAACTGCCCGAACCGGATGCCGTGCTTGCGCAGCGCGCCACGGGCGTCCTGATCCAGTTCCTTGACCTCTGCCGCGACACCGGCGCGCGGCAGGATGCCCTGCGCCTCGACCATCCGAAACGCGAAGCCGCGCGCAAGCCCGGTCAGTGTCTCGTCATTCTGGAGGGCCAGAAGCGGTTCGAACAGCGCGGCGATCTTGCGGTCGATGAAATGCTGCAGGCGGCGTTCGACCTTCTGGGCCACGTCCGGCCCGGCCTCGTCATCGACGAAGGGCTGCACGCGCGGCTTCAGGGGATCAGCGCCGGCAACAAGCTTGCCGACCGCGCTGTCGCCCCACATCAGCCCGCCCTGTTCGGTGAAATCCAGCTCGGTGTCCGGCGCATTGTAAAGCCGATCAGCGCGCAGGTGGAAATGCGGTGCCAGGGATTGCAGGCTGGCCTGGCGCAGCGTGCGCGCCTCGTCCGGGCTGGCCGACTGATCCTGCGCGAAGCGAAAGCCCTCCAGCCGTCCGACGAACTGACCTTCGACCGTCACTTCGCCCTTGTCGTTCACGTCTGCCACAAGGCTCTCCTTCTGTTTCAACCGGCGCAAGAGCACGGATGTGCGCCGGTCAACAAATCGCTGGGTCAGACGGGCATGCAGCGCATCCGACAGGCGGTCTTCTACAGCCCTCGTCACGTCGCGCCAATGGATTTCGTCATCCAGCCAGCCGCGGCGCTGCGCCACGTATGTCCATGTGCGGATATACGCCAGCCGCTTGGACAGCGTGTCGATATCGCCTTCCGTCCGGTCGATGCGCTTGACCTGTTGCGCCATCCAGTCGTCGGGGATGCGGTGCAAGTCGTGCAGGTAGCCGAAGATCGCCTCCAGCAATCCCGCATGTTCGGCATGGCTGATGCCGCGGAAATCGGGGATGCGGCACACGTCCCACAGCAGTTGCACATCCGGCCCGCCGCGCAGCCGGTCGCGCACCGCCGGGATCTCCGCCAGCGTCTTGAGCGCCGACAGATCATCGCTGTCGCGCGCGCGGGTCAGCCATTCGTCGTTCGTCTGCTGTTCCAGCGACGCGATCAGCCGACCCGCCGACCCGAAATCCAGCCGCGCGTTGCGCCAGTGCAGCTTGCGCACGGGCATGAAGCGGTTTTCCATGATCGCCTCGGCGGTACCTTCGTCCAGCGGGCGTGCCTCGCCGGTCACGCCGAAGGTGCCGTTGTCGGTATAGCGCCCGGCCCGCCCCGCGATCTGCGCCAGTTCGTTGGGCTGAAGCTGCCGCATCCGCCGCCCGTCGAATTTCGACAGGGCCGAGAACGCGACATGCCGGATATCGAGGTTCAGGCCCATCCCGATCGCGTCGGTCGCGACAAGGTAATCGACCTCGCCGTTCTGATAGAGATCCACCTGCGCGTTGCGCGTCCGCGGGGACAGCGCGCCCATCACCACCGCCGCCCCGCCCTTCTGCCGCCGCAGCAGTTCCGCCATCGCATAGACGTTCTCCACCGAGAACCCGACGATGGCCGACCGCGGCGGCATCCGGCTCAGCTTCTTGGCACCCACATAGGTCAGCTCCGACATCCGCCCGCGATACTGGAACTGCACGCCGGGCACCTGCGCCGCGATGGCGCCGCGCATCGTGTCGGACCCAAGGAACAGTGTCTCGTGATGACCGCGCGCGTGCAGCAGCCGGTCGGTGAAGACATGGCCCCGTTCCGGGTCGGCGCACAGCTGGATCTCGTCGATGGCGACGAAATCCGCGCCCATGCCCTGCGGCATCGCTTCGACCGTGCAGACCCAGTATTGCGCCCGGTCCGGCACAATACGCTCCTCGCCCGTGACCAGCGCCACGACCGACGGCCCGCGCAGCGCCTTGATCTTGTCATAGACCTCGCGCGCGAGCAGCCGCAGGGGCAGCCCGATGATGCCGGTCCGATAGGCCAGCATCCGTTCGATCGCGTAATGGGTCTTGCCGGTATTGGTGGGGCCGAGAACCGCCTCGATGCGTCCGTTGCCCGCCATGTATCCCCCTTGCGCGTCGCCGGCCCGGCCCCGCGCGGTCGTCCCGTCACTTGCGGAAGACTAGAGCGACGCCTCGCCGAGCGTCCGCTCCAGCCGCCCCATGGCTTCTTTTAGGGTCGGGCGGTGGGGATGTATAGCCGCGACCGCGCGATAGGCGCTCAGCGCATCTGCGGGCCTGCCGATCTCTTCGAGGATCAGCGCAAGCCCCATCATCGCGCCGAAATGCCGGGGGTTTAGCGCAAGCGCCATCTCGATATCCGACAGCGCCGGACCGTACAGCCCTTCGCGGTAATAGGCGGTCGCGCGGGCGTTATAGCCTTCGGCGAAATCGGGCGCGTGATCTATCAGCGCGGTCAGATGCTCGATGGCGATGGCGAAATCGTCCGACTCCATGGCCGCGCGCCCGCGCTCCAACAGCATGTCTGCGGTGGGCGACCCCGATTGCGACCAGCGGGACCAGATCGTCTGTTCGACCTCCTCCCAGTTGGTCAGGTCCGGGTCGCGCAGCAGCTCCAGCAGTTCGTCGGTGGACTGGGCAGGCGACTGCGCCAGCGCAGGTGCCGCACAGATTGCAACCGTAACGAGAAAAAGTGCCGCAACGGCGCGTTTGATTCTGATCGCGAGTGTCCTCATATCTCGAAGCATAGCGCAAAGGGCCCCGAAATCGATACCGCGGCCAGAACACCGAAAGGAACTTTCCCATGAGCGACATCATCGACGGCGCGGTCCGCAAACTTGCCGCGAAACTGGGCGACGGCTTCGATGGCATCGCCAAGTTCGAAATCGACGGCGAAGGCGCGATCATGGTCGATGGCGACGGCGTGCGCGCGGGTGACGGCGACGCGGACGTGACGCTGGGCGCCGATGCCGACACGTTCCGCGAAATGCTCGACGGCGAGCTGAACCCGACCTCGGCCTTCATGGGCGGGCGGCTGCGGATCGACGGCGACATGGGGCTGGCGATGAAGCTGGGCGCGGCCCTGTCTTGACCGGCGACCCGGCACTGGCCGACCCGCCTGCCCCGTTCGACCACGCCTCCGCCCGCGCGCGGGCGGAGGCCTTCGCGGTCTGGCGGAACGCGCGCGATGGCGTGCGGCTGCGCCTCGGGCTGCTGGCCACGGGGGGCGCGGGCACGATCCTGCTGGTTCCGGGACGGACCGAGTATCTTGAAAAATACGGCGCCGTCGCGGACCGTTTCGCGCAGGCGGGCTATGGCATGGTCAGCGTGGACATCCGCGGGCAGGGCCTGTCGGACCGGGCACTGTCCGACCCGCGCATCGGCCATGTCGCGCGCTTCGCGGATTACCAGCACGACATGGATGCGCTGGTCGCTTTCGCCGCCGCGCGGGACATGCCGAAACCGTGGGTCGTGATCGGCCATTCCATGGGCGGCGCCATCGCGTTGCGCGCGCTCGTGGACGGGCTGGACGTCACGGGGGCGGTGTTCAGCGCGCCCATGTGGGGCATCGCCATGAACCCCGCATTGCGCCCCGTGGCCTGGGGGCTGGGATGGGCCGCCCACCGCGCGGGCCTGAACCGATGGGTCACGCCGGGCACGAAGATCGACAGCTACGTGCGGATCTGCGACCCCAACGACAATTTCCTGACCGACGATCCGGGCGAGATCGCGCAGATGCGCGCGCAGCTCGATGCGGTGCCGGGGCTCGACCTGGGCGGGCCGTCGGTGCCTTGGCTCTATCGCGCGCTGGTGGAATGTGCCGACCTGCAACGCAACGCCGATCCGGGCGTGCCCAGCCTGACCTTCCTGCCCGAGCGCGACGAGATCGTGTCGAAACCTGCGATGCGCGCCATGACCGCCCGCTGGCGCGATGCCGAGCTGGTAGAGGTGCCGCAGGGCCGCCACGAAACCATGATGGAAATCCCGGCCCGCCAGCAATTGTTCTTCGATCGAACGCTGGCGTTCCTCGCCGCGCGGGCCTGAGCGGTCAGATCAGGATCTTTCCGAAGGCGTCGCGCAGCGCGGCGGACCAGGCCTGGCTCATCTCGGCGAAGACCGGGTCGCCCTGCTCGATGCGGCGATTCTCGTCGATGCGGCAATCGCCCTCGCGGATCACCGCAAGGTCCAGCGGCATGCCCACCGACAGGTTCGACCGCAGCGTGCTGTCCATGGACAGGAGTGCGGCCTTGCGCGCATCGGTCAGCGACGTGTCGGGGGTCACCACCCGGTCGAGGATCGGCTTGCCGTACTTGTGTTCGCCCACCTGCAGGAACGGCGTGTCGGCGGTCGCCTCGATATGGTTGCCCTCGGGATAGATCAGGAACAGCCGCATCTCGCCGCCCCGCCGCTGCCCGCCCATGATCAGCGTGGCAGACGCCATCGCCTGCCGGTGGCGGCCGAGCTTCTCGGTGATGTCGCTGGCCACGTCCGCAAGACAGGCCCCCACGATATCGGCGACCTTCAGCAGCGTGCGCGCCTTCATTATCGAACTGTTCTCGTCCGAATCCGGATCCTCGATGGCTTCCTGCAGCCGTGCCATGGTCGTCTGCGTGACCGACAGGCTTCCTGCGGTCAGGATCACGATCACCCGTTCGCCCGGATCCTCGAACGTGTACATCTTCTTGTAGGTCGAGATGTTGTCGAGCCCGGCATTGGTTCGCGTGTCGCTGAGAAGCACCATACCGGCCTTCAGCAGCAATCCGACGCAATAGGTCATCCCGAACACTCCGACACGAGGGAACGGGCACCCGGCGCCCGCAGCTTCGCGTTACTGCTGTTCCTGGCTGACCGCAACAGCCACCGTAAGCCGTTCGTCCCCCGTCCCGCTGGCCAGCCCGCGGATCGGCGCGGCGTCGAACGCATCGAAGCCTGAACAGAGCCGGATATACCGGTCGTCCGGGCAGCACGCATTGGCCGTGTCGAACCCGACCCAGCCCAGCCCGTCGATGAACAGCTCGGCCCAGGCATGGCTGGCCGCGGCGGCGGCCGCGAGATTCACATCGGCATCGTCGCCCGCGAAAAGATACCCCGTGACATAGCGCGCGGGGATGCCGTTGCCGATGGCCGCGGCGATCATCAGATGCGCGAAGTCCTGGCAGACGCCCTTGCCCTCGGCCAGCGCTTCCGTCGCGGTGGTCGCGCTGGTGGTGGAACCGGATGTAAAGACCACGGCCCCCGCGATGGCATCGGCCAGCGCATGGGCCTTGTCGAGCGTCGACCCGCCTTCGACCGGTTCCAGTGCCGTCTCGGCCAGTTCCGCCAGCGCCATGTCGGTCCGTGTCATGCGCGTGCTGCGCAGATAGGCCATGGGCGGCACCTTCTCGCGGTGCCCGCGCAGCACCCCGGCCAGGTCGGTCGTGTCCACGGTACCCGACACCTTGACCTCCATCGTCTCGACCGGGCCGCGCAGCCGCCATGTCTCGGTCACGTCGCCCGCCCCGTCGCGGAAGCGGCTGCCGGACAGCCCGCCCTCGATCCCGACGCGCCAGTCGATGACCTTCTGGCCCGCGAAATCCGACGGCACCAGCCGCAGGCTTTGCAGAACCGCCTTCTGCGGCGTGTCGTAATGGTACGCGGTCACATGCGTCACGTTCAGCTTCATGCCGCGGCTCCGATCAGGTAGGTCTCGCTGACGCAGGTGGAGATGTCGGCCACCTGCCGCTTCATCCGTTCGAGAAACTCGTGCATCCCCTCGTCGAAGATGTCGTCGATCCGGGTTTCCGACAGTTCCGCCAGCAGCGCCCGCGCCGCCGTCTGCGCCCGGGTCGATGCGCCATAGGCCCGCGACAGCCGGTCGAGATGGTTCGTCGCCTCCTCGATCGCGGTCAAGAGAGAGCGCGGGCAGGCCGGGTTCAGGATCAGCAGGTCCGCGATCTTGGTCGCCGTGATGTCCCCGCCATAGGCCCAGTGGAACGCCCGGTGCATCTGCATGCCCCGCAGCAGCGTCTGCCACTGCACATTGTCCAGCCCCGAGCCGACGAACCCCGTATCCGGCAGCAGCACATAGTATTTCACATCGAGAAACCGCGCCGTGTTGTCCGCCCGTTCAAGGTTGAACCCGAGATGGATGAAATCGTAGCCGTCGTTGCGCAGCAGCGTGCCCTCGATCGCGCCCGATGCCAGCGCGTGCTGCTTCGCCGTCCATTCCGTCAGCGCGGTGATCGAGATCTCGCTGCGCGGCGTGCGTTCCAGACCCTTGAGTTCCTGGTAGGCCCCGTTCAGCGCGTCCCACACCGGGGCCGACAACGCCGTGCGCACGATGCGCGCGTTCTCCCGCGCTGCCGCGACGCAGGCCGCGACCGAAGACGGGTTGTCCCGGTCGAAGAACAGGTGGGTGATGACGTTGCGTTCCACCGCCTCGCCGTATTTCTTCTCGAAGGCGGCGTGCGTGCCGCTGGCATGCAGGATCGACACCCATTCGCTGCGAAAGCCGTCCACCGTGTCGGGGATCAGGTTCATGCGCGCGCCCACATGCAGCAGACGCGCCATGGTTTCGGCCCGTTCGAGATACCGGCCCATCCAGAAAAGATTGTCCGCGGTTCTGCTCAGCATGCGCTCACTCCGCCAGCACCCATGTGTCCTTCACGCCCCCGCCCTGCGAGGAATTGACCACGAGCGATCCTTCCTTCAGCGCCACCCGCGTCAGCCCGCCGGGCACCAGTTCGATCTTCTCGCCCACCAGGCAGTAGGGCCGCAGGTCCACGTGACGCGGCGCGATCCCCTGCTCGACGAATGTCGGGCAGGTCGACAGCGCGAGCGTCGGCTGCGCGATGTAGTTGCCGGGATTGTCCCGGACCCGCACGGCGAACAGGTCCAGTTCGCTCTGGGTAGCGCGCGGCCCGATTAGCATGCCGTAGCCGCCCGATCCATGCACCTCCTTGACCACGAGATCCTTGAGGTTCTCCAGCACGTACTTGCAGTCGTCCGCCTTGGCGCATTGCCATGTCGGCACGTTGTTCAGGATCGGCGTTTCACCAAGGTAGAACCGGATCATGTCGGGCACGAAGGTATAGATCGCCTTGTCGTCCGCGACCCCCGCGCCGGGCGCGGACGCGATGGCCACCCCGCCCGAGCGATAGACATTCATCAGCCCCGGTATGCCCAGCATGCTGTCGGGGCGGAAACACAGCGGGTCGAGGAACGCATCGTCGATGCGGCGGTAGATCACGTCGACCCGGCGCGGGCCTTCGGTGGTCCGCATCCAGCAGTAATCGCCCTCGACATACAGGTCCTGCCCCTCGACCAGTTCCACGCCCATCATGTCGGCCAGGAACGAATGCTCGTAATAGGCCGAATTGAAATGCCCGGGCGTCAGGATCACGACGGTCGGCTCGCCCTCGCACTTGGCGGGCGCGACCGAAGCCAGCGTGCGGCGCAACTGTTCGGGGTAGCCTTCCACCGGCTCGATCCGGTTTTCCCGGAACAGCGTCGGAAACATCCGCATCATGATCTCGCGGTTTTCCAGCATGTAGGACACGCCCGACGGGGTGCGGCAGTTGTCCTCCAGCACGAAGAAATCCTCGGGGCCCGTGCGCACGAGATCGATGCCGACGATATGGCTGAACACCGACCGGGGGGGGCGGATGCCGACCACGGCCTTCTCGAACGCCTCGTTCTGATAGACCAGCTTGGCGGGGATCCGGCCCGCACGCACGATCTCGCCCCGGTCATAGACATCCGCAAGGAACGCGTTGAGCGCGCGGGCACGCTGCTTGACCCCGCGCGACAGGCGCGTCCATTCGCGGTTTGTGAAGACCCGCGGGAACATGTCGAACGGGATCAGCCGGTCCGGGTCGCCGCCTTCGCCATAGACCGCGAAGGTGATGCCGATGCGCCGGAACAGCGCCTCCGCCTCGGCCTGCTTGAGATTGCGCAACTCGTCGGGCATGCCCCGTTGCCAGCCTTCAAGTCCCGCATAGAGCGCGCGGATCGCCCCGTCTTCGTACATCTCGTTGAAATAGGTTGGTCCCATATGGTCTTTTCTGTCCCCCGGTTCTGGTGCCGCTGGCGTCGCACGGACCATGTTGACAGGAAAGAGCGGCGGGGACCGAAAGGCAATCCCCCTTCGACAGCGCCCGCATCGAAGGCATCGGCCGCCGCATTTTTGGGCAGCCGCTCCCTTGCGGCGCGCGCGGCGCGTGTCATCTTGCGCCCGAGCGGAGGCCGATGGATGCGCGACAGCGACGTGCTGCACCTGACGGACCGGGGGCTTTACTGCCGCGCCGGGGACTTCTTCATCGACCCGTGGCGGCCGGTGGACCGCGCGCTCGTGACCCACGGGCACGCCGACCACGCGCGATGGGGGCACGGGGCGTACCTCGCGACCGGGGCCGCGGCGCCCGTGCTGCGGCATCGTCTTGGGGATATCGCGCTCGATACAATCGGATACGGCGAGGTCCGACAGATCGGCGGCGCGCGGGTGTCGTTCCACCCGGCTGGCCATGTGCCCGGATCGGCACAGGTCCGGGTGGAGGTCGGCGGCGAGGTCTGGGTCGTCACCGGCGATTACAAGCTGGAGAATGACGGGCTGAGCGAAGCCTTCGAACAACTCCGCTGCCATGCCTTCATCAGCGAATGCACATTCGGGCTGCCGATCTTTCGCTGGCGTCCGCAATCAGCCATTGCGGCCCAGATCGCGGACTGGTGGCGCGACTGCGCGGCGGCCGGGCGCACAGCCGTCCTTGGGGCCTACTCGCTGGGCAAGGCGCAGCGGTTGCTGTCGATGCTCCCCCCGGATCAGGGGCCGATCCTTTGCCACCCAGCCATTGAGGGCACGAACGACGTGCTGCGCGCGCAGGGCTACCCGTTGCCAGATACGGTGCGCGCGACAACCGAGGTGACCGCCAAGACCCACCCCGGCGCGCTGGTGATCGCCCCGCCCGCCGCGATGGCCGGGTCATGGCTGAAACGCTTCGGCCCCGTCTCCACCGCCTTCGCGTCGGGCTGGATGGCGCTGCGCGGCGTGCGGCGGCGGCGCGCGGCGGACCGGGGCTTCGTGATCTCGGACCATGCCGACTGGGCCGGGCTGAACACGGCGATCACGGCGACCGGTGCGGAGCGCGTCTACGTCACCCACGGCTACACGGACGTCTTCGCGCGCTGGCTCTGCGACCGGGGCCTCGACGCGCGCGTGCTCGCGACCGAATTCGGCGGCGAGGCAGAGGACGACCCCGACGCCGCCAGCCCCGCGCCGCCCGGCACGGCTGCGCCCTGACGGGACGCATCATCGGGTCATACGGGAGTCATACAAGAGTCCGACAGGAGTCCTACGCCGTCTCGGGCGGTTTCGCCTTGGCCGACAGGTCCCGCACGATAGCGAAGGCGCCCTTGATCTTGTCCGCGTCCCGGACCCAGTCGCGGCGCACCACGATCTTGTTGTCGCGCACCTTGGCCTGCCCGTTCTGCCCCTGCACGAACTCTACCAGCCCTTGCGGATTGGGGAACTTGTTGTTGTGGAACTGGATCGTGGCGCCCTTGGGCCCCGCGTCAAGCCGCGCGACATGGGCCTTCTTGCACTCGGCCTTGATCCGGATGACCAGCAGCAGCGTGTTGACTTCCTTCGGCAATTTGCCGAACCGGTCGATCAGCTCGGCGGCGAAACCTTCCAGTTCCACCTTGCTCGTCAGCCCCGACAGCCGCCGGTAGAGCCCGAGCCGCGTGTCCAGATCGGGCACGTAATCCTCGGGGATCAGCACCGGCACGCCAAGGTTGATCTGCGGCGCCCAGTGCCCGTCATCGTCGGTCAGCCCTTCCAGTTCACCGGAGCGGATCTTGGCCACCGCTTCCTCCAGCATGGTCTGGTACAGTTCATACCCGACCTCGCGCATCTGGCCCGACTGTTCCTCGCCAATCAGGTTACCCGCACCCCTGATATCAAGGTCTTGCGACGCCAAGGTGAAGCCCGCGCCCAGACTGTCGAGCGACCCGAGCACCCGCAACCGCTTCTCCGCCGCCGGTGTCAGCGGCGCGCGCGGCTTGGTCATCAGGTAGGCATAGGCTCGGGTCTTGGCCCGCCCGACCCGGCCCCGGATCTGGTAAAGCTGCGCCAGCCCGAACATGTCGGCGCGATGGATGATCATCGTGTTGGCGGTCGGGATATCCAGCCCGGATTCCACGATCGTCGTCGCCAGCAGCACGTCGTACTTGCCGTCGTAAAAGGCGTTCATGCGGTCGTCCAGTTCGCCCGCGCCCATCTGGCCGTGGGCCACGACGAAACTGACCTCGGGCACCTGGTCGCGCAGGAACTCCTCGATCTCGGGCAGGTCCTTGATGCGCGGCACCACCACGAAGCTCTGGCCGCCGCGGTAATGTTCGCGCAAGAGCGCCTCGCGCACCGTCACGCCGTCGAATTCGCTGACATAGGTCCGAATGGCAAGACGATCCACGGGCGGCGTGCCGATGATCGACAACTCGCGCACGCCCGACAGCGACATCTGCAGCGTACGCGGGATCGGCGTCGCGGTCAGGGTCAGGACATGCACATCGGTGCGCAGCGCTTTCAGCTTTTCCTTGTGGTTCACGCCGAAGCGCTGCTCCTCGTCGATGATGAGCAGCCCGAGCCGCTGGAACTTCACCGTCTTCGACAGGAGCGCATGGGTCCCGACGACGATATCAACCGTGCCATCCGCCAGCCCCGCGCGGGTCGCCGCGGCCTCCTTCGCGGAGACGAACCGCGACAGGTGCCGGACCTCCAGCGGGAAGCCACGGAAGCGTTCGCGGAATTCCTGCGCGTGCTGGCGGGCAAGCAGCGTCGTGGGCGCGATCACCGCGACCTGCTGGCCCGACATGGCGGCGACGAAGGCCGCACGCAACGCGACCTCGGTCTTGCCGAAGCCCACGTCGCCGCAAATCAGCCGGTCCATGGGCTGGCCGCTGCCCATGTCCGCGAGCGTGTCGTTGATCGCCGCCAACTGGTCATCGGTTTCGGTATAGGGAAAGCGCGCGCAGAAGGCGTCCCACATATCCTCGGGCGGCTCGAGGATCGGCGCGCGGCGCAAGGCACGCTCGGCCGCGATGCGGATCAGCCGGTCCGCGATTTCCTTGATGCGGGCCTTCAGCCGCGCCTTCTTGGCCTGCCACGCGCCACCGCCCAGCTTGTCGAGCAAGCCTTCCTCGTGCCCGAAGCGCGACAGCAATTCGATATTCTCGACGGGCAGGAACAGTCGGTCGCCCCCGGCGTATTCCAGCGCCACGCATTCATGGGCGGCCCCCATGGCAGTGACGACCTCAAGCCCCTTGTACCGCCCGACGCCGTGGTCGACATGCACCACGAGATCACCGGGCGACAGGCTTTGCGCCTCGGTCAGGAAATTCTCGGCCCGGCGCTTGCGCTTGGTCGTGCGCACCAGCCGGTCGCCGAGCACGTCCTGCTCGGAGATGACGGTCAGACCTTGCGAGATGAAGCCGTGATCCAGCCCCCAGACCGCCAGATGCACGCCACCCGGCGCATCGGGAACGTCTCGGAAATCATTGATTTCCTGCACATCCTCGATGCCCTCGTCCGCCATCAGCCCGCGGAGGCGTTCGCGCGCACCGTCGGAATAGCTGGCGATGACCACAGCGCTGCCCCGGCGCACGTCCTGAACATGGGACGCGAGGGTCTTGAAAAGGCTGACTTCCTTCTGCTGGCGTTCGAGCAGGAAGTCGCGCCCGATCCGCCCGCCCGCATCCGTGACCCCGGGTCCCGAGGGTTGCGGCAGCGGGTGGAACTGCACGACCCGCCGCGCCGCCAGCGCCAGCGCCCACGCGTCTTCGTCGAGATACAGCAGCCCCGGCGGACACGGCTTGTAGACGCTGTCGAGCCGCCCCTTGGCCTGCATCGCCTCGCGCCGTGCGTCATACTGGTCGGCGATGCTGTCCCAGCGGGCCGCGCGCGCCGGGCCGGTCTGGTCGTCCAGCGTCACCGGCGCGCCGGGCAGGTAGTCGAAGAGCGTCTCCAACTCGGCATGGAAGAACGGCAGCCAGTGTTCCATCCCCTGGTGCTTGCGCCCCGCGCTCACGGCCTCGTACAGCGGGTCGTCACGCCCCGCCGCGCCAAACTCCAGCCGGTAGTTCTGGCGGAACCGCATCACCGCCGCGTCGTCGAGGATGATCTCGGACACCGGGGCGAGATCCACGATCGACAGTTTCTCGGTCGTGCGCTGGGTCGCCGGGTCGAACCGGCGGGCGCCGTCCAGCACGTCCCCGAAGAGATCCAGCCGCACCGGGTCCGGGTGGCCCGGCGGGAAGATGTCGATGATCCCGCCGCGCACGGCATAGTCGCCCGGTTCCATCACCTGCGGGCTTTGGGTGAAGCCCATGCGCACGAGAAACCCGCGAAGCGCGCCCTCGTCCAGCCGGTCGCCCACCCGCGCCGTGAAGGCCGCGTCGCGCAGCACGGCGCGGGCGGGCAGCCGCTGGGTCGCGGCATTGAGCGTCGTTAGCAGCACGAAGCGTTTCGGCGCGCCATGGACAAGGGCCGCCAGCGTCGCCATCCGTGCGGCGGAGATGTCGGCATTGGGCGAGATCCGGTCATAGGGCAGACAATCCCACGCCGGAAACGTCAGCACCGGCATGCCCGGCGCGAAGAACGCGAGCGCGGCGCGCATCGCCTCCAGCCGCCGGTCGTCGCGGGCGACATGGATCACCGGCCCGCCTGCGCGGTCGATCTCCGCCAGCACCAGCCGCGCGTCGAACCCTTCGGGCGCCCCGCCGATGGTCACCGCCTGTGGGTGCCTGTCCGCCATACTGCCCGCCCCTGTCTGACCCGCCTGATCCAAGGCCGCTGACCTACGCGCCCTGCCCCGCATGTCAAGCCGTGCCGCCCGTTCAGAACGCCTGCTCCGCGAGCAACCGCAGCATCCCGAAGACCGAGGTCAGGAAAACGGCGGCGATGCCGATGCCCTGCACCTTGCGGCGCAGCACAATGTGGGCGCGTATCAGGGCGGGCATGTCCGGCACGTCGGCCATTGCACGCGCCGCACGTGCTTCCACCCAGCGCACGAGCGCGAGCGGCACCGCCAGCGTCAGCGCAGCCTGCGCCAACTCGATGCCGTAGCCGACGCCCAGCCCCGCCAGAAGCGCCAGCCCGAAGGACCAGCCCCCCGCGCGCCACGGCGCCATCCCGGCCAGCCGCTGCGCGTCGCCCAGCCGCACGCCGGTCAGTGCCCTAAGGTCAGCCTCCGCCCCCGGATCGCCCGCCTGCGCACGGCGCACGAGGTCCACCGGCACGCCCATCGGCGCCTGCATCACGTGCGACCACAGGACGCCGAGAAACACCCAGAACCAGATGCTGGAAAAGGACCCCGTCCCGATGAGGGTCCAGAGGTTGTCCGTCACGCGCGCCGCCCGTTCTTGCCCATGCCTCCAGCTAGCGCCTTGGCGACGGATTGCCCAGCCCCGGCGGCGCACGACAGGCGCGGCGGAACGCGCCTTGTGGCCCGCGCGCACCCGTGGCAGGCAGAAGCAAAACGGATGGATGCCATGCCCGACACGCCCTTGCTGCCCGCCCATGCCCGCGCGATGCGCAACCGCCCGCGCCGCCTGCGCCGCACCGCCGCCCTGCGCGGCATGGTGCGCGAAACCGCGCTGACGACCGACGATTTGATCTGGCCCGTGTTCCTGCGCGACGGCGAGGGGATGCGCGAACCAGTCTCCTCCATGCCCGGCGTCGAACGGCTGTCGATCGATCAGGTGGTGGCGGCGGCGGAGATGGCGGCTGATCTCGGCATCCCTGCGCTGTGCCTCTTTCCCTACACCGATCCCGCGCTGAAGACCCCCGGCTGCGAAGAGGCGTGGAACCCCGACAACCTGACGAACCGCGCCATCCGCGCGATCAAGGCGGCGGTGCCAGGCATCGCCGTGATGACCGACGTGGCGCTCGACCCTTACAATGCCCATGGCCATGACGGGATCGTCCGCGACGGGGTGATCGTGAACGACGAGAGCGTGGCGGCACTGGTGCGCATGGCGCTGGCGCAGGCCGAGAGCGGGGCGGATATCTTGGGACCTTCGGACATGATGGACGGCCGCATCGGCGCGATCCGCGACTCGCTCGAAGGCGGCGGCCATACGGACGTGGCGATCATGAGCTACGCGGCCAAGTATGCCTCCGCCTTCTACGGACCGTTCCGGGACGCTGTGGGCGCGTCGGGTGCCCTGAAGGGCGACAAGAAGACCTACCAGATGGATCCCGCCAACAGCGACGAGGCCCTGCGGATGATCGCGCGCAACCTCGACGAAGGGGCCGACATGGTGATGGTCAAGCCGGGGCTCGCCTATCTGGATATCTGCCGGCGCGTGCAGGACACCTTCGAGGTGCCGACCTTCGCCTACCAGGTGTCCGGCGAATACGCGATGATCGAGGCCGCGGCGGCGAACGGCTGGATCGACGGCGAAAAGGTCATGATGGAAACCTTGATGGCGTTCAAGCGCGCGGGTTGCAACGGCATTCTGACCTATTTCGCGCCACGTGCCGCGGCCCTTTTGCGCAAGGGGTGAGCAGGCTGCCACCCATCCTGCGGCGCCTGCAATGCGGGCCATGACAGGCGCTGCGCCATGGGCTAGACTGTCGCTAATCAATCAAGGGGCCAAAGGGCCGCGAACAGAGGCAGAGAGCATGACACATTTCACCCGCCGCGGGCTGGTGCTGGGCGCCGTGGCGCTGGCGGCCTGCGACAACTCCCCCGGTGCGCAGGGCGCGGACGTGATCGACAACCGCGTGCGCAACGCGCTCGACTACATGTACGCGACCTATCCCGAAACGCTGCAACTGCGCGACAAGTCGGTGGGCAAGCTTGTGATGCCCATGATCGGCGAGGCCGGGTTCATCGTCGGCGGCAGCTATGGCGAAGGCGCGCTGCTGATCGACGACGTGACGGTGGATTACTACTCGGCCACGCAGGGCAGCATCGGGTTCCAGATCGGCGCGCAGCAATACGCCTATGTCATCTTCTTCCTGACACCGACCGCGCTGCGGGAGTTCCGCACCTCGCCCGGCTGGTCGGGCGGCGCGGGGGCCGAGGTGACCGGCGGGCGCGAAGGCGCCGGGCTGTCCGCGAACACGATGGCGCAGAATTCCGCCGTGGCGTTCCTGTTCGCGCGGCAGGGGCTGATGGCCGGGGCCACGATCGAAGGCACCAAGTACACCCGTATCCTGCGCTGATCCGCACCGGGGGCGCGCCATGACCGTTCTGCTTCGATGGCTGACGCGGCTGGTGCTGGCCGGGCTGGTGCTGGGGGCCATGGCCTTGGCGCTGGTCTATTACCTTGTGTCGCGGTCCCTGCCCGACTACGGCGCCACACACGACGTCGCGGGGATCACCGCCCCGGTCCGCATCGTGCGCGATACGGCCGGCGTGCCGCATGTCTTCGGCGAAACGGATGCCGATACGTTCTTCGGGCTCGGCTTCGTGCACGCGCAGGACCGGCTCTGGCAGATGACGCTGATGCGGCGCACGGCGCAGGGGCGACTGTCGGAGTTGTTCGGCGCGCGTACGGTGGGGATCGACGAAACCCTGCGGCGGTTCGACATCTACCGGCTGGCCGCGCAGTCCGAAGGCGCGCAGGACGAAGCCACGCGCGCCGCGCTGGAGGCCTATGCCGAAGGCGTCAACGCATGGATCGCCACCGTGAATGCCGAGGCACGGGGCCGCGGCGCGCCCGAATTCTTCCTGTTCGACGCGCAGATCGCCCCTTGGCAACCGGCCGACAGTCTCGCGATCATCAAGCTGATGGGGTTGCAGCTTTCCTCCCACCTCGACCATGAGGTCCTGCGCGCCCGGACCGCCCTGGCGCTGGAGGACCGCCCAGAACGGCTGCTCGATATCCTGCCCGACATGCCCGGTGACGGCGTGGTGGAACTGCCCGATCTCAGCTGGCTCGGCCCCGGACCGGACGCCGATAGCCATGCGGCGGCAGATATCCGCGATGACCCGCTGTCGCCCCTGCGCCGCGCGCCACTGGCGGGCGCGTCGAACGCCTGGGCCGCGACGCCCGCGCGCAGCACGACGGCGGGCACGCTTCTCGCCAACGACCCGCATCTGGGACTGTCCGCGCCATCGATCTGGTATCTTGCGCGGATCGAACTGGACAGCGGCGGCGTGATCGGGGGCACGATCCCGGGCCTACCTCTCGTGCTGGCGGGGCGGAGCGATGCGCTGGGATGGGGACTGACCACGGCGGGGCTCGACGATCTCGACGTGTATCTCGAACGGCTCGATCCCGAAGACCCCGACCGATACCTGACGCCGTCGAGCGAATACGTGCCCTTCCGCGTGGAAAGCAGCGTGATCCGGGTCAATGGCGGCGACCCCGTCACGATCCGGCTGCGCTGGACGGATCGCGGGCCTGTGCTGTCGCCCGACCAGTTCGGGCTGGACCGTATCACGCCTGCGGGGCATCTGCCCTCCATCGCGTGGACGGTGCTGTCGGGGGACGACACGTCGATGTCGGCGGCGATGGCGCTGATGCGCGCGCAGGATGTGGATGCGGGGCTGGCTGCCATGGAATCCCATGTGGCCCCCGCGCAGATGCTGACGCTGGTGGACCGTGACCGGATCGCGATGCAGATGATCGGGGACGCGCCGCGCCGTTCGGCGCTGCACGACTCGCTCGGGCGGCTGCCAAGCCCCGGCTGGCGCGCGCACAACCATTGGCAGGGCATGCTGCCCTATGATGCCAACCCGCGCTTCATCGATCCGGTCAGCGGCATCCTCGGGACCACCAACAACAAGATCATCGACAGGGCTTTCCCGCTCCATGTCAGCCATGAATGGGGCGACCGCCTGCGGATCACGCGGTTGCAGACGCTGATGCAGGATCGCCCCGTGCACAGCCGTGAAAGCTTCGTGGAGGCGCAGCTCGACACGGTCAGCCCGGCGGCGCGGGTGCTGCTGCCGTTGATGGGGCGCGAGTTGTGGTTCACCGGCGAAGCCGCGCCCGAAGGCACGGCCGACAGGCGCCGACGCGATGCGCTCGACCTGCTGGCCGCCTGGAACGGCGAGATGAACCCGCACCGGCCAGAACCGCTGATCTATGCGGCGTGGCTGCGGGCGCTCAACGCGCGGCTCATCACCGACGACCTTGGCGGACCCCTGGCTGCGGAGTTTACCCATCCCGATCCCCTCTTCATCGAACGGGTCCTGCGCGACGTGGAGGGGGCGGCCGCGTGGTGCGACGTGGCGCAATCCGCCGCATCCGAGACCTGCGTGGACATGGCGCGGCTGGCGCTGGACGACGCGCTGCAATGGATATCGGAGAACCATGGCGGCGGGCTCGAAACGCTGACATGGGGCACGGCGCATATGGCGCAGCTCGACCACGAGGTGCTGGGCGGGGCACCGGGCCTCGGCTGGCTGGTGAACATCCGCTACCCGACGGGCGGTGGCGATCACACGCTGATGCGCGGGCGGACGGCCGGGGACGGGCCGCGGCCCTTCGCCAACGTCCATGGGGCCGCCTATCGCGGGGTCTATGACATGGCCGATCCGGACAGTTCGGTCTTCGTCATCTCGACAGGGCAATCCGGCCACCCGCTGTCACGGTTCTATGACAATCTCGGCGAACGCTGGCGGCGCGGCGAATACATCCCCATGTCGCTCGATCCGGCGCTGGCAGAGGCCGGGGCTGCGGGGATCACGCTGCTGGAACCGGAACCCGGACGTTAACCATTTGTTCGGTATGTCACTGACGAAATTAGGCTAAATTTGTTAGTTTCCCCGTGAGCTTTCAGCCGGAGATTGACATGACATCCTTTCGAAATTTTGCCTTGACCGTCGCTGCATCGGTGATCCTGCCCATGGCGGCATCTGCAGCGACCGCTGTCGATATCGACGCCAAGGCAAATTCCAGCAACACGACCGACCGCACGGTATCGACCAATTTCCTCGCGCTGACGCTGGAACGGGGCGTCTACGAGATCACGCCGATCGATCGCGGCGGCGCAGGCGGGTTCACGGCGCTCACCGTCTGGAACAACGTGCAGGGCTGCAACGGACTGGGCGAAGGCTGCAGCAAGGGCTGGTTCTGGCGTGTGGACCTCATTTCCGAGGGTGACAACCTTCAGCCGTCGGGCAACGGGGGCACTTCGTCGCGGATCAACCTGACCTCGGACCGGTTCTCGACAGCCGGGGCCGCCTTTGCAGCGGCCGACGCCAGCGGCCCCGCCCTGTTCAAGCTGCTGGCGGATGACACCGTGTATTTCGGTGTCACCGACACACCCATCGGCGACAATGCCGGCGGCGTATCCTTCGACCTGGAACGCGTGGGCGCCGTGCCGCTGCCGCTGCCCGCCGCATTGCTTCTTGGCGGTGTCGGCCTTCTCGGTGCCGTGCGCGCGCGCCGCGGCTGAGACGAGCGACCATCCGACACGAAACAGAGCGGCGTCCCTCGGGGGGCGCCGTCTTCGCATGGGACACCTGCCTCAGGCGCCCTTCGGTCAGAGGTCGTGGTAGCGGCGCGCCTGATCGGCGGTCCAGCGCACCGAAAGGGTCAGGCCGTCCTCGTCCTGCGCTTCGGCTTCGACGACGCCCTGTTCGTAAAGCCATGCCCGCCGTCGCCCGTCGCCATGGGTGAGCTTGACATCGCCCGGCACGCGCGCACCGCCCAGCCGCGCGGTGACATCGCCCAGCAGACCGGGCAGCCCGGCGCCGGTCACGGCCGAAATGACGTGCACGTCGTCAAGCCGGGCCGCCTGCACGCGCAGCGCCGCGGCGCGTTCCGCCGGCACCATGTCTATCTTGTTCCAGACCTCGATGCGGGGCGTCGCATCGGACAACCCGAGATCGGCAAGGATCGTTTCAACGTCTTCTGCCTGCGCATCGCTGTCGGGGTCGGCGATGTCGCGCACGTGGATCACCAGATCGGCGCTCAGCACCTCCTCCAGCGTGGCGCGGAAAGCGGCGACGAGCTGGGTGGGCAGTGCCGAAATGAAGCCGACGGTATCCGACAGGATCACCCGCGGCCCGCCATCCGGCAGATCAACCGCCCGCATGGTCGGGTCGAGCGTTGCGAACAGCATGTCCTTGGCCATCACCTCCGCCCCGGTGAGCCGGTTGAACAGCGTGGACTTGCCCGCGTTGGTATAGCCGACCAGCGCCACGACCGGGAACGGCACCCGCGCGCGCGCCGCACGGTGCAGGTCGCGGGTCCGCACGACCTTGTCGAGTTGCCGTCGCAGGCGCACGAGCTGTTCGTCGATGGCGCGGCGGTCGGCCTCGATCTGCGTTTCGCCGGGCCCGCCCACGAACCCCAAGCCCCCGCGCTGGCGTTCCAAGTGGGTCCAGGCCCGCACGAGCCGCGTGCGCTGATAACTGAGCGCGGCCATTTCCACCTGCAACACGCCCTCGCGGGTGCGGGCACGGTCCGAGAAGATCTCGAGGATCAGCCCGGTCCGGTCGAGGATCTTGACCTTCCACGCCCGTTCCAGATTGCGCTGCTGCACCGGGGTCAGCGGGCCGTCCACGAGAACCAGTTCGATGTCCTCGCCCGCGATCAGATCGCGCAGCTCGTCCACCTTGCCCGGGCCGAACAGGGTCGCGGGACGGGGATTGGACAAGGGCACGATGGCAGACCCGACGATGTCGAGCCCCGGCAGCGCCGCTGCAAGCGCCGTGGCCTCCTGCAGCGCGTGGGCGGGCGCGCGGCGGGCATCGGCGGATTTGAGGTCGGGATGCAGCACCCAGGCGCGCGTCGGCACGGGGGTGCGCGAGATCGAATCGGTCAGTCTTCGCTTTCGTACAGGCTGATGGGTTGGCTGGGCATGATGGTGGAAATCGCGTGCTTATAAACAAGCTGCGACTGGCCATCCCGGCGCAGAAGCACGCAGAAATTGTCGAACCACGTGATGACGCCCTGCAACTTGACGCCGTTGATCAGAAAAATGGTGACAGGGACCTTGGTCTTCCTGACATGGTTCAGGAATGCGTCCTGAAGGTTTTGCCGGTCGCTTGCCATCTTGATTACCTTTGTTTTTTTCAGGCCGACTGAACTGCCTGTCATAGAATAGCGGTTTCAACGTGGATGCAAGTGCCCGCCGGAACCAGTCCAATCGCGCCGGGCGCGGAATTATCTCGCACTTGCAGCATTTTTGCATCGCGGTCCGGATCGGCGGAGTTGAACGGTCAGGCGCGCCAGAAATCCGGGTTGAGCAGCGCCACGATGGCAAGCGTTTCGAGCCGCCCCAGAACCATGGCCAGCGCAAGGACGGTCTGCGTGGCCGTATCCAGCAGGCCAAGCGGGATCGGCGCCGTACTGGCCACGACCACCAGAGGGCCGGTATTGGTCAGCGCCGCCGTTGTCAGGATCATCGCCGCCTCGAAGGGTTGACCGAGGGCCGACAGGGCGAGCATTCCGCCCGCGAAGGCGATGGCGAACAGCATGAAGCTGAGCCAGGCCAAATAGGCGGCATCCATGCGGAACCGGCGCGCCCGGTGGCCAGGGCTGGAGACCAGCCGAGGGTGCACCAGTCGGCCTGCCTCGAACTGTCCGTGGCGATAGAGAACATAGACCCGCAGCAGCTTCACCCCGCCTGCCGTCGTGGCCACGCCCCCACCCACCATGGCAAGTCCGATCAGGATCAGTCCCGGCGTGGTCAGTCCCGACCAGTTGCGCGCGACCTCCCACTCCGCCGAAATGAAGCCCGTCGTCGTCAGGAACGATGTGGTGGTGAAAATCGCCCCCCACAGGCTCCGCCACGGGTCGGGCGCGGCGCCGCCCACGTCGATCAGGCCGATCCAGTGGTGCAGGTAGATCACCGCGGGCGCGGCGACCAGCAGCGCCGATGCCATCCGCATTTCGGGGTCCTGCCACCAGCGCCGGCCCACGGGTTGGGGCATGTCCTGGGCAAATGTCGACCGGCTGAGCGCGAAGACCATGCCGACAAGCAGCACCGCCTCGCCCCAATGGTCGGCCGAACTCGACTGCATGCTCGGCAGCGGCGAGATGCCAGAACTTGCAAGCGTGGACATGGCGTGACAGGCCGCGACCAGCGGATCCTCGCCCGCGATCAGCAGCAGAAGCCAGATCGCCAGTGTCAGGCCGCCATAGACCGGCGCCAATGCCCGGGCAAAGCGCCAGACACGGCGGTTCGGATATTCCGCCACCGCGGCCCGCCCGAGTGTCACGTCCCGCCCCACCTGCACCGAGGTCAGCATCAATTCGAACCCGCCAAGCCGCTGCGGCGCGAGCACCGCGATGGCCGCTACCCACATCACGAAGCCGCCGTACCAGCCCACAAGCGCACGCCACAGGTGCAGGCTGTCGGGCAGCCGTCCGGGGCGGTCGAACACCGTGGCGCCGGTCGTCGTAAGGCTGGACACCATCTCGAACCAGGCATCCGCGAAGCCGAGATCCGGCACGGCCTCGTATAGCGGTGCGGCCAGCATCATCGGCAGCAACAGGTAGATCGCCAGCAGCGACAGCAACAGCCCCCGCGCCCCCTGCACCGCGGCCCGCGTCACAAGCGACAGCCCCACGAGCACGACAAGGACCCCGAACAGGATCCCACCGTAAAGGAAGGGCCGCCCCACTGCATGGGCACCCGTCAGCCCGGCATGGATCGCGGGAATGAGCATCAGCGCGGCGCCGCCACCCGACGCGAACAGCCACAATGGCAGCCGGTCGTGCCAGCGGGCGCGGCCCGCCCCGGCGGGACGGCGCAGCACCGGCGGGCGGCGGTGCGGTTCAGAAATAGTCAATCGACACCTGCAACAGCCGCTCCACCTCGGGGACATCCGCCGACAGCGCGAAGAAGGTCACGATATCGCCCTCTTCGACCCGCGTGTCCGCCGTCGGGATCACGACGCGCCCGCGCTTGACGATCGGCCCCATCAGCGCGCCCTCGGGAAAATCGATGTCGCGCACCTGTTTGCCGCACATCTGCGCAGTCTTGAGCACCACGGCCTCCAGCACCTCCGCCTCTCCGTCGCCCACGGAATAAACGTCGCGCACGCGGCCGTGCCGGACATGACGCAGGATCGAACTGACCGTCGTCGCGCGCGGGTTGATATGGGCGTCGATCCCGAGCGGCGCCATCAGCGGGATCAGCGCGGGATCGTTCACAAGACTGATCGCCATGGGGCAGCCCAGCGATTTCGCCCGCACCGAAGTCAGCAGGTTGGTCTTGTCGTCGTCGGTCACGCACAGGATCGCGTCGGCCTTGGTGATGCCGGCTTCGGCCAGCAGGTCGGCGTTCAGCCCGTCGCCATTGAGCACGATGGTACGTTCCAGCGCGTCGGCGGCCCGTTCGGCGATGGCGCGGGATTTCTCGATCACCTTGACGCGCACCCGGTCTTCCACCCGGCTTTCCAGTGCGCGCGCCACGGCGAGCCCGACATTGCCGCCGCCCACGATGACGACCCGCTTCTGCCGGGTGCGGGTGCGCCCGAAGATCTCCAGCGTGCGGTCCATGTCGTCGGTGTGGCAGAAGACATAGACCTGATCGCCCGCAAAAAGCTGGTCCTGTGCTGCGGGCGCAAAAAGGGTTTCGTCCCGGCGCACGCCCACCACCTGCGCGCGCAGGGTGGAGAACAGATCGGTCAATTGCCGCAGCGGCGTGTTCAGCACCGGGCAATCGGGTTGCAGATGCAGCCCCATCAGTTGCGCCTGCCCATCGAGAAAGCTTTCGATATCGAAGGTGACCGGTGCGGACAGCCGTTGCAGCGCCGCCTCGGCCACGGCCTTTTCCGGGCTGATGACCACGTCGATTGGCAGGTGGTCGCGGCGATAGAGATCCGACACCAGCGCCTGAAGATAGCTTTGCGCGCGCAGCCGCGCGATCTTGCGCCGGATACCGAAGATCGAATGGGCCACCTGGCAGGTGACCATGTTGACCTCGTCGGCATGGGTCGCGGCGATGATCATGTCGGCGTCTTCGGCCCCGGCGCGTTCCAGCACGTCCGGATAGGAAGCGAACCCCGCGACCCCCTGCACGTCCAGAAGGTCGGTGGCGCGCCGCACGAGGTCTTCGTTGTTGTCCACGATGGTGACGTCGTTGCGCTCGCCCGACAGGTGGCGCGCGATCTGCCAGCCGACCTGGCCCGCGCCGCAGACGATGATCTTCATGGGTCAGGCTCCGGTTCGGGCGCGTTGCGGAACGGTCGTGGGGGCGGATTGTCTGCGCGGCTCAGTCATCGCCATCGCTGTCCTCGCCAACCGGGTCTTCGCCGATCCTGTCTTCGAACGTCGCGACGCGTCCACCGGCACGCGTTGCCGTCACCACGTTCAGCGATTTCAGCTTGCGGTGCAAGGCCGACCGCTCCATCCCCACGAAACTGGCCGTGCGCGATATGTTGCCGCCGAAGCGGTTGATCTGTGTCAGAAGATATTCACGTTCGAACAGCTCACGCGCTTCGCGCAGGGGCAAGCGCGCTATGGCGGGCGACAGCACGACGCGATCCTCGTCCTCGTCGCTGCCGCCATGGCCCGTCGCGGGCAGTTCGCGCGCCGCTATTTCGCCCGTGTCGGGGCCGAGGATCAGAACCCGCTCGATCACGTTGCGCAACTGCCGGATATTGCCGGGCCAGGGCATGGATTGAAGCGTCGCCGCCGCCTCCTCACCAAGTTCGCGCAGCGGCAGGCCCTCGGTCTCGTGGAACTGCCCGATCAGGTGGCGCGCGATCTCGGGGATGTCCGCGCGGCGGTCATCGAGGCCCGGAACCTCCACCGGAACCACGGCCAGCCTGTGGAACAGCTCTTGCCTGAAGCGGCCCGCGTCGATCTCGACGTCCAGATCACGGGCGGTCGAAGACACGATGCGCAGATCGACCTTGACCCGCGCCGCGCCACCCACGCGCGTGAACTGCTGCTCCACCAGCACGCGCAACAGCCGCGCCTGCGTGTCGGGCGGCAGGTCCGCGACCTCGTCCAGGTACAGCGTTCCCTTGTCGGCCTGTTCCAGCAGGCCCGGTTCCACCGGCTGACCGGCGGTTTCGCGCCCGAACAGGACCTGTTCCATGCGCTCCGGCGACACGGCACCGCAATTGAACGTGACGAACCCCGCCCCCGCGCGCGCCGAACGGGCGTGAAGATACCGCGCCACCGCTTCCTTGCCCGCGCCCGGCGGGCCCATCAGCATCACGCGGCTGTTGGTGCGCGCGACCTTGTCGACCTGCCCCTTCAGCAGCCGGAACGCGGCACTCGACCCGATCAGCTCACCCGGGCCCACGTCCTGCCTGCGCAATTCACTGTTCTCGCGGCGCAGGCGCGCGGTTTCCATCGCGCGGCGGATCACCACCAGAAGCTGATCGATGTTGAACGGCTTCTCGATGAAGTCATAGGCCCCCTGCTTGATGGCCGCGACCGCGATCTCGATATTCCCGTGACCCGAGATGATGACCACGGGGATCTCGGGCATGTCGCGCTTGACGGTCTTGAGAATGTCGATCCCGTCCATCGCGCTGTCCTTGAGCCAGATGTCGAGGATCATCAGGCGTGGGCGCTGATCGGCAAGCGCGCCCATGCATTCCTCTGATCCGCCGGCCAGCCGCGTCGTGAAGCCTTCGTCCTCCAGAATGTCCGAGATCAGTTCCCGGATATCGCGTTCGTCATCGACGATCAGGATGTCAGTCATGCCCTGCCTCTGTTGTTGTTCTTCGCCTGCACCCGGTCACTCCGCCGCACGCACGCCGGTATCGTCCAGCGGGAGCGTCACCGACACGCGCGCACCGCGATGCCCGTCGCCGCCCAGATCGGCGCCGGTTTCCAGCTTGATGCGCCCGCCGTGTTCTTCGACGATCTTTTTGACGATCGGCAGGCCCAGGCCGGTGCCACGGTCGCGGGTCGTCACGTAGGGTTCGAACAGCCGCGCACGGTCGGGCGGGAATCCGGGGCCGCTATCATCCACCGTCAGGCGCACGGCGCCCCGGCGCAGGTGCAGCGCCACGTGCACCCGCGCCGGGGCCTCCTCGCGGGATTGCGCCGCTTCCATCGCGTTCTTCACGATGTTGATGACCGCCTGCGACAGAAGCGTCGCGTCGAACCGCGCGATCAGCGGCGCTTCGGGCAGGTCGGTCGTCACGGCGATATCGGGCGAGCCTGTGGATTGCAGGAACACCGCGTCGGACACCAGCTTCACAAGATCGCCGGTCCGTGCCTCCGGTTCCGGCATCCGCGCGAACTTCGAGAATTCGTCCACGATCCGGCGCAGGTCGTTCGTCTGGCGCACGATCACATCGGTCAACTGGTCGAGCTTGTCGGCATCGTCGCCGGCCGCGTCACGGAACTTGCGCTTGATCCGTTCCGCCGAAAGCTGGATCGGCGTCAGCGGGTTCTTGATCTCGTGCGCGATGCGCCGCGCCACGTCGCCCCAGGCCGCCATCCGCTGCGCGGACACAAGATCGGTCACATCGTCGAAGGCCACCACGAAGCCTTCGAGAGCCCCGTCCATGCCGCGCCGCATGGCCATGCGGACGAGCAGGATGTCCTGCACATCCGCGCGGCTGAGCTTGATTTCCTCCTGCACCACGGTATCGCTGCCCGCCCGGAGCCGTTCCAGAAGCCCCGCGAACTCCGGCACGAGGTGCGCGAGCGTCTGGCCCGGTCCCTGTCCTTCCTCCAGCGCCAGCAGCCGCAGGCCGGAGGTATTGATGAAATCGATCCGCCCGCCCGCATCGAGCCCCATCACCCCCGCCGTGACCGAGGACAGGACGCTGTCGAACAAACGCCGCCTTGCCTCGATCTGCTGGTTGGAGTCGAGCAACGTCTGGCGCTGCCCGCGCAACTGGCGGATCATCTGGTTGAAGACGCGGCCGAGAAGCGCGATCTCGTCATCGCCCTTTTCCTCGCGCACCTGCACGTCAAGATCGCCAGCGCCAACGCGCACCGCGGCACCTGCCAGCCGCCCCACCGGCCGCGCCAACCGTTCGGCGAACCACAGCCCAAGCCAGATAGACGCAAGGATCAGCATGACCGCAAAGCCGAGATACAGAAGCCCAAATTCGAACAGCATCCGCCCCCGGTCCCGCTCGAGTTGCTGATAGAGCGTCGCGGTCTGCTGCGTGTCGTCGAGAAGACTCAGGAGCGCGCCGTCCACGGATCGCGACACGAGAAGGTAGCGATCGACGAAGGCATCGAGCGCCGCAAGCGCCCGGAATTCGTTGTTGTCCCAATCCTGCAGCACTACGATGTCCCCTGCCCGTGCGCGGGCCAGGTCCGCCTGCGTGGGCGGTTCGTAGTAGAACAGGTACGACCCGTCGCCGCGCGCGCGGATTTCCGCTGCACCGTCGATGACGAAGGCTTCCTTCAAACCGCGCTGGATCTGTGCCTGCCCCTGCCCCAATACCTGCCGGAAGTCCCCATCTGTCATCAGGAACGTCCGGCGCTGCTGGGCGTTGAGCAGCCCGGCAAGCGCGCGGGTGTCCTCGATCAGGTCCTGTCGCTGTTCGGCCTGGTATGCCTCCGCCGCCGCGAGCGAAGCGCCCACCACGCCGCGCACACGGTCCGAGAACCAGCCTTCGAGCCCCACATTGACCGTCAGCCCCGCGAACACAGCGACGAGGACAGTGGGCACCAGCGCCACGAGCGCGAACACCCCCGTCAGCCGAAGATGCAGCCGTGACCCGGCGGATTTCGCACGCCGCGCCGCGATCATCCGCGCGATGCGCATGAGCACGAGCGTGGAAAGCACGAGGATGTAAACGAGATCGGCCATCAGCACGAGCCGCAGCGCCACCACGGACACGGTGATGTCCAGCGGCCCGAGCACGAGGAAGGTGGCCGCCACAAGTACCGGACCCAGCCCCACCAGTGTGAGCGTCCCAAGCGTCTGCAACCGCCCGCGCGGACGCAGACGGAACAGGCGGGCGCGCGTTTCAAGGGCAGACGGGAAACGCATCCGGATCCTCGCGGCTGATGCGGTCACGCGAACGTCAGACGCCCGGCGACATGCGGCAAAAGGGCAACGCCCTGTGGCCGCTTTACATCAACTTTCGCCGCCGTGTCACGCGGATATCCAGTTCCGTGATCTTCTTGCGCAAGGTGTTCCGATTGATCCCCAGGAGGTCCGCGCATTTCGCCTGGTTGCCGCCGGTGGCGTCCAGCGCGATCTCGATCAGCGGCGTCTCGACCTCGCGCAGGATACGCTGGTACAGGCCCGGCGGCGGCAGCACGCCGCCATGCAGGTCGAAATAGCGCCGCAGATGCGCGCCGACCGATGCGGACAAACGGTCACCATCGGGCCGCCCGCCCAGCGGCTCCATGGCGGGTTGGTTGCCGAGTACATGGTCCACATCGGCCTTGGTGATCTCGTCCTCAGGACTCGTGACCACCAGCCGGCGCACCGTGTTGCCCAACTGGCGGACATTGCCGGGCCAGCTATACGCCCGGATCATGTCAAGCGCTGCGGAACTGAACCGCCGCATGGGCGCCCCGTCACGTTCCGCCCGCGCAAGGAAATGATCGGCCAGCAGGGGGATGTCGTCCACCCGCTCGCGCAGGGACGGGACGGCGATCACCACGCCGGACAGGCGGTAGAACAGGTCCTGCCGGAACTTGCCGTCCTCGATCCGTTCGCTCAGGTCGTTTTGCGACGTGGCCATGATGCGCGGCGCGGGATCGCCGAAATTGTCGAGCATCCGCACGATGCGCGCCTGGCTGTCGGGATCGAAATCGCCCACCTCGTCGAACAGGATCGATCCGCCGCGCGCCTTGGCCACAAGGCTTGCTGGCCCGTCCATCCCGGCCAGATCGGCGGCGGAGGCGACGACGAAAGGCATGGTGCGCCGGTCCGAGAAATCGTGGATCGCCCGCGCGATCAGCGATTTGCCCGTGCCGCTTTCGCCCGTGATCATCACTGGAAGCTCGGTATTCATCACCCGGGCGACCAGCCGATAGAGCGCCTGCATGGCCGGGGTCCGCCCGACCAGCGGCAACTCGTCGGAATGTTCTTCGGTGGATGTCTTGCGCGGGGACGGCGCGCGGCGCTTGACCTCCAGCGCGCGCGAGGCGCGCTTCATCAGGTCCGGCAGATCGAAAGGCTTGGGCAGATAATCGAAGGCATCAGCTTCCGCGGCCTGAATCGCCGTCATGATCGTGTTCTGCGCGGAGATCACGATCACCGGCAGGCCGGGGCGTTCCGCGCTGATCTTCGGCAGGGTCTCCAGCCCGTTGCCGTCTGGCATGACCACGTCCGAGATCACCAGATCGCCCTTGCCCTCCTCGACCCAGCGCATCAGCGTCATGAGCGAGGACGTGGCGTGGACCTTGCAGCCGGCCCGCGTCAGCGCCTGCGTCAGCACGGTGCGGATCGTGCGGTCGTCATCGGCGACCAGAACTGTGCCGTCCATCAGATATCCTCCAGGTCCTTGGGGGCGACGGGCAGCGAGATGCGGAAAACCGTGCGTCCGGGCACGCTTTCGACACCGATCCAGCCGTCATGTTCGGAAATGATCTTCGACACCAGGGCAAGGCCCAGCCCGGTGCCGTTCTCGCGGCCCGACACGAACGGGTCGAAGATGTCATCGGCGATCTCGGGCGGGATGCCCGGTCCGTCATCGATGATTTCTACCTGCAGCGGCAGCGGCGCGTCCGATCCGTCACGTCGCCGCAGCCGCAGCGCCACGTCATAGAAGGTGCGCAGGGTAATCGTGCCGCCTTCGCGCGGGTCCGCCGCCTCGGCGGCGTTCTTCATCAGGTTCTGGAACACCTGCAGCATCTGGTCGCCGTCCACATGGGTCGGCGGCAACGAGGGATCGTAATCCTCCACGATGCGCATCCGCGCGGCGACTCCCAGCGACGCCGACCGGCGCGCGCGGTCCAGCAGATCGTGCACGTTCACCGCCCGGCGCACGGGCGGGCGCAGGTTGCCGAACTGTTCGACCTGTTCCAGCAGCTTGGAGATACGCCGCGTCTCGCCCACGATCAGGTCGGTCAACTCCTGATCCTCGCCGGTCAGACCCATCGCCAGAAGCTGCGCGGCCCCGGCAATGCCCGCCAGCGGGTTCTTGATTTCATGGGCCAGCATCTCGGCCATGCCGATGGCGGATTTCGCCGCAGCCTTCACGGAATTGGCGCGGTCCATCCGGTCGGCGATCTGGCGCGGCGCGAACAGCACCAGCACCCGGCCCGACCGATCGGACAGCAGCCCGATCTGGAGATTGCACTGCACCGGCGGGCGGTTGCCGCTGCCCACGTCCACGTCGTTGATGAACAGGTCCGCCTGGTCCCGGCGCACGCGCGCGAAGGCCCCTTCCAGCGGGGCGGCGACCATCAGCTTGTCCCACACAGGCTTGCCGCGCACCGACTTGGCGGAGGTATTGAGGAAGAACTCCGCCGCCGGGGTGATATCGGCGATGGTATCGTCGGGTTCCAGCAGGATCGCCGGAACCGGCAGCGACGCCCAGAGCGTGTCGCCCCAGGCTTCTTCCGCGCGGTCCTTGCCCATGTCCTTGCTCATGCCGCGCACCGGTCGTCGCGCACGGGTTCCAAGGGCGCCTGGTCCATAGCGAGCGCCCCCGACAAGAGCGCGCGCACTGCGGCGGGGTCCTGCGCGGTCAGCACCTCCCGGCGCCGTGCGGCGCACGTCCCCGCGCGATCCATGTACCAGCCAAGATGTTTGCGCGCGACCCGAAGACCAAGGTCCCGCCCGTAGAACGACAGCATCGCGTCGTGATGGGCGGCGACGAATTCGACCAGCGCCGCACCCGCGGGCACCACCGGCGCGGGCGTGCCATAAAGCGCCGCGGCGACGGCGGCGGGCACCCAGGGCGCACCTTGCGCGCCGCGCCCGATCATCACCGCCGCCGCACCCGATTGCGCCAATGCCGCACGGGCGGTCGCGGGACAGGTCACGTCGCCATTGGCCACGACGGGAATGTCCAGCGCATCGACCACACTGCGGATCGCGGCCCAGTCGGCACGACCCTTGTAGAACTGGCAGCGGGTGCGCCCGTGGATCGTGACCATCGCCACGCCTGCATCCCGCGCGCGGCGCGCAAGGCTGGCGGCATTGAGGCAATCGTCATCCCAGCCAAGACGGGTCTTCAGCGTCACGGGAACGTCCACCGCGCCCACGACCGCCTCGATCAACCGTAGGGCCAGGTCCGGGTCGCGCATCAGCGCCGAGCCGGACAGCCCCCCGGTCACCTTCTTCGCGGGACAGCCCATGTTGATGTCGATGATCCGCGCACCCATGGATTCGGCCATGCGCGCGGCTTCGGCCATCAGCGCGGGGTCGCGGCCCGCAAGTTGCACTGCTTCGCCCCCCTGCCCGTCGGTCAGCGCCCGGTCCTGCGTGCCACGGCGGGATTTCACCAACTCGCCACTGGCGATCATCTCGCTCACCACCAGCCCCGCGCCGAACCCGGCCACCAGCCTTCGGAACGGCAGATCGGTAATGCCGGCCATCGGGGCCAGAAGGACGGGCATGGAAAGCGGCTGATCTGCCACGTGAATGGTCACTTGCTCAAACCTTATGCGTTTGCTGCATAGGTAGAGGGTTGATCGGCCCGACGCCAAGACATGACAAGCCCAATTCGCGCGCAAAACACAAGCTGCGCAATTTTTGTGCAGCCGGATGCGGAAGCTGCGCCGCATTGTCACGACGCAGGGCAGGCCATAAACCCGACCCTGCAAACAGGAGACCGGGCATGCAGGTTGCAGCCATCGTCGTGGCCGCGGGCCGTGGCGTCCGTGCCGGGGGCGGAACCCCGAAACAATATCAGCCGCTTGGCGGGCAAAGCGTGCTGACCCGGACGCTGGCGGCGCTGGCGGCACACCCGGCGGTCGCGCAACTTGTGGTGGTCACGACCCCTGCGGACGCCGCGCTGTGGGACGCGCGGGTCATTCTGCCCGCAGCCTGCCCGGTCACCGTCGTGCCCGGCGGGGCCACGCGCGGCACGTCCGTGCAGGCGGGACTGCATGCCGTTTCGGGCGCGATGACCCACGTTCTGATCCACGACGCCGCACGCCCGCTGGTCGGCACGGGCGTGATCGACCGGGTGCTGGGCGCGCTTGCCGATCACGCGGGGGCGGCCCCGGCGGTGGCGATCTCCGACGCTCTCTGGACCGGGCAGGACGGGCGGGTCACGGGCCTGCGGGACCGCGCGGGGCTTTACAGGGCGCAGACGCCGCAGGGCTTCGCGCTGGCCGCCATCCGCGCCGCCCATGCCGCCCACCCCGGCAACGCCGCCGATGACGTGGAGGTCGCCCGCGCCCACGGGCTTGACGTGGCCATCGTCGAGGGGGATGAGGACAACATCAAGATCACCCTGCCCGGCGATTTCGCCCGGGCCGAACGCATCCTCGCGCAGCGGGGCGAACGGGAACCGGACATGGATGTGCGCCTCGGCAACGGCTATGACGTGCATCGCTTCGGCGCGGGGGATGCAGTGATGCTCTGCGGCGTGCCGGTGCCGCACAGCCATGGGCTCGACGGCCATTCCGACGCCGATGTCGGCATGCACGCGATCACCGACGCGATCTACGGCGCGTTGGCCGCGGGGGATATCGGACGGCATTTCCCGCCCTCCGACCCGCAATGGAAGGGCGCGGACAGTGCCGTGTTCCTGCGCCACGCGGCGGGCTTGGCGCGCGATGGCGGCTACGCCATCGGCAATGTCGATTGCACGCTCGTATGCGAGATACCCAAGATCGGCCCCCACGCGGCCGCGATGCAGGCGCGGCTGGCCGAAATCATCGGGATCGACGCCGCGCGCATCAGCGTGAAGGCGACGACATCGGAACGGCTCGGCTTCACCGGCCGGGGCGAGGGCATCGCGGCGCTGGCCACGGTCGCGCTGGTCAAGCCATGAGGGCAAGCCGCGCCATTGCCACGCTCGGCGGCGTAGGCCTGATGCGCCCCGCGCCGGGGACATGGGGCAGTGCCGCGGCGATCCCGCTGGGATACGGGTTGCATGTCGCAGGAGGCTTTCCGCTGCTGGTGCTGGCAACCCTCGCCGTCATCGCGCTCGGCTGGTGGGCCGCGAAGGCCGAGGCGGCGGCGACCGGGACCCATGACGCGGGCGAGATCGTCATCGACGAGGCGGCGGGCGTCTGGATCGCGCTCTGGCCGCTGTCAGGGGGGCTGTGGCACGCGGGCGCCGATCCGTGGCTGTTCCCATGGCCGGGCTGGGTCGGCGCCTTCCTGCTGTTCCGGCTGTTCGACATCTGGAAACCAGGTCCCATCGGCTGGGCCGACCGGCAACAGGGGGCAATGGGCGTAATGGTGGACGACGTGATCGCGGGGGTGTTCGCCGCCATTGTGGTTGCACTGGCGGCATTTGTCGCCCACGGAATGCTGGGCGCATGAGCGCCGAAACGCTTCTCGCCCGCGCGCGCGCCGAAGGCGTGATGGTCGCCACCGCCGAAAGCTGCACGGGCGGGCTTATAGCCGGGGCGATCACGGATGTCGCCGGATCCTCGGCGATCTTTGACCGGGGCTTCGTGACCTACACCAATGCCGCCAAGGAACAGATGCTCGGCGTGCAGGCCGCGACGCTGGCCAAGCATGGCGCCGTCAGCGAAGCGGTCGCGCGCGAGATGGCCGAGGGCGCGCTGGCGCGGTCCAACGCGTCGCTGGCCGTGGCGGTCACGGGCATCGCGGGGCCGGGCGGCGGCACGGCGGCGAAGCCCGAGGGCCGGGTGTGCTTCGGGTTGGCCCGACAAGGCGCGCCGACGCGCGTTGAAACGGTGGATTACGGGCCGCTGGGCCGTGGCGCGGTGCGCCGCGCAACGGTCGCGCATGCGCTGGCGCTGCTACTTGACGGCCTGCCGGGCTGAATGACCGTAAAGCCGCTCCGCCCGCTTCTCGAAGGCATGCACGATCCGCTGCATCGCCTCGTTGAACACGAGCCCGATGACCGATTGCAGCATCCTGTTCTTGAACTCGAAATCCACGTCGAAATCGACGACGCAGCCGCCATCGTCGGCGGGCGTGAAGATCCATTTGGACTTCAGATAGCGGAACGGTCCGTCGAGATACTCGGTATCGATCCGGCTTCCGTCCTTCCACAGGGTCACGCGGCTGCCGAAACGCTCGCGGAACACCTTGAAGCTGATCACAAGGTCCGCTTCCATCACCTCGAACGCGCCGCGGTCCGTCCGTGACCGTATCCGGGCCGCCGCACACCATGGCAGGAATTCCGGGTAGGATGCCACGTCGGCGACCAGATTATACATCTGGTCCGCGCTGTATGGCATCTTGCGATGTTCCGCGTGGCTGGGCATGTCGGTCCTTTTGTCGCGAGACAGTGCGCGCTCATATCTTAAAGTCGGCTTGCAAAATCAAGGGGACGATATGTCTGACCGCCCGTATGTGATCGACCAGATGATCTCGGCCAAGTCCATCGCCGCCCGGATCGAGGCGCTCGCCCGCTTGATCGAAGACCATTACGCGGGCGTGGACAAGCTGGTCGTGGTGGGCCTGCTGCGCGGGTCGTTCATCTTCATCGCGGACCTCGTGCGCGAACTGGCCATGGATATCGAGGTCGATTTCATCGAGGCGTCGTCCTACGGCAACGCCATGGAATCGTCGCGCGAGGTGCGCATCGTGAAGGACCTGTCCGGGGCGATCGCGGGGCGCCACGTGCTCGTGGTCGAGGATCTGGTCGACACCGGCTACACCCTGAGCCACGTGGTCGCACTGCTGCGCGCGCGCGATCCGGCGAGCCTGCGGGCCATCGCCCTGCTCGACAAGCCCGCCCGGCGGGAGGTCGATTTCCGGGCCGACTGGATCGGGTTCGAGATCCCCGACGAATTCGTCGTCGGCTACGGGATCGACTACGCGCAGCGCAACAGGAACCTGCCGCATATCGGCAAGGTGCGGTTCACCGGCTGACCGGTTCGCCGATCACGGGGCTGTGACCGGGGCCCATGCCCGGAAACGTTGTGCCGTCACGCTTTCCGGATAGGCTGACGGCACCAACAGGAGGGCGAATATGAAGATCACCCAAGCATGGCTTGCCGCCGCCGCACTGGCCGTCGGCGCAGGTGCCGCGCAGGCGCAGGATTTCGACAACCAACTCAAGGCCCGTCAGGGGCAGTTCCGCATCATGGCGCTCAATCTCGGCGTGCTGGGCGGGATGGCCCGCGGCACGGTGGATTACGACGCCGAAATGGCGCGGATGGCTGCCGAGAACATCGCCACCATCGCCAGCCTGCACCAGGGCGCCATGTGGCCCGAAGGGTCGGACAACATGGAACTGGACGGCACGCGCGCGCTGCCGTCGATCTGGGACGACAACGCCGATTTCCTGTCGAAATGGGGCGCCATGGGCGAAGCGGCCAACAGCCTCGTGGCTGTCGCTGCGGACGGGCAGCAGGGGCTCGGCCCGGCGGTGGGCGCATTGGGCGATGCCTGCGGCGCCTGCCACGAGGCGCATCGCCAGCCGTCGGAATGACCCGTGACGCGGTGACAGCGGGGGCCGCGCGGTGATCCGCGCGACGCTGGCCGTGTGCGCCGTGCTGGCGGCGGGCGCGTGGTGGGCCACCGGCGGCACGCGGCTGGCCCCCGGCGATCTTGACGTGACCGAGGGCGACGCGGCCGCAGGGGAGGCCGTGTTCTGGGCCGCGGGCTGCGCGTCCTGCCACGCCGCCCCTGAAGCCGAAGGCGAGAACAGGCTGGTGCTGGCTGGCGGGCAGGCGTTCCCGTCGCCCTTCGGCACGTTCCGCGCGCCCAACATCTCGCCCGACCCGGACGCGGGCATCGGCGACTGGTCGCTCGTGGACATGGCGACGGCGCTGCGCCACGGGGTCGGACCGCGCGGGCGGCATTACTATCCGGCCTTCCCCTACACGGCCTATGCGCACATGACCGACCGGGACATCGCGGACCTGTGGGCCTTCCTGCGGACACTGCCCCCAAGCGACGCGCCGAGCGCCGACCATGACCTGAGCTTTCCGTTTTCCATTCGCCGCACCCTTGCGATGTGGAAATGGATGAACGCGGGCGGCGACTTCGTTCTGGACACGGGCGGCGATCCGCAACTGGAGCGTGGCCGCTACCTGGTGGAAGGTCTGGCCCATTGCGCCGAATGCCACACGCCGCGCGACATGTTCGGCGGCCTGCAGGAGGAGTCGTGGATGGGCGGGGCGCCGAACCCGACCGGCGACGGGCGCATCCCCAACATCACGCCCGCGGCTCTCGATTGGTCCGCGGCGGACATCGCCTACTATCTCGAATCCGGCTTCACTCCCGATTGGGATTCCGCGGGTGGACACATGACTGACGTGATCGAGAACATGGCGAAGCTCCCCGCCAGCGACCGGGAAGCCATCGCCGCCTACCTCAAGGCGCTGCCGCCGGTGTCGTCTGACGGCTGAGCGGCGCGCGGATCAACCCGCAACGCCCGCCAGCTTCGCCTGCCGTGCGGCGCGCAGCCGGTCGAAGTCGTCGCCCGCATGATAGGACGACCGCGTCAGCGGCGTTGCCGATACCATCAGGAAACCCTTGTTGTAGGCCGCTTTTTCATAAGACGCGAACTCGTCCGGCGTGATGAAGCGGTCTACCCTGTGATGGTGCGGCGTGGGTTGAAGATACTGGCCGATGGTCAGAAAATCGATCCCCGCAGAGCGCATGTCATCCATCACCTGAAGCACCTGCGGACGTTCCTCGCCCAGCCCGACCATGATGCCGGACTTGGTGAACATCGCCGGGTCAAGTTCCTTCACCCGCTGCAACAGCCGCAAGGAATGGAAGTAGCGCGCACCGGGCCGCACTTCTTGATACAGGCCCGGCACAGTCTCGAGGTTGTGGTTGAACACGTCCGGCTTCGCCGCGACCACGGTTTCCAGCGCGCTGTCGGGACACCGCAGGAAATCGGGCGTCAGGATCTCGATCGTGGTGCCCGGGCTGCGATGGCGCACGGCGCGGATGGTCTGGGCGAAATGCTCCGCCCCGCCATCGTCCAGGTCGTCGCGGTCGACGCTGGTGATGACGACGTGGTTCAGTCCAAGCTTCTGCACCGCATCGGCGACGCGCCCCGGTTCGAACAGGTCGAGCGTCTCGGGCCGTCCCGTGGCCACGTTGCAGAAGGTGCAGCCGCGTGTGCAAATCTCGCCCATGATCATCATGGTCGCGTGGCCCTGCGACCAGCATTCGCCCGCGTTCGGGCAGCCCGCTTCCTCGCAGACCGTGGTCAGCTTGTGCTCGCGCATGATCGCTGCGGTCTTCTTGTAGCCGTCCGACACGGGCGCCTTCACCCGGATCCAGCTTGGCTTCTTGGGCTGCGGGTTCACCGGGCGGTGGGCCTTTTCCGGGTGCCGTTGCTCGGGGATTTTCAGATCGCGCATGTCACCACTCCTCTTGGGCGTGGTTATAGGGGCCAAGGGCCCGCTTGTCCCGTGTCAATTCCGCATGGCCGCCCTGACGCGTGGTCGCGGCCAAGCTCAACGGACAAGAACGGGTGCATGGGCTGGCAGGCGATGGCGCAGCACATAGGCCGGGATTTCGTCGCGCCGGATGCCGAGGCGGGCAAGTTCCGCGTCGGATTTCGCGCTCAGCCGCAAGGCATCGGGCCGCATGGCCCGGCGCATCTCGCCGGGATTGAAACCGAAGCCGACGCTGGCGAGAAAAAGATCGATGTCGGCATCGATGGTCGGGATCGGCGCCGGGATCACGGAAAGCCGTGGCGGGCGACGGTCCGGTGGCGTGTGGCAAGGTCTGGTCATGGGGCACCTTTCGGTTCGCACGATCCCCTCCCCACGTGCAGGCTAACCCGATTCCGTGAAAGGACGATGGCCCCACGACGCCATGACGCGGCAAACCCCGCACTGGGTCGCAAGAGCGATGCATAAATGCACCGTCAGGGCGGACCCCGACGGTGCGAAACCTGTAAAATACCGTGGCACCAATTTGTCTTTTTCACGGCAAGGCCCGTGACATTCGGCAGACCCGCGCCGTGCGTGATGCCCTGGGGGACGACACTTGGTCGCGCGGCGCGGACTGCAAAAACAGGATGCGACCCGCAAGCCTTTGACGCAACGTCGCCATGGAAAAATGATTAACGGCAGCCGGTCGTCTGCGCCCCCGTCAGAACAGGAAATACCGTTGTGCCATCGGCAGTTCTGCCGCCGGTTCGCAGGTCAGCAATTCACCGTTGGCACGCACCTCGTAGGTTTCCGGATGCACCTCGATCTCGGGCGTGGCGTCGTTCATCACCATGTCCACCTTGCCGATGGTGCGCGTGCTCCGCACGGCCACTGTCTGCTTGCGCAGTCCGAGCGCATTGCCGATCCCGTCCGCCTGCGCCGCAGCGCTGACGAAGGTGACCGAGGATGCCTCCAGCGAGCGACCGAAGGCGCCGAACATGGGGCGGGTATAGACAGGCTGCGGCGTCGGAATGGATGCATTGGGATCGCCCATCTGCGCGCAGGCGATGGTCCCGCCCAAAAGCACCATATCGGGCTTCACCCCGAAGAAGGCGGGCGACCAGAGGCACAGGTCCGCCCGCTTGCCCACCGCTATCGACCCGATCTCGTGCGCGATGCCATGCGCGATGGCCGGGTTGATCGTGTACTTTGCCACGTAGCGCTTCACGCGAACATTGTCGTTGTCGCCAGTTTCCTCGGACAGGCGCCCGCGCTGGACCTTCATCTTGTGGGCGGTCTGCCATGTGCGGATGATGACCTCCCCCACGCGGCCCATCGCCTGGCTGTCGGACGCGATGATCGAAAATGCGCCCATGTCGTGCAGGATGTCCTCGGCGGCGATGGTTTCCTTGCGGATGCGGCTTTCGGCGAAGGCCACGTCCTCGGGGATCGACTTGTCGAGATGGTGACACACCATGAGCATGTCGAGATGCTCTTCCAGCGTGTTGACCGTGAAAGGCCGCGTCGGGTTGGTCGAGGACGGGATCACGTTCCCCGACCCGACGACCTTGATGATGTCGGGCGCATGCCCGCCCCCGGCCCCTTCGGTATGAAAGGCATGGATCGTCCGGCCCTTGATCGCCGCGAGCGTGTTCTCGACGAAGCCGGATTCGTTGAGCGTGTCTGTGTGGATCATCACCTGCACGTCCATGTCGTCGGCCACCGACAGGCAGCAGTCGATGGCGCCGGGCGTGGTGCCCCAATCCTCGTGCAGCTTCAGCGCGCAGGCGCCCGCCTGCACCTGTTCTACCAGCGCTGCGGGGAGCGACGCGTTTCCCTTGCCCGCGAAGGCGAGGTTCATGGGGAACGCGTCCGCGGCCATCAGCATCCGCCCGATATGCCAGGGACCCGGCGTGCAGGTGGTCGCCAGCGTGCCGTGCGCCGGCCCGGTGCCCCCGCCCAGCATCGTGGTCAGGCCCGAATGCAGCGCGTCCTCGATCTGCTGGGGGCAGATGAAATGGATGTGGCTGTCGAACCCGCCCGCGGTCAGGATGCGCCCCTCGCCCGCGATGATCTCGGTCCCCGGCCCGATCACGATATCGACGCCGGGCTGCGTGTCGGGATTCCCCGCCTTGCCGATCGCGGCAATGCGCCCGTCCTTCAGCGCCACATCCGCCTTGAAGATACCGGTCACGTCCACGACCAAGGCGTTGGTGACGACCGTGTCCATGGCACCCTCGGCGCGCGTCATCTGGCTCTGGCCCATACCGTCACGAATGACCTTGCCGCCGCCGAACTTGACCTCCTCGCCATAGGTGGTCAGGTCACGCTCCACCTCGATGAACAACTCGGTATCGGCGAGGCGGACCCTATCCCCCGTGGTGGGACCATACATGTCGGCATAGGTGGCGCGGGAAATCTTGGCGGGCATCGGCACGGTCCTTGGCTGGGTCGGGTCGTTTCACCGTCACCTTTGCCGCGGGCAGCGGGCAGGGCAAGGGATCAGCCGCCTGCCTACAGCCATTTGCCCATCATTTGGGCAGACCGGGACCACGACGCGCGAGCCTGCGCATGTTGGACCGGGTCCTGTGACCCAGCGGCCCAACCGCCGCCGCGAGGATTTGGTCAGGCCGTTTGCCGGCCTGCGCGGCTGTGGCCGCGGCGACGGCCGACTGCACGAAGGCCACAGGCTTTTCGCGGATCATCCGGGCCGTTTCACCCGGCGCCGTGGCCCACAGCCCCATCTGGCCGAGCAGGCGATAGGTCACGACCATCTGCGCCTCGGACAGCATCGTGGCCAGTTGCAGGCCGGAGCGCCACGCCTCCATCGGCGCGGTCAGCGCCGCGTCGCGGGGCATCGGCACGAATGGAGGGGCTACTTGGAACATTGGGGCCTCGTGCGGTCGGTGCAAGGACATCGGGTATTGCCCAACACCCTAGCATGCGCGCACGATGCTGCGCTGCGGCATAAGCGCCGCAGCGCGGGCGCGTCAGGATTTCCCCGCGTCCTTGGGCAGCGGCGGCAGGCCCGGCGTGGCCGGTGCGCGGCGCCGACGGCTGCGCGGCGCGGCG
>NZ_QDFI01000004.1 GCF_003254465.1 Meridianimarinicoccus zhengii
GGGCACCGGCGGGTCCGCACCGGGACTGCCCATGGTCCAGGCATCGCCGGATCATCGCGCGCTCGTGACGCTTCAACGGCGCCGCCGGGGTTTCCGGTTCGGCTTCGCGGCCACGGCGGGGCTGTGCATCGCCGCGCCGGCCGTGTACCTGGTGGCGCTGCGGGCGGGCACGACGCTCGACGGCCCGCTGCTGGACGCTGTGCTGCACCATGGCGGGCAGGTTCAGGCGGCGCTGGTGGACTGGCTGCGCCGCGTGGTGGTCCCGGCCCTGTCATGACGCGCAGCGCGACCGGGGACCAGCCCTCGGAACGGGCCGCGCGGCGCGCGATCCGGCGCCACGGGGGGTCCTCCACAAAATTAGCTAATTTTATGGGGCGTGGCCCTGTCGATCAGAAGCGGTCCAGAAGGCGGCGCAGGTAGTCGCGTTCGGTGTCCGGGCGGGTCTGGTCGCCGGAGCGGCGCCGGATCTCGTCGAGCAGGTCCTGCGCGCGGCGGTACACGTCTTCGCCCTGCAACAGGTTGTCCCGCGTGCCGAGCCGCCCCTGACCGCCGCTGTCGCGCCCCAGCGGGTCCTGCTGGCCTGTGGGACCGGCCTGCCCCGCGGCCTGACCCTGCTGACCCTGCCCTTGTTGCTGGCCCTGCTGCTGGGCGAGTTCTTCCCCCAGCGACTGGATACCGTCGCGCAGGCGGTCCATCGCCTCGGCCTGACTGTCCATCGCGCCCGCAAGGTCGTCGCCGCGCAGGGACTGCTCGGCGTCGTCCATGGCGCGGCCGGCCTCGTCCAGCGACCGGCGGGCATCTTCGGAGCCTTCGCCGAAGCCGGGCAGGCCGTCGCGCTGGCGGTCGAGTTCCTGTCGGAGTGCGCGCTGGCGGTCCGCAAGCTGCTGGCCTAGATCGCCGGGCTGACTGCCCTGGCCCTGTCCTTGCCCCTGACCGGATCCCTGGCCCTGTCCTTGGCCGGAGCCCTGTCCCTGCGCCTGGCCCTGACCCGGCTGCTGTCCTTGCTGGCCTTGTTGCCCCTGCTGACCCTGCTGGCCCGGCTGCATCCCCTGAAAGCTGTCGTCGGACAGGTCCTGCTGGTCGCGCAGGGTTTCCTGCAACCCTTGCAGCGCCTGCTGGCCCGGGCTTGGCTGGCCCTGCTGGCCGCCCTGGGCCATCTGCATGTTCTGCATCATCTGCGCAAGCTGGTCGAGAAGCTGCTGCGCCTCGGCCATGCGCCCCTCTTCCATCAGCTCCTGCAGACGCTGGAGCATGTCCTCCAGATCCTGTCCGGTCAGTTCCTGCGCATCGGAAAGGTCCTGCTGCTGGCCGTCCTGGTTCTGCATCTGCTCGGCCAGCTGGCGCATCACGTCCTGCATCGCCTCGCGCAGTTCCTGCATCAGTTCGGCGATTTCCTCGTTCGAGGCCCCGTCGCGCATCGCTTCGGACAGCCGGTCCTGCGCCCGGCGCAGCCGCGCCATGGCGTCGGACAGGTCCCCTTCCTCGATCCGCAGCGCGAGATCCCAGAGCGCCTGCGCGATCTCGGCCTGTTCGTCGGCATCCACCCCCTCGGGCGCGGTCGCTTCGATCTGGCGGGCGATGAAGCGGGTGCGCAGGTAGTCGGTCTCGGTGCGGAACATCCCCTCGGGTTCGTGGGACACGGCGCGCAGCAGCCGCGCCACCCGCGGTGCGTTGGACCGCGCCCACAGCAGGTCCCGGCGCTGTTCGATGATCGCCTGTGCCAGCGGGTCGAAGAACCGCCGCCCCGGCAGCGCATCAAGCTCGAGCGGCACGGACTGGCCGATCTGGCCGCCCGCATCCCGCGCCTCGAAGGTGATCGTGACGGGCAGGTTGGCGAAGGGGTGCTGCGAGAAATCCTCCACCAGCGCCTCGGTGAAGTCGGTGCGGTCAGCCGTGAGCGGCAAGGGCAGATCGACGACGATCGGCTCGCGCGGGTCCGGCGCGGGTGCAAGCCCGTGGCGGCGGTCCACCGCGTCGAGATCGAGCCGGATCGTGGCATTGGCCCCGGTCACCCCGAAATCGTCGCGCGCGGAAAACGCCTGCGTCATCTCGCCCGACGCCGCGCGCTGGGGCGGGCCTTCGGGTTCGATGGTGGGCGGCGCATCGGGGGTCAGCGTGATGTCCCACGCAGCACCGCCGGGGCCGCGGATCTCGATCCGGCCGGGTTGCGCGATCTCGAATCCCTGCCGCGGGTCGCTGGCCGCGTCGAGACCGGTTGTCCGACCGGACACGGTTTCCGCGACGGTCAGGTCACCCGGTTCGCCGTAGAGCCGCAATTCGATGCGGCTGCCCGCGGGCAGGTCCAGCGTGCCGGGCGGAACATCGTTGAGATAGAGGCTCGGCCGTCCGGTATAGGCCGGGGGTTCGGCCCAGCCTTCCCAGCTTGGCCCGGTGGCGACCGCGGTGGTGCCCGGTCCGGCCAGCGGCACGCCCTGCCCCAGCCGCAGCCCCGCGCCGAAGATCAGCATGACCACGAACACGGTGAGCGCGACGAAGCGCAGCCCGTAGCGGTCGTGGCGTGCCAGCCGCAGGTCGGGGCGCACCGGCCGCGCATCGCCCAACCGCAGTATCATCCGGCGCATATGCGCCTTCCACACCGCTTCGGACGCGGCGTCCCCTGCCCCGATCGCCTGCGCATCCGCCAGCGCCGCGAGCGGCCGGCCCGGCAGCGTCGCGTCGAGCCTGTGCGCCGCGTCGGCAGCCGAGGGGAAGCGGAAGCGCGCGATGCCGCGCACGAAGCCGGCCAGAAGCGCCGCGGCCCCGGCCAGCACACCGAACCAGAACGCCTCCAGCGGCAGGTCGGCACTGACGCCGGACAGCAGCACCGCCGCCAGCACGAGGATCACGGTCCAGAACGGCCAGAACGCCCGTGTCAGCCTTTCCGCCACGAGCCCGATCCGGGTCAGCAGGAGCGGGCCGCGGATGCGGCGCGTGGGGTCGAAGGGGCGCCGGGTGGGTGGCGTTGCGGGTGGCGTCATGGGGCGCTCCGGTCCGGCCGCCGGGATGGGCGGTCGGAAGAAGGGTATCGCGCGCGGCGCGCAGGTCAAAGGCTTGTGACCGGATCCGGCGATCACGATTGCCCGGCACGGCTGCGGGCGGCGTGAAATTGCCCGCCCGCGCCGCGGGATCGGGCGGTTTACCGCTCAGGCCAGCCAGTCGGGCACGGTGTCGCGCGCGATGATGTCCGCGATGGCGGGGCGCGGGCGGATCACCGCCCAACGGTCGCCATCCACCAGCACCTCGGGGATCAGGGGGCGGGTGTTGTATTCCGACGCCATCACGGCACCGTAAGCCCCGGCGGAGCGGAACGCCACGAGGTCACCTTCGGCCAGCGGCGGCAGGGGGCGGGCGCGGGCGAAGGTGTCGCCGGTTTCGCAGACGGGGCCGACCACGTCATAGGGCGCCTGGTCGACGGCGACGGGCGGCTCGATCAGCGGGACGATGTCGTGATGCGCGTCGTACATCGCGGGGCGCAGGAGGTCGTTCATCGCCGCGTCCACGATCAGGAAATCGCGCCCCTCGCCCGATTTCAGGTAGATCACCTGCGCCACGAGGATGCCCGCGTTGCCGGAAATGAGCCGGCCCGGTTCGATCTCGATCTCGCAGCCCAGATCGCCCAGCGTGCGGCGGATCATGTCGCCGTAAGCCGAGGGCAGCGGTGGCGCGTCGTTATCGCGGGTGTAGGGGATGCCGAGGCCGCCACCAAGATCGAGCCGGCGGATATCGTGCCCGTCGGCCCGCAGCGCGCGGGTCAGGTCGGCGACCTTGGCATAGGCGGCCTCGAAGGGCGCGAGGTCGGTGAGCTGGCTGCCGATATGCACGTCGATGCCCACGACCTCGATCCCCGGCAGGGCGGCGGCCATGGCATAGACGGCGCGCGCGCGGGCGATGGGGATGCCGAACTTGTTCTCGGACTTGCCGGTGGCGATCTTGGCGTGGGTCTTGGCGTCCACGTCCGGGTTGACGCGGATCGTGATGGGCGCGGTGGTGCCCAACGCGGTGGCGGTTTCGGACAGGGCGTGCAGTTCGGGCTCGGATTCGACGTTGAACTGGCGGATGCCGCCCTGCAGGGCGGTGCGCATCTCGTCGCGGGTCTTGCCCACGCCGGAGAACACGATCCGGTCGCCGGGCACGCCCGCGGCCTTCGCGCGGGCGTATTCGCCGCCCGACACCACGTCCATCCCCGCGCCCGCACGCGCCAGCAGCCGCAGGATCGCCTGGTTGGAATTGCTCTTCATCGCGAAGCAGACAAGGTGGTCCAGCCCCGCGAGTGCCGCGTCGAACAGCCCGTAATGGCGCAGCAGCGTCGCGGTGGAATAGCAGTAGAACGGCGTGCCGACCGCGGCCGCGATGGCGGACAGGGGCACATCCTCGGCGTGCAGCGCGCCGCCCTGGTAGGTGAAATGGTCCATGCCGGTGCCTTTGCCGCCGATAGGGGAATGCGCCGGGTCATGGCAAATGCGCCCGCGCTTTGCAATGCGCCGGAATCGGGCGGCCTTGCGGCACGGCGGGTTTGCACCGGGCCGCGCGATATGCTGCCCTGACGCCGACCCATCCGAGAGGCACCATGATGTTCGTCACCGTGTTCAGCACGAAGTCCTATGACCGCAATTTCCTGACCGCCGCCAACGACGGCAAGGACCATGACATCCGGTTTCTCGACATTCGGCTTTCACCCGACACGGCGGTGCTGGCCGAGGGCGCGCAGGCGGTCTGCGCCTTCGTCAACGACGACCTGTCGGCGCCGGTGCTGGAAATCCTCGCCCGCGGCGGCACGAAGCTGATCGCGCTGCGCTGCGCGGGGTTCAACAATGTCGATCTGACCGCAGCGCGGGATCTCGGGCTGACGGTGGCGCGGGTGCCCGCCTATTCGCCGCACGCGGTGGCCGAACATACCGTCGCGCTGATCCTTGCGCTCAACCGCAACATCCACCGCGCCCATAACCGCGTGCGCGAAGGCAACTTCGCGCTCGACGGGCTTCTGGGGTTCGACCTGCACGGCAAGACCGTGGGCATCATCGGCACCGGCACCATCGGCGCGGTGCTGGCGCGGATCATGGCGGGCTTCGGCTGCACGATCTTGGGCCATGACGTGGCCGAGAATCCCGACTGCGTGGCGCTGGGGATGGAGTACGTGCCCCGCGACGAGATCTTCGCGCGGTCCGACATCCTGTCGCTGCACTGCCCGCTGACGCCCGACACGCATCACATGATCGGCTTCGACACGCTGAAGCTGCTGAAGCGCGGGGTGACGATCGTGAACACATCCCGCGGGGCGGTGATCGACGCGCGCGCCGCCATAGCCGGGCTGAAGGACGGCACGATCGGCGGGCTGGGGCTGGACGTCTACGAGGAAGAGGCGGACCTGTTCTTCGAAGATCTGTCGGACATGGCCATCCAGGACGACGTGTTCGCGCGGCTGCTGACCTTTCCCAACGTGCTGATCACCGGGCACCAGGCGTTCCTGACGCACGAGGCGCTGACCGCGATCGCCGAGACGACCATCGCCAATATCGACGCCTTCGCGCGCAGCGGTGCGGCGGTCCACGAAATCTCGGTGGAGAAACTCGCGCCGAAGCCGTGACCGGCCCCGGCGCGTGCAGCGTTACAGGATGCTCAGGCCCACGACCCCCAGGATGCCCGCGAAAACAAGGTAATAGACCGTCGGGATGATGGTCAGCCGCAGCACCGCGCCCTCGCGCCCGAGGAACCCGACCGTGGCCGAGGCCGCGACCACGTTGTGGATGGCGATCATGTTGCCCGCCGCGGCCCCCACCGCCTGCAACGCCACGATCAGCGTCGTGGGGTTGCCAAGCTGTTCCGCCATGCCGTACTGGAACTGGCTGAGCATCATGTTGCTGACGGTGTTGGACCCGGCGATGAACGCGCCCAAGGCCCCCGTCGCCGCCGCGAAGAACGGATAGATGTCGCCCACGGCCGCCGCGAGCCATGTCGCCATCGCCACCGGCATGCTGTCCAGCCCCGCGGTATTGCCGCCCGAATTGATCAGGATGCGCACCATGGGGATGGTGAAGGCCAGCACGAAGCCCGCCCCCAACAGCAGCTTGCCCGATTCGCCGACCGCTTCCGCGAATTGCGCGGGCTTCATGCGGTGCGACAGCACCGTGACCAGCGCCACGAACACGAGGATGCCACCGGGCAGGTACAGCGGCTGGATGCTGGCCGAGATGCCGGTTTCCCCGAAGATGTCGGACATCCCGAACGACACCGAGGTCAGCCACCCCTTGAACCCGTCGCTCACCCGGCTGAGCACGAGGATCAGCGCCACCAGCAGATAGGGCACCCACGCGAGCCGTGCGCTGATCGGCGCCTTGTCCGTCAACTCTTCCAGCTTTATCTCCAGATCGCCCATCCAGTCCGACGGCCACTGGTCGGCCGGCGCGAAATCCCACGTGTCCTTCGGCATCAGGAACCCCTTGCGCGCGGCGCTGACGACGATGGCCAGCGCCACGAGCGCGCCGATCAGCGACGGGAATTCCGGGCCGAGAAACACGCCGGTCAGGATGTAGGGGATCGAGAACGCCGCAGCGGCAAAGAGCGCGAAGGGCACGATGCTCAACCCCTCGGTCCAGGACCGGCGTGCGCCGAAGAAACGGGTAATCATCATCACCATCAGGACCGGCATGAACAGGCCGATGATGCCGTGGATGATCGCGACCTCGGACGTGACCGTGCGCAGGAAGGCGGCCCAGCTCGATCCTTCCGCCTGAAACGCGATGTCGAGCGCGGCACTGTCGAGCCCGCCGGTGACGCCGATGATGATGGGGGTGCCCACCGCGCCGAACGACACGGGCGTGCTTTGCACCATCATCCCCGCCACGACCGCCGCCATGGCCGGAAACCCAAGCGCCACGAGCAGGGGTGCGATGATCGCCGCGGGCGTGCCGAAGCCCGACGCGCCTTCGATGAACGCGCCGAAGAGCCAGGCGATGATGATCATCTGCACCCGCCGGTCCGGGCTGACCGCGGCGAAGCCCGCGCGGATCGTCTGGATCGCACCGCTGTGCTTGAGCGTGTTCAGAAGCAGGATCGCCCCGAAGATGATCCACAGGACCGAGGCGGTGATGAGCAGTCCCTGCACCGTGGAGGCCGCGACCCGCGCGAAGGGCACGCCCCAGAACAGAAGTGCGATCAGCGCGGCGGCCAGATAGACGGCGGGCATCGCCGTGCGGGCGGGCATGCGCAGCCCCACCAGCAGGATGCCCGCAAGTGCTATGGGCGCAAAGGCGAGTGCAGCTTGGAATCCCAGTACCATGGTTCGGTTCCCCCCAATGGCGTGCATGTCCGTGCCGGGATGGCCCCGCCCGTCACACGCGCAACCCTAAGCCGGCAGGGGGGATCGCCGATACCGCTACAGGCTTGCCGCGTTGTCGCTGCGCGGAAATGCCCAAGGGGAAATGCGACAGAACGGCCGGGGTCAGTGGTTGAGGATCTTGCTCAGGAAATCCTTGGCCCGGTCGCTTTCGGGATTGCCGAAGAACTCCTCGGTCGGGCGGTCCTCGACGATGGCGCCGGCGTCCATGAACACCACCCGGTCTGCGACCTTGCGGGCGAAGCCCATCTCGTGGGTGACGACCATCATGGTCATGCCTTCCTTGGCAAGCTCCACCATCACGTCCAGCACCTCGTTGATCATCTCGGGGTCGAGCGCGGATGTGGGTTCGTCGAACAGCATCGCGATGGGGTCCATGGCCAGCGCGCGGCTGATCGCGACCCGCTGCTGCTGCCCGCCCGACAGCGCGCCGGGATGCTTGTCGATATGCTGCGCCATCCCGACGCGTTGCAGCAGCGCCTCGGTTTTGGCGACGGCCTCGTCCCGGTTGCGGCCCAGCACCTTCTGCTGGGCAAGGCACAGGTTCTCGCGCACGGTCATGTGGGGGTACAACTCGAAATGCTGGAACACCATGCCGATCCGCGCGCGCAGCTTGGTCAGGTCGGACCCGCGGGCCATGACCTCCATCCCGTCCACGGAGATCCGGCCCTTTTGCGCCGGTTCCAGACCGTTCACGCATTTGATCAGCGTGGACTTGCCCGACCCGGACGGCCCGCAGACCACCACGACCTCGCCCGACGCGACCTTCGTGCTGCAGTCGGTCAGCACGCGGAAGTCGCCGTACCATTTCGACAGGTTCTCGATCTCGATCATATCGTGCTGGCCTTCTGAAGGCGCCGCACGAACAGCGATCCCGCGAAACAGATCGCGAAATAGACGAGCGCGGCGAAGATGTACATTTCGACGAGCCGCCCCTCGGTGCGGGCGACGATGGACGACACGGTCATGAAGTCCCGCAGCGAGACGACGAACACGAGGCTCGTGTCCTGGAACAGGATGATGCCCTGCGTCACGAGGATCGGGATCATGTTGCGGAACGCCTGCGGCAGCACGATGTAGCGCTGGGTCTGCCAGTAGTTCAGCCCCGTGGCCTGCGCGGCATGGACCTGCCCCTTGCGCACCGACTGGATGCCCGCGCGGATGATTTCCGAGAAATACGCGGCCTCGAACAGGGTGAAGGCGATCAGGGCGGAATAGAAGTTCCCGATGGGTCGTCCCAGCGCCAGCGGCACGAGGAAATAGAACCAGAAGATCACGAGGATCAGCGGCACCGACCGGATCAGGTTGACGTATGTCCCTGCCAGCAGCGACAGCGGCAGGATGCCAGACAGCCGCATGAGCGCGAGGATCGTACCGAAGAAGATGCCCCCCAGCACGGCAAGGAAGGTCAGCAGCAGCGACAGTTGCAAACCCTGCATCAGGAACGGCAGGTTGCCCGCGATGACGCCGAAATCGAAATCGCCCATCACTTCGACCCCATGTATCCGGGGATGCGGGTGTAGCGTTCGGCCACCTGCATCACGATGGTCGCCAGAAGGGCGATGCACACGTAGATCACCGTGGCCGCGGTATAGGCCTCGAACCCGTTGAACGTGTATTCGGCGATCTGCTGGCTTTGCGCAGTCAGTTCCAGAAGACCGATGGTCAGCGCCAGCGACGAGTTCTTGAAGATCGTCAGGAATTCCGATGTCATCGGCGGCACGATCAGCCGGAAGGAAATCGGCAGCAGGATGTAGCGATAGGTCTGCCCGACGGAAAACCCGTTGGCATAGGCCGCGTTGGTCAGCCCGGTGCCCACGGCGTTGATGCCCGCGCGCACCTGTTCGGCGATGCGGCTCGCGGTATAAAGGCCCAGCGCGATGACCGCGGTCACGTATTCCGGGTTGGGCATGTCGCGCTTGATCCACAGGCCCATGTTTTCCGGGACCATTTCGGGCATCACGAAATACCACAGGAACATCTGCACCAGCAGCGGCACGTTGCGGAACAGCTCCACATAGGCGGTGCAGATGAACGAGATCGGGCGCGACGGCAGCGTGCGCCCCACCCCCACAAGGATACCGACGACCAGCGCCAGCACCCAGGCGGCGAGTGCCACCGCGAAGGTCCACTGGACCCCCATGATCAGCCAGCCGAGGTAAGGGTCCGTGAACAGGACGCCCCAGTTCCAGTTGTAGTCCATGATGACGTCCTTCCCCGGCGGCGGAAGGGGACGGTTGCCCGCCCCCTTCGCACGCTCCGTTTACTGCGGCAGCGCGTTCAGGCGGAAGGCCGCTTGCAGCAGTTCGGACTGTTCCACGCCCAGCGGGCCGAACCACTTCTCGTAGATCGCGTCGATCTCGCCGGACCGGAAGACCTCGGCCAGCGCGCGCTTGCCCACCAGTTCGAAATCGCTCTCGTTGCGCGGCACCATCAGCGCATAGGGGTCATAGGACAGGAAATCGCCCACGACCGCGAAATCCTCGGGTGTGCGCGACTTGTCGATCAGCCCGTGCAGCAGGATGTGGTCGGTCGAATAGGCGTCGATCCGGTCGGTTTCCAGCGCCAGCATCCCCTCGGCATGGTCGCGCACCGGCAGGATGTCGATATTCAGCCCGCGGGCCTCCATCTCGGCCATGATGGCGCGTTCGTTCGTGGTGCCCTGCGCCAGCCCGATCCGCTTGCCTTCCATGTCGTCGATGCCGTTGATGCCGCTGTCCACCTTGGTCAGGATCTGCGTGCCGGTGATGAAGGTCACGGGCAGGTATTCGACCTGTTCCTGACGCGTCAGGTTGTTGGTGGTCGATCCGCATTCCAGGTCGATCGTGCCGTTCGCCATCAGCGCGATGCGCGTCTGCGGCGTGACCGGCACGAAACGCACCTCCAGATCCGTGCCCAGCGTCTCCTCGACCGCCTCCACGACCTTCATGCACAGGTCGATGCTGTAGCCGATGGGGGTCTGGTTCTCGTCGAGATACGCGAACGGCACGGAGCTTTCGCGGTGCCCCAGCACGATGCTGCCGCGTTCGGCGATGGCGGCAAGCCGGCCTTGCGTGATGTCCTGCGCCGCGGCTGCGGTGCCGAGCGTCGCGATGGCCGCCGCGGCGGCAAGGGCATGTCTCAGTTGCGTCATGTCTCTCTCCTGTCGTTGGTTAGGTTTTTTTCAGGCGGCGGTGAACAGGTCGGGATACCCGAACAATGCCGCACTGCCGCCAGTATGCAGGAACACGACGTTGCGCGCGTCCCCGAATTCGCCGCGCTGGACGAGATCGATCAGCCCCGCCAGCCCCTTGCCGGAATAGACCGGGTCGAACAGCAGTCCTTCGAACCGCGCCAGAAGCCGGACGGCCTCCTGCATCGCGTCGGTCGGCAGGCCGTAGCCCGGGCCGACATAGTCGCAATTCGCCCGCACCCGGTCGCGCGGGATCTCGAAACCCGCGCCCAGATGGTCCATCGTGCGGCGCGCAAGGTCATGGACCATCTTTTCCTGCTTTTCCTGCGGCGCGCGCACACCGATCCCCAAAAGGTCGAGGTCCGATTCCGCGGCCGCAAGCCCGGCCACCAGCCCCGCCTGCGTGCCGGAACTGCCCGTGGCGTGCACCAGCAGGTCGATATCGACGCCCATCGCGTCGGCCTGCGTCAGCAGTTCCACCGCACAATTGACATAGCCCAGCGCGCCCACCGGGTTCGACCCGCCGCCGGGGATGATGTAGGGGCGATGCCCTTCAGCGCGCAGGCTCTCGGCAAAGGTCTCCATCTCGGCGGCCATGTCGGCCCCGCCGGGGCGGCGATCCACCGTGGCCCCGTGCAGCCGGTCCAGCAGCACGTTGCCGTTGTCGGTATAGGCCGGGTCGGTATAGCCTGTCCGGTCCTCCAGCAGGATATGGCACGCGAGCCCCAGCTTCGCCGCCGCCGCCGCGGTTTGGCGCGCGTGGTTCGACTGCGTGGCACCTTGGGTGACGACGCAATCGGCCCGCTGCGCCAGCGCGTCGGCCATCAGGAATTCCAGCTTGCGGGTCTTGTTGCCGCCGCCCGACAGCCCGGTGCAGTCGTCGCGCTTGACCCAGATGCGCGGCCCGCCCAGATGCGCGCTCAGCCGGTCCATCGGCTCCAGCGGGGTCGGCAGATGCGCCAGCGACACGCGCGGGAACCCTTCCAGCTTGCGCCGGACGGCGTCGCAGCGGTCCTTGATCGGGGTTTGGGCGGCAGGGGCGTGACGAACGGCACTCATGGTGCGTGGCCTTTCCTTCAGGGGCGTTTCCCGACCCCTAGCAGCGCTGGTGCCCGCGCGATAATGCTTCTATCTTTGACCGCTCATACCGTTCGTATGGGTGAAGCCATGGATACCCGACTTCTGGACGACGTCCTGACCCTGCTGGAAGAAGGCAGCCTCAGCCGCGCCGCGGCCCGGCGCAACGTCACGCAACCCGCCTTTTCCCGCCGCATCCGCAGCTTCGAGGACTGGGTGGGCATCCCCCTTCTGGACCGCGACGCCAACCGGATCGGCCTGCACCCCGCGCTGGCCGCCAATGCCGCCGAAATCCGCGCGACGCTCCAGCGCATCGAAGGCTTGCGCGCACGCCTGCGCGACGGCACCACGGGCGGGCGGCTGGTGCTCGTGACCCAGCACGCGCTCGCCGCGCGGATCACGCCCGACGCGCTCGCCGCCCTGCACCGGCTAGAGCCGGACCTGACCACCCGCCTGCGCACCATGAACCGCGAGGACTGCCTGTCCTTCTTCGTGCGCGGCGACGCGGACATCCTCATGATCTATGAAGCGCGCGGTTTCCCGCCCCTGCCCTTCGACGACACCATCGTGCGCCGCACATGGATGCGCGACACGCTGGTGCCCGTCTGCGGCGGCGCGCTGCGCCATCGGCTGGGGCCGGATGGCCGCCTGGCCGGTCCCTTCCCGGTGATCGCCTATCCGCCCGACAGCCATTTCGCCCGACTCGTGCAGCGTCACGGGGCCGAGGCCGCGCTGGCGGATCATGGCGGGCGGGTGGCCGTGGAAACCGCGTTCAGCGTCGCCGCCCTGCGGCTGGCCGAGGCGGGCCTCGGCGTCGCATGGGTGCCGCACAGCATGTGCGTGGCGCAGATCGCATCGGGGGATCTGGTCAATCTGAGCGCGATCTACGGGCAGATCGGGCTCGATGTCAGCCTGTTCCACGCCGATGGCAACGCCGAGGCGCGGCGCCTGCTCGCCCGCCTGTGACCCGGTTTGCCGCCCTGCCCCCCGGTGCTACCTTCCCCGCACAGACCGGAGCGCCCATGCTGTCCCCATGCTGATCGTCACCCACGACACCCTTGCCAATCCCGGCATCCTCGATACGCGCAGCCTGCCGAAGAAATTCCTCGGCCGGGTGATGCCCGTGCCGCGCGGGGCGGGGGCGGGTCTCTGGCTGCGGCTCGCGGTCGAAATCCAGCCGTTGCGCTACACGGCGGAACTGCTGCCCTTCATCGTGGCACCGCTAATGGTCCGCGATCTTGCCACGCAGGTCATGCAGGCCCCCGCGCTCATGGTCATCACGGTCGCCGTTGTGGAACTCAAGCTGCTGCGCCTCTCCGCCGCCGCACGCAGCCGGGCCGTCGGCGCGGACGAGGCCGCCCGGCGGCTTGACACGCTGGCCTTCCGCGCCCGCGCCTGCCTGCGCCGCATCGCCGCCCGCCATGACATGGCCGAAGGGGAATTGCGGCTGGTGGTGGAGCAGTCCGAACTGGCCCGCATCGCGCCCCTGACGCTCGTGTCGGTGCAGGCGGATCACCCCAAGCCACGCGTCCTGCCGCTCGACGCGGACGACCGCGCCGTTCTGGCCGAAGGGCTGTTCGACGCCGATTTCACCGAGCGCGACCTTCTGGCCGTGAACCACAGCGACAGCACCTACCTGCGCGACATCACCCAACAGGCGCGCGCCGTCTCCGCCCATGCCCGCCTCGCCGCCCGGCTCGACCAGCGCGCGGCAGCCGCGTCATGACCGTCAACGCCACCACCGTGTCGGCGGGCGAGGCGCTGCGCGTGCTGACCGCTGGGTGGGACGCCCAGCGCGCAGGCCAGCTCACCGCGTCATGGATGCTCCATGGCCGTCCCGGCGTCGGCAAGACGGAAGTGGTCCAGACCCTCGCCACCCGCATCGGCGCGCAATTGTTCGACCTGCGCCTGACGACCATCGAACCGCAGGACCTGCGCGGCCTGCCCTATTACGACCACGACAGCGCGAAAACGGTCTGGTACCGCCCCGAGGATCTGCCCGACACCGACGCGCCCGCGATCCTGTTCCTCGACGAACTGACCGCCGCGTCGCCGACCCTGCAACCCACCGTCTATGGCCTTCTGCAGGAACGGCGCGTCGGGCGCCACCGCCTGCCCGACAGCGTCATGATCGTCGCCGCGGGCAACAGGGTGGAGGACGGCGCCATCGCCCATGACATGGGCACCGCGCTCAGCGACCGGCTGATCCACATGAACGTGCAGGCCAGCGCCGACGACTGGTTGAAACACTACGCGGTCCCGGCGGGCATCCACCCTACCGTGGCGGCCTTCATCCGCACGCGCCCCGACCTTCTCGACACGACCGAGGATGCGCTCCGCCGGGGCCAGACCATCGCCTGCACACCGCGATCCTGGACCCGCGTCAGCGCCATCCTGCACGCCGTCCCCGACCGCGCCTTGCGGCAGGTCATGGTGGCGGGCACGGTGGGCGAGGCCCCGGCGGCGGAATTCGCGCTGCTGGCGGATGAAATCGCGGCGACCGTGCAGATCGACGCCCTGCTGGCCGCCCCCCGCGCGGACCGCGCGCGCCTCACCCCGCGCACGCTGCACGGGCTGACCGCGCTCGTCTACGGTCTCGTCGGCGGGGTCACACGCGACACGCTCCCCGCCACCATCGAGATCATGGCCGACCTGCGCCACCTTGGCGCCAGCCATGCGGGCCTGCCCATGGCGGAACTCGCCAGCTTCGGGTTCGAACTGCTGATCGCCCGCGCGCTGGACAACGGCTGGGAAGACGCCTTCGCGGCATCCCCCGCCTATGCGGACTACGCCGCCGACCGGCAGGCCGCGGGCCTGCCGTGACCGCCCCCGCGCACCGGGCCACCCGCGCGCTGGCCCATCTCGGCGAAGTCGACCCGGCCCTCGCCGTCCTCGCGCTCTGGTGCCGCATCCGCGACGGCGACGGCGCGACGCGCACGGCAGGCGACACGATCACCATCGGCCCCGGCTTCGACAGCCTCGGCCTGCCCGAACAGGTCGGGCTGGTGGCGCACCACGTCCTGCACGTCGCCCTGCGCCATTCCGACCGGCAGGCGGCGCTGGCCGAACGGCTGGGCGACAGCGTCGACCCGTCGCTTTTCGGGCTGGCCGCCGACGGCATCGTCAACGAAACCCTGATCCTCGCGGGTCACGCGATCCCCCGCCCCGCCGTGACGCTCACCGAACTGCTGGATCAAGCCGGGATCGAAGCCCGCAGCGCGGTCGAGGCGCTCGAACGCTGGGACACGGACCGGCTCGCCATGGCGCTGCACGCGGACCCCAAGCGCGCCCAACGCCTGCGCGACTGGGGCAAGACCCGCGGCTTCTCCGTCGATCTTGCCGCGGGCACGCCGGACGAGGGCCGCGCCCAGTCCACCGCCGACTGGCGCAACCACGTCCTGCGCGCCCTCGAAGCGGGCCGCAAGGCAGGCACCGGCATCGGGCGGCTCGGTGCGTTCCTCGCGGACCTCGCCCCCGACAGCACCCCGTGGGAAATCCACCTGCGCGGGCTTCTGGCGCGCGCCCTGACCGACCGCCCAAGGCAAAGCTGGCGCCGCCCGTCCGGCGCATGGATCGCGCGCATCGACGCAGCCGCGCGCCATGGCGGCCCCACCCCGGTCTTCGAACCCGGCACCCAGCGCATGGACCACCGCCCGCGCATCGTCGTGGGGCTCGACACCTCGTCGTCCATCGACCCGCAGACCCTGCGCCTGTTCACGACCGAGGCCCGCGCCATCGCCCGCCGCACCGGGGCGGAGACGCATCTGATGGCCTTCGACACCGAAGTGTTCCAGGAAACTAGGCTCGACCCCGACCGCTGGAACAGCCTGCAGGACCTGCCATGGCGCACCGGCGGCGGCACCGACTATGCCGATCTCTTCGCCCGTGCGGCGCGCATCGCCCCCTCCATCGCCGTGATCCTCACCGATCTCGACGCGCCCCTGCCGCCGCGCCCGCGCTTCCCGGTGCTCTGGGCCGTGCCGCGGGCCACCGAAACGCCCCCATGGGGCCGGACCCTGCGCATCGGCGACGCGGTCCCGGCCTGACGGCTAGCGCTTGCCCCGCATCGCGTCGCGCAACGCCGCACCCAGCGCACCGGGGCTGTCCTGCGAGTCCTTCGCCGGGACCGCCCGCCCGCCGCCCTTGCCCGACGCGGGGTGCGCCGCAGCCTTCGCACCACCGCGCGGCGCCTGCGCGCTGCCGTCCCGCGCCGCACCGCCATCCTTGCGCATGCTCAACCCGATGCGCTTTCGCGGCACGTCCACCTCGGTCACGCGCACCTTCACGACCTGCCCGGCCTTCACCACCTCGTGCGGGTCCTTCACGAACCGGTCCGCCAGCTGGCTGACATGCACCAGCCCGTCCTGGTGCACCCCGATGTCGACGAAGGCCCCGAAGGCCGCCACGTTCGTCACCGTGCCCTCCAGCAGCATCCCCGGCCGCAGATCCTTGATGTCGTCCACCCCGTCCGCGAATTTCGCGGTCACGAAGGCCGGGCGCGGGTCGCGGCCCGGCTTTTCCAGTTCCGACAGGATGTCACGCACCGTGGGCAGCCCGAACCGGTCGTCCACGAAATCCTCTGCCCGCAGCCCGCGCAGGGCATCCCCCGACCCCATGATCGCGCGGATATCCTTGCCGCAGGCCTTCACGATCCGCCGCGCCACGACATAGGCTTCGGGGTGGACAGATGTCGCGTCCAGCGGCTCGACACTGTCGCGCAGCCGCAGGAAGCCCGCGCATTGCTCGAACGCCTTGGGCCCCAGACCGGGCACCTTCAACAGCGCCTTGCGCGACCCGAACGGCCCCTGCGCATCGCGCTGCACGACAATGGCCTGCGCCAACGACGGGCCCAGCCCCGCCACCCGCGCCAGCAAGGGCGCAGAGGCCATGTTCAGATCGACCCCGACCGCGTTCACCGCATCCTCGACCACGGCATCCAGCGCCTGAGCCAGCCGCCGCTGGTCCACGTCATGCTGGTATTGCCCCACCCCGATGGATTGCGGCGTGATCTTCACCAGTTCCGCCAGCGGATCCTGCAGGCGCCGCGCGATGGACACGGCCCCCCGCAGCGACACGTCGAGATCGGGGAATTCCCGCGCCGCCAGTTCCGACGCCGAATAGACCGATGCGCCCGCCTCCGACACCACGACGCTCGCGGGCCGCGCCGTGCCGGCGGGCAGCGCCTTCAGCGTGTCCGCCACCAGCCGCTCCGTCTCGCGGCTCGCGGTGCCGTTGCCGATGGCGATCAAAGCCACCCCGTGCCGCGCCACCAGATCGAGGATCGCCGCCTGCGCCCCGCGCAGATCGTTCTTCGGCTGGAACGGATAGAGCGTCGCGGTCGCCACCAGCTTGCCGGTGCCGTCCACGACTGCCCCCTTTACCCCCGTGCGGATACCGGGATCGAGCCCCAGCGTCGGCTTCGCCCCCGCCGGTGCGGCCAGCAGCAGATCCTTCAGGTTGCGGGCAAAGACGGCGATGGCTTCTTCATGGGCGCGCTTGCGCAGATCGCCCATCAGGTCGGTATACATCGTCAGGCTCAGCTTCACGCGCCACGCCCAGGCCGCGACTCCGCGCAGCCAGTCGTCGCCGGGGCCGCGTCCGGGAATGCCGATGGCAGCCTCCACCATGCCCACGGCGCGCGGCACGCCGGTGTCGGGGTCGGGCGCGATATCGACGGTCAGCACCTCTTCCTTCGCGGCGCGCAGGATCGCCAGCGCCCGGTGCGACGCGATACTGGCCCATTTTTCGCGGTGGTCGAAATAGTCGGAATACTTCGCCCCGGCCTCTTCCTTGCCCTTCTGCACGCGGGCGACGACGAACGCTTCGGCCTGCATGAACCCGCGCAGCCGGCCCAGCAGGTCGGCGTTCTCGGCCAGCATCTCGGTCAGGATGTCGCGCGCGCCCTCCAGCGCGGCCTTCGTGTCGGGCACCTCGTCACCCAGATACCCGGCGGCCAGCGCCTCGGGGCGCGCCGCGCGGTCGGCCATGATCGCCTGCAGCAGCCCGTCCAGCCCCCGCTCGCGGGCGATCATCGCCTTGGTGCGGCGCTTGGGCTTGAACGGCAGATAGATGTCCTCCAGCGTCGCCTTGGTGTCGGCCGCCGCGATGGCACGTGACAGCGCGTCGGTCAGCTTGCCCTGCTCCTTGATCGACCCCAGGATGACCGCCCGCCGCGCCTCCAGTTCGCGCAGATAGGACAGCCGGTCGGACAGATTGCGCAACTGCGTGTCATCGAGCCCCCCGGTCGCCTCCTTGCGGTAGCGCGCGACGAAGGGCACGGTCGCGCCCCCGTCCAGCAGGTCGATGGCTGCCGCCACCTGCTCGGGCCGGGCGGAGATGTCGGCGGCGATGCGGCGGATGATCGGCGTTGCGGTCTGGGTGGCGGTCTGGGTCAAGTGCGGCGTCTCCCGTCTGGCCCCGGCTGGCCCTGTCATGCACGGACCCCGGTGATAGCCCCGCACCGCGCCGCGCGAAAGGGGGGCCGCAGGGGCCCCGCGCTGCGGTCCCGCGGTCCCGTCGCGTTGCCCGTCCCGCGCACCGCGCCGCATTGCGCGCCACGGGGGCGATTGGTAAGCCATGCCAACCAATCCGGGGGGAGCTGCCATGCCCAAGATCACCTGCATCGACGATCTCAAGACAATCTACCGGCGCCGCGTGCCCAAGATGTTCTACGACTATTGCGAAACCGGAAGCTGGACGGAACAGACCTTCCGCGAGAACACCACCGATTTCGACAAGCTCTACTTCAAGCAGCGCGTCGCGGTGGACATGACCAACCGCACCACCGCCACCACCATGATCGGCGAACCCGTCGCCATGCCCACAGCCCTCGCCCCCGTGGGACTCACCGGCATGCAGCACGCCGACGGGGAAATCCTCGCCGCCCGCGCCGCCGAGAAATTCGGCGTCCCCTTCACCCTCTCCACCCTCTCCATCTGCTCGATCGAGGACGTGGCCAAGAACACCAAGAAACCCTTCTGGTTCCAGGTCTACACCCTCAAGGACGACGACTTCATGGAACGGCTCATGGGCCGCGCCCGCGACGCCGGCTGCTCCGCCATCGTCATCACCCTCGACCTCCAGGTGCAGGGCCAGCGCCACCGCGACATCAAGAACGGCCTCTCCGCCCCGCCCAAACTCACCCCCGCCTCCATCGCCAACATGGCCACCAAGATCGGCTGGGGCCTCGGCATGCTGCAAACGAAACGCCGCACCTTCGGCAATGTCGTGGGCCACGCCAAGGGCGTCACCGACCCCGGCTCCCTCTCCTCATGGACGGCGGAGGCCTTCGACCACGCCCTCGACTGGACCCGCGTGAAACAGCTCATGGACATGTGGGGCGGCAAGGTCATCCTCAAGGGCATCATGGACCCCGACGACGCCCGCCGCGCCGCCGATCTCGGGGCCGACGCCATCGTCGTCTCCAACCACGGCGGACGGCAGCTCGACGGCACCATCTCCTCGCTCCGCGCGCTCCCCGCCATCCTCGACGCCGTCGGCGACCGCATGGAAATCCTCTTCGACAGCGGCATCCGCACCGGGCAGGACATCCTCAAGGCCCGCGCCCTCGGCGCCCACGGCACCATGATCGGCCGCGCCTGGGTCTACGGGCTCGGCGCCATGGGCCAGCAGGGCGTCACCACCGCGCTGCAAACCCTCCACCGCGAACTCGACACCACCATGGCCCTCTGCGGCCACCGCGACATCAACGACGTGGGCCGCGACATCCTCCTCATCCCCGAGGACTTCCCGGGCCGCTGGTCCGCCAACTGACCCCTTCCCTTCCGCGCCGTTCCCCTGTAAGGGCACCGCTTCAACCGGGCATACACCCTTGGAGGATGCCCATAGCTAGGAGAAACATCATGGCAGGCGAGATCCCGGATCTTCACGCCGAACCACGCACGGGGACGGGCAAGGGGGCCGCCCGTGCAACGCGCCGCGCACATTTCGTGCCCGGCATCGTCTACGGGGGCGACAAGGACCCGCTCCCGATCCAGCTCCCCTACAACGCGCTCATCAAGCGGCTGAAACAGGGCCGCTTCCTCTCCACACTCTTCAACCTCAAGGTCGAAGGGCAGGAGGACGTGCGCGTGATCTGCCGCGCCGTGGAACGCGACGTGGTCAAGGATCTGCCGACCCACGTGGACTTCATGCGCCTGCGCCGGCACACCAAGATCAACCTCTTCATCCCGGTGGAGATCGTCGGGGCCGAGGTCTGCCCGGGCCTCAAGAAGGGCGGCATGCTGAACACCATCCGCCCCGAGGTGGAACTGGTCGTGACCGCGGGCGAGATCCCCGAAAAGATCACGCTCGACATCTCGAAATCGGTGATCGGTGACACGCTGACGATCTCGGACATTCCCCTGCCCGCGGGCGCGAAGCCGACCATCGACCGCGACTTCGTGATCGCGAACATCGCCGCCCCGACCGTGCTGGGCGCCGGCGCCGACACGGACGAGGACGAAGACACCGAGGCCGAAGCCGAGGCCTGATCCCGGCCCACCGCCGCGGACGCGACGACAGAACGGGGCCTTCGGGCCCCGTTTTTTGTGTGCGTATCCGACAGACCGAACCGCGTTCGATAACGCCAAAGCCTGCCCGCCGCCTGCCCCCGGCCCATCGCCCGCATCATCCCGCCGCAACACGCCCTGCCATCGCCCCCGGCGCACACCATCAGGGTCGCGCCCGGCCCGAGGGTGGGCGCTCGCGCCCGCCCTGGGGGGCGGGTCGGGCGCGACCCGGGCCGTTGGCCCGGGAACACACTGGCCCATGGAGTCGCAACCCGATAAAAAACGAGGATCCATGAGGAGCACGGGCCATGCATTTTCCCGAGGGCAGCACTCTACAGTGCGAAGCAAATTTTGACACAAAAATAGAAAGAGGGACAATCACTCACACAGACTTTGGAACTCAACTTGACATTTGTCGCTTTGGCGCAAAAGCTCCACTTAAAATTTCTGAGCCAATTTTCGCGCTAACTGAACACCTTGATACTATCTCTTTATACGATTCTTTCGAAGTCTTCTCTCAGGCTCGAACGCGCTCCCAATTCAATCATGCAGGAGTGCAATTTTCTCGAATCATGTCGAACCTATCCCTAATCGGAGAAGGACGATGGACAGAAAAGATGACTATCAGGCGTATTGCCTTTGATTTGCCCGAAACTCGCATCTTGTTAAATCACAGGACAACAGGCGCAACAGGTATCAACAATGATGACATCTTCACACTAAGCTCTGCCGGTCTAACCACCAGAGCATATTGCACCGTTTCTGCAAGCCACTCAGGCGCAGAAGTAGTCGAAGTTCCCCGCATAGAGATGGAATTTGATAGAGGGCAAAGCATACACTCCATCTCCGAACACGTTTTCCTCTTGGTATCTTTCTTCTCAATTTCGTTAGGGCGCCGCATTAAACCAGCTAGGATTGGAATAAGCCACATAACCCGCGAGCAAGAAACACCACAGGCTGCCGCGCGCGATTATTTTTTCTATGTGATGGGCGAATGGCAATTTGAACAATTGCAACCCGATCAGCACCAAAACTACAGCAGCCCCTTTCTATCTTTTGACCAAGAAGAACTAAATGCTCTAACCCGTTCCTTGACTGCTTGGATTTCACGGAGGCAAGATTGGATGAAAGCTTACGGCAACATGTTTAGTTGCCTCGCAAAGTCACAGGAAGTGAGTGGTGAGCGGCTGTTGTCAGCCTTCAAATGGTTCGAAAATCTACCAAATGCCCGCCCAGAAGCTTCGCTCGAAGCTGCTCAGCTCAACGAAATAGTTGAAGCAGCAAGTAATGTAGCCGCAAGGATAGACCCAAGTCTAAATGACCGCATTAAATCTAGCCTTAGCAAAATAGCCAATGAAACGTTCCGCAGCCAAGTCGAAAGGCTTGTTTCACTCGCGTGGAAAAAAACTTCAGCGCCGATCAATCCAGAATTAATTGTGAGGCACATCGTTAGAGGGCGACGGCTTCGCGGCGATGCCGCGCATAGCGTCCTCGATGTTTCTGGGAAAGATTCCTTTAAGGATTGTAACGGCGCAATTTTAGCCTTAGAGGCGACGTGTTTTATGCTAACCTTGGCTGACCTCACTGTAACAAATGACGGCCTCAATCGAATTTGGCACCATCGTATTATTAGAGATTTGAGACTAGGCGAACTTTAAGTCTGGTTTACTCCCCCTCCGCCCTCAACCTTTCCCGCTCCTCCGCCCGGAACTTCGCGATCCGCGCCTCGGCCACGTTCACCTGCGCGATTCGCATCTGGGCGAAGGTCGCCAGCACCCGGTTGATCCGCGCCTGGTATCCCTGTCCCATCCCGCGATAGAACTTGGCGACGCTCTCGTCCAGCAGCAGCGTCACCCGCACTTTCTTCTCCGTCACGTCCACGTCCCGCTCCAGCGTGTCCCACGCCTGCGGGATGTGCTTGTCGATCCAGAACGGCAGCAGGTCGTCGGCTTCCAGGTCCCGCACCTCCCCCATCAGCCGCTCGAACGCCAGCCGCGCCGCCTTGGTCTGGCCCGGCTCCGGGGCGGTGCGGTGCAGGTTGCGGGTCGGGGTTTTCGTCGGCGCGCGGCGGGGCATGGCAATCTCCGGTGTCTCGGTCGGTGTCCACCCTGCCCCGACACGGTTAACGCGCCCCTACGGACCCGCGCGCAGCGGTCCTATGGGAGTCATATGGAATTCATATGCGAGTCATATGATCCGATCAGTCGTCGGCGGAAATCTCTTGCACGGTCTCGAAAATCTCCAGCTCCGGCGCGCCTAAATACATGTTCTTGTTGGTATTTGCGCCCGCATGGGCCGCCCGGAACGCCTCCGACTTGGTCCAGGCCCGGAACTCCGCCTCCGACGCCCACGCCGTGTGCGACGCATAGAGCCGATAGCCGTCCTTCACCTCCCCTTTCAGTAGGTGAAACGCTTTGAATCCAGGCACTTGCCGCAGATGGCTGTCGCGCTGGACCCACATGTCCTCGAACGCGTCCTCCTGTCCGGGGACCACCTTGAACCGGTTCATCGTCAGATACATACTGCCCTCCATAGCCCGTCGCATCCTGTCAGATTTAGGCGGTAAATCAACAACTTCCAGCCTACGGAGTCCCCATGCGCCTGCTCGTCGGCCTCGGAAACCCCGGCCCCCAATACGCCAAAACCCGCCACAATATCGGCTTCATGGCCGTGGACCGCATCGCCGAAGACCACGGCTTCGCGCCGTTCCGCAGCAAATTCAACGGCTTACTGTCAGAAGGCAGCTTGCGTGGCACGAAAACCCTTCTCCTGAAACCCCAGACCTTCATGAACCTCTCCGGCCAATCCGTCGCCGAATGTGCCAAGTTTTTCAAGATTTCCGTCAATGATATCATCGTCTTCCACGACGAGCTCGACATCGCCCCCGGCAAGCTGAAAGTGAAAAAAGGCGGCGGCCACGCCGGCCACAACGGCCTGCGCTCCATCCAGTCCCATCTCGGCCCCGATTTCACTCGCGTCCGCTTGGGCATCGGCCACCCCGGCCACAAGGACGCCGTGTCGCCCTACGTGCTTGGAAACTTTGCGAAATCCGACGACTGGCTCGACGATCTCCTGCGCGGAATCGCCCAAGGCGCCCCCGACCTCGCCGCCGGCGATTTCCCCCGTTTCCAAAACACCGTAGCCCTCAAAACCAATCCGCCCCGCCCATCCACCGGAACCGCCCCTGCGGCCAAGCCCGAACCCGCACCAGCGCCAGCGCCCGACGACCGCTCACCGCTACAACGGCTTGCCGATCGGTTCCGGTAGGCTATCCTTCTGGAAAGACAAGGAGTTCCCATGTCCAAGCTGCCATCGATCAACGTGAACGGCGATCCGCTCCAGCCCTGTTCGACAGCGCCGATGACCGGATTTTTCCGCAATGGCTGCTGTGACACCGGCCCCGCCGACCGCGGCAGCCACACGGTCTGCGCCATCATGACCGCCGAGTTCCTCGCCTTCTCGAAATACGTCGGCAACGATCTTTCGACCCCGCGGCCCGAATTCGGCTTTCCCGGACTCAAACCCGGCGACCGCTGGTGTCTTTGCGCCGGGCGCTTCTTGCAGGCCCACGACGACGGCTGCGCGCCCGAGGTGAATCTCGAAGCGACGCACGAACGTGCCCTCGACATCGTGCCGCTGTCGGTGCTGACGCAGTACGCCCGCACCGACAGCTGAGTTTCAGATATCGGTCCCGAGCGCCTTCGCCACGGTGAAGATGTCCTTGTCGCCACGCCCGCACATGTTCATGCAAATGAGGTGATCCGCAGGCAATTCGGGCGCGATCTTCAGCACATGGGCCAGCGCGTGGCTAGGCTCCAGTGCGGGGATGATCCCTTCCTGCGCGCAGCAGACCTGGAATGCGTCCAGTGCTTCCCGGTCGGTGATCCAGACGTATTTCGCTCGGCCGATCTCGTGCAGCCACGCATGCTCCGGCCCGATCCCCGGATAGTCCAGCCCGGCCGAGATCGAGTGGCCTTCGAGGATCTGCCCGTCGCGGTCCTGCAAAAGGTAGGTGCGGTTGCCGTGCAAGACGCCGGGGCGGCCACCGGTCAGGCTCGCGCAATGCTCCATGCGGTCGTCGACACCATGGCCGCCGGCCTCGACGCCGATGATGTTCACGCTTCGGTCATCGAGGAATGGATAGAACAGACCCATCGCGTTCGAGCCGCCGCCGATCGCCGCGACGAGAGTATCCGGCAAACGACCTTCAGCAGCCTGCATCTGTTCCTTCGCTTCCTTGCCGATGATGGACTGGAAGTCGCGCACCATCGCCGGGTAGGGATGCGGCCCCGCCACCGTGCCGATGCAGTAGAACGTGTCGCGCACATTGGTCACCCAATCGCGCAGAGCGTCGTTCATGGCATCCTTCAGCGTGCCGCGCCCGGATGTGACCGGAACGACCTTGGCCCCCAGCAGCTTCATCCGGAACACGTTGGGCGACTGACGCTCCACGTCGTGGGCGCCCATGTAAACGATGCATTCAAGTCCGAACTTGGCGCAGACCGTTGCCGTCGCCACGCCGTGCTGGCCCGCGCCGGTTTCGGCGATGATCCGGGTCTTGCCCATGCGCCGCGCCAGCAGAATCTGGCCCAGCACATTGTTGATCTTGTGCGCGCCGGTGTGGTTCAACTCGTCACGCTTGAGATAGATTTTCGCCCCACCGCAATAGTCGGTCAGTCGCTGCGCGAAATAGAGCGGCGAAGGTCGCCCGACATAATGGGTCCAGAGATCCTTCATCTCGTCCCAGAAACTCTGGTCGGTCTTGGCGTGCTCGTACTGCTCTTCAAGTTCGAGGATCAACGGCATCAGCGTTTCGCTGACGAAACGCCCGCCGAAATCACCGAAACGGCCCTTGTCATCGGGTCCGCTCATGAAGCTGTTGATCAGATCGTCGGGCATCGGAAAACCTCCTGGCGCTGAAGCCCGTCGATACCGCGACAGCGGGCGGGCGTAAAGCGTGACAGCGCGGGCCTGGCCATCAGCCATGAAAACGCGTGCGCGGCGTGGACGTGGGGACAAGCCCCGGACGGTTCACGACGTCCCGCACCCCGAAGCCGCCCTCAAGAACGCGGCAATCTTCTTGCCGTCCTTATGCCCCGGCGCACTTTCCACCCCCGAGGATACGTCGACCTGCCGCGCGCCCGTGAGTCGCACCGCCTCGACCACGTTGGTCGCATCGAGCCCGCCCGCAAGCATCCAGGGCACCGGCCAGCGGCGGCCTGCGATCAGGCGCCAGTCGAAGGCCAGACCGTTGCCGCCGGGCAGCGCCGCGCCCTTGGGCGGTTTCGCATCCACGAGCAGCATGTCCGCCACCTGCGCATAGGCGTCGAGCGCGCGCAGATCCCTGGCATCGGCCACGCCCACAGCCTTCATCACCGGCAGCCTGCTGCGGGCTTGAACCTCGCGCACGCGGTCCGGCGTCTCGTTGCCATGGAGCTGCAGGATATCGACCGGCACGCGTGCAAGCAGAGTGTCCAGCCCCGCATCATCCACATCGACAGTCAGCGCGACCTTGGCCACGCCCGGCGGCACCCCATCCGCAAGCACCGACGCCGCGTCCACCGACAGATGCCGCGGCGATTTCGGAAAGAACACGAAGCCGACATAGGACGCACCCGCGGCAACGGCCACCGCCACGTCCCCGGGCCGGGTCAGACCGCATATCTTGACCCGCACATCGTCACGCATGGCAGGTCAGGTCGGGCGCCCGTCTTCGAGTAGGGCGAGCACCTCGTCCTTGCCCTCGTTGCGGTCGGATTTCAGCTTCTCGACCTCCTTGGCCAGCATTGCGCGCTCGCGGCGTTGCGCCACGGCTTCGGAGCGATGCTTGTACTCCCGCATCCATTCCCAGAAGAACCCGAGCAGGATCCCCACCGCGATACCGCCGAACACCACCGCATAGAGCGGCACGTCGATCGAGAAATTGTACTTCGTGAAGGGCACGAGATCGGCCGGAAGAAGCGTCAGCGTCACGACGCTGCGATTTGCGAAGCCCACGATGACCAGCGCGATGGCGATGAGCGCGAGCACGAGATAGGTGACGAAACGCATGGGAACCTCTTACTTGCCGTTGAGCCGGTCGCGCAGAAGCTTGCCGGTCTTGAAGAACGGAACGTGTTTTTCCTCGACCTCGACGGCATCGCCTGTGCGCGGGTTGCGCCCCACGCGCGCATCCCGCTTCTTGACCGAAAAAGCCCCGAAGCCGCGCAGCTCGACCCGGTCGCCGCGGGCCATCGCCTCCACGATCTCTTCGAATATGGTGTTGACGATGCGCTCCACGTCCCGCTGGTACAGGTGCGGGTTCTCGTCGGCGATCTTCTGGATGAGTTCCGAGCGGATCATGGCAGCATCCCTTCCGTGGCCCCTTCTTCTTGTCGTGAAGGTTATCATCACTCTACAGGTTAGCGGCCTGATTTGAGAAGCATAAATGCGAACGGGCCGGCATTTCGCGCAGGGCTTCGCCCATTTTCCAGCCACGGGCGCGCCTTTCGCGGGTCAGGGTGGACGCGCCGTAGTACAGCGAGCCGCCAGCCCGCATCGATTCGCGATGAAAAAGGGCGCGCCCCGCAGGACGCGCCCCATGTTCCCGTAACGGAACCGCCGCGCGATCAGTCGTTGTTGCGCAGCGCCGCACCCAGGATGTCGCCCAGCGACGCGCCGCTGTCGGACGAGCCGTACTGTTCCACGGCTTCCTTTTCCTCGGCGATCTCGCGCGCCTTGATCGATAGGCCCAGACGCCGGGTCTTGGGGTCGATATTGGTCACGCGCACGTCGACCTTGTCGCCGACCTGGAACCGCTCGGGGCGCTGTTCGGCGCGGTCCCGGCTCAGGTCGCTGCGGCGGATGAAGGACTTGGCGCCATCATAGGACACCTCGATCCCGCCATCTTCGATCGCCGTGACTTCCACCGTCACGATGGAACCGCGCTTCACGCCGCTCGTCGCTTCGGTGAAGGGGTCGCCGTCCAGTGCCTTGATCGACAGCGAGATGCGTTCCTTCTCGGCGTCGATCTCGGTGACGACGGCCTTGACCATCTCACCCTTGTGGTAGTTGCCGATGACATCCTCGCCACGGCCTTCCCATGTCAGGTCGGACAGGTGCACCATGCCGTCGATGTCTTCGTCGAGACCGATGAACATGCCGAATTCGGTGATGTTCTTGACCTCGCCTTCGACGACGGTGCCCACGGGATACTTCTCTTCGAAGACTTCCCACGGGTTGCGCATGCACTGCTTGAGCCCGAGCGACACGCGGCGCTTGGCCGGGTCGATCTCGAGGACCATGACCTGCACTTCCTGGCTGGTGGACACGATCTTGCCGGGATGCACGTTCTTCTTGGTCCAGGACATCTCGGACACGTGCACGAGACCCTCGACACCCGCTTCCAGTTCCACGAAGGCACCGTAATCGGTGATGTTGGTCACGCGGCCGGTATGCACCGATTCCAGCGGGAACTTGTGCTGCACCGTTTCCCAAGGATCTTCCTGCAGCTGCTTCATGCCGAGGCTGATGCGGTGGGTTTCCTTGTTGACCTTGATGACCTGCACCTTGACCGTCTCGCCGATCGCGAGGATCTCGGACGGGTGGTTCACGCGGCGCCATGCCATGTCGGTGACGTGCAGCAGGCCGTCCACACCGCCCAGATCCACAAAGGCCCCGTATTCGGTGATGTTCTTGACCACGCCGTCCACGGTGTCGCCTTCGTTCAGCTTGCCGATGACCTCGGCGCGCTGTTCGGCACGCGATTCTTCCAGGATCGCACGGCGCGACACGACGATGTTGCCGCGACGGCGATCCATCTTGAGGATCTGGAACGGCTGCTTGAGCCCCATCAGCGGGCCGGCGTCGCGCACGGGGCGTACGTCGACCTGGGAACCGGGCAGGAAGGCCACGGCACCGCCGAGATCGACGGTGAAACCGCCCTTGACGCGGCCGAAGATCGCGCCCTCGACACGGTTTTCGTCGGCATAGGCCTTTTCGAGATGATCCCAAGCGGCTTCGCGGCGGGCCATCTCGCGGGAGATCACGGCCTCGCCGCGGGCGTTTTCGACCTGGCGCAGGTAGACCTCGACCTCGTCGCCGACGCCGATATCGGGCGCCTCGCCGGGGGATGCGAATTCCTTCAGATCGACACGGCCTTCCATCTTGTAGCCGACGTCGATGATGGCCTGGCCCGCCTCGATGGCGATCACGCGGCCCTTGACGACAGACCCCTCGTCGGGCGTGTCGATTTCGAAGCTCTCCTGCAGAAGGGCTTCGAATTCTTCCATGGATGTGTTTTGCGACATATGTCTTAGGGTTCCTTGGGTTCGATTTGCTGGCCGGGCGGTTGTCTCCGCCGGTCTTGGATTGGTCGTGCCGTCACCCGGCATCCGGAAAAACGCAAAGGGCCGGTGAAGTGCCGACCCTGCCCGCATGTTCCGATTCCGGCTTGACGCCGTGTTGACGCTGCGCGCTATAACGGCTCCGACCTGTCCGGGCAAGCCTTATCGCGCCAGAGCGGCCTGCACATGGGCGGCGGCGGCCGCGACGGCCGCGTCGATATCCATTTCGGACGTGTCGATGATCACCGCACCTTCCGCCGGACGCAGGGGCGCGGCGGCACGGTCGCTGTCCCGCCGGTCGCGCGCACGCAGGTCGTCAAGCACCGCGTCGATCGTCAGATCCGGGTCGGCCAGTTCGCGCCAGCGCCGTTGGGCACGCACCGCGTCGCTGGCCGTCACGAACAGTTTCACCTCGGCCGCCGGGCAGATCACCGTACCGATATCCCGCCCGTCCAGCACGGCACCGCCGTCGCGCCGGGCGAAGTCGCGCTGGAACGCGACGAGGGCAGCCCGCACGTCGGCCATGGCCGCAACCCGGCTTGCGGCCTGTCCGGCCGCCGAGCTGCGCAGGTCACCGCGGGCCAGGTCTGTTTCGGTCAGGCTTTCGGCGGCTGCGACGGGGTCCATGCCCTCTGCCACCTTGGCCCCGGTTGCCCGATACAACAGACCGGTGTCGAGATAGCCAAGGCCGAACCGCGCCGCCACTGCACGCGCAATGGTGCCCTTGCCTGCCGCAGCCGGTCCATCGATCGCCACCGTGATTGCCATGCCCGCCCCCTTTGCCGTGACCGGTCATCGCAAGGCCGACGCGGCGGCGCAATCAGAATTCGGGCCGCACCGGCACCAGCCCCGCCAGTGGCGTGTCGCGTATCTGCCGCAAGAGCGCCACGAACCCGTCAACCTGATGCACGGCCGTGTCATGGCCCTTGTCCGGCGTGGCGATGGACGCATCCCCCACCGTCCCGACCGGGTTCAGGTCCGACGAGATCCAGCCGTAGCTGACCGGGCCGATGGGCGATATGCCGCCATCCTGCGCGCTCGACCGGTTGTTCAGCGCCGCGCCCATGTCCACCGTGTCGGGCCGGAACGCCAGCATGAGCGAGGTTTCCACATCCCCGCCATGGATGCCGAAGCGCAGTTCGTCCGCCGGGAACATGCCGTCGGGATGGCCGAAGCTGCCCCATTGGCATTTTACCGCCAGCATCCCGGCGCGCACCCGCAATTCCCGCGACAGGATCGACACGAGGTCGAGATTCCCGCCATGGCTGTTGACGATGGCGATCTTGCGCACGCCCGCCCGCGCGACGGACAGGCCGATCTCCACCCAGGCCTTCAGGGCCGTCTCGGCGGTCAGGGTCAGGGTGCCCGGCGCGTGCAGGTGTTCGTTCGACTTGCCCACCGCCTGCACGGGCAGGATGCGCAGGTCCAGATCATCGGGGCAGCGCGCGCGCAGTACGTTCAGCATCCCCGTGGCGATCATCGTGTCCGTGCCCACCGGCAGATGCGGCCCGTGCTGTTCGATCGCCGCCGTCGGCAGCACCGCGATCACCCGTTCCGGGTCGATCCCGTCGAACTCGGTCGTGCGATACTCCGCCCAGTCCAGTCGCCTTACCATCACGCGTCCCCCATCTTGTAGGTCGCAGCGAGCCGCCCGCGCAGGTAATCTGCGCCCGTCACAGGCGGGTATTTCGGCACACCCGTGCCCGGCAGTGCCGCGATCACCGCGTCCGGGTCCGGGTCGAGGAAGAACGCCACCGACCGGCGACGGTTCCGGGGCGGCAGCACCCGGTGCGGGGTGGACACGTAGATATCGTTGGTCCAGCGCATCAGGCAATCGCCGATATTCACGACATAGGCACCGGGCACATGGGGCACGTCCGTCCAGTCGCCCCCGCGCGCACGCACCTGCAGACCCGGCTCGCCATCGGTCGTCAGAAGCGTGATCGACCCGTAATCGGTGTGCACGCCCGCGCCGATCTCGTCTTCGGCACCGCTGGCGGGCGGGTAGTGCAACAGCCGCAGCGTCGCCATCGGCGCGCGGAAATGGAGGGCGAAATGATCCTCCGCCAGCCCGAGATCGCGGGCGAAAGCGCGATGCAGTTCAGCCCCCAGCGACAGGCAGGCATCGAAATAGGCGCGCATCGTGTCCGCGAAGCCGGGCAGGTCGGGCCAGCGATTGGGCGCGCGGAACGGCTCCCCCCGCAGCACGCGCGGATCGTCTGCGGCAAGGTCGAGCCCGATGTTAAACGCCTCCTTCCGGTCGGCCCGCGCGCCGGTGTCGTCGAGCTTTTCCGCCCCCTGCGGCACCCAGCCCCGGTTCGACCCATCCTTCAGGATGGACAGCGGCGCCTTGGCGTCGTCCGGCTGCGCGAAGAACCGATCAGCCTGCGTGAACACATCGGCGGTCAAGCCGGGCGCGATGCAATGCCCGGTCAGCAGGAAGAAACCGGTCTCGCGGCAGGCAGCACCCAGATCGCGCACGAACCCGTCCGGGTCCGTGCCAAACCGCCGGAAGTCGAGGACCGGGATCATGCCGTGGCCTCTTCGCGCTGTGCAGGTATGCTCACCAGTCGGTCCACCCGCGCCGCCACGGTTCGCAGATGGGCGGCCCGGCTTTCGGGGGTCGAGCTGTCCATCAGGTAGTGGGCCGCGAAACTTGTCCGGCAGCGCCGCGCGCAGATCGCCCTCACGCCGCGCAGCAAAGTCCGCCTGCCGGGTGCGCCGACCAGCGCCGTCAGCCAGCGCGACGCTCCGCATGTCGTGTAGGCCGCGATCGCCGTGACATTCGTCAAACCGGGGCGAATGTCTGCGTGATCCGCGTCCGGCATCAGGAACGCGACGCCCGGCACCAGCACCCGGTCGAGCCACCCTTTCAGCCGCGCGGGCAGCCCGTACCACCATGTGGGATAGACGAAGACCAGCGTATCGCACCACATCAAGGCATCCACATGCGCTTGCACGGGGGCGCAGTTCACCGCCTCGTCCTCGTAATCCGCCAGTTCCGCGGCGCTCAGGCTGGCCTCGAACCGCTCGCCATAGAGGTCGATAACCCGCACCTTGGCCCCGCCGCGTTCAAGCCCGGACACAACGGTATCGCGCACGGCCGCCGTGAAGCTTTCAGGGTTGGGATGGCAATAGATCACAAGGGCACGCATCGGTCACAACACTTTCATTTCGCGGTCTACACGGTCGAGGAACCCGGCCCGCACCGCGTCATCCGCCCGGTTCATGTCGTAGAGCGCCAGGTACCGCATCCGGTCGGGGCGGCACACATGCCAGACCGCGCGCGTCACGCAGCGCCGCGGCGGGTCGCCTACCAGCAGCGCCCGCAGCCGCGTGCCGCCATAGGTCGTCACGGCGGCCAGCTTGCGGATATGCGTCAGGTTCGGGCGCACCTTGCCGTCCTCCAGCCGGAACGACACGCCCGGCAGGAAGACCCGGTCGAGGAACCCTTTCAGGATCGCCGGGTAGCCGAAATTCCACACCGGGAACACCATCACGAGCGCCTCCGCCGCACGCAGCCGGTCGACGTAGTCCTGCACCGGGGCGATGTTGCCGGGGTCGTGATAGCCGCGCCGCTCGGCCTCGGTCAGCACGGGCTGGAACCCCTCGGCGTTCAGGTCGCAATCGTCCACGTCCCAGCCGCGCGCGGTCAGCGTGTCCACCACCCGCCCGTGAAGCGCAGCCGAGAAGCTTTCGGCGCATGGATGCGCGAACAGGACCAGCGCGCGGGTCATTGCGCCCGGCCCGCACATCTTCTGTCCGCGAATATCCCCGCCGGAGGCATGAAATCTCTCCCGCGCCGCTATTCCGCCGCCTGCAGTTTCGGATAGGCATACATCCGGTCATAGCCCCAGTCGGGATCGTCCCAGGCGATCATCTTGCCGGGGTTCAGCAGGCCCTTCGGATCGGCCTCCTGCTTGAAGCGCAACTGCCGGTCATCAACGGTCTGCCGCCCGCCTTCTTCCAGCGTGTAGCGATGCGGGTTGAAGATCATCGCGCCCGCGTCCTCGTGCATCTTCACGATCTCGTCCAGCCGTGCCTCGGTGGTGAATTTCACAAGGCTCAGCCCCGCGAACATGACCTTGCCGTTCTCGCGCAGAACCTCGAGATGCTGGAGTACCTCGGGGCTCAATTCATCGCGGATCTTCTCGACGAGCTTCAGATGCTCGGGAAAGCCGTAGCGCACCTGAAGATACGTGATGTCCGGATCAACCTTGAGCGCCCGCAGGGTCGTGTGGTTCCAGCCGTATTCGAACACCGCGCCGGGCGTCCGGCCCCATGTACTGGCATCGGAGCGATAGATCAGCGACGCCTGCGGACGGCGGTTCAGGAAGGTCTCGAACCCGTCCATCGAATGGGGCGCGACCATCAGCCCCACGAGCGTCTGGCCCTCGGTCACATGGGGGCGGACCCGCTGGAAATAGTCATGCGCTATGGGGGCCTCGTAGACGCTGGCGAGCTTGATGAGGATGCCGTCCTGGTTCGCCAATTCCTCCGCGAAGGTCGCGGCGGGCATGAAATCGTCGAAGGCCACGAACATCTCGACCCAGTCATATGCGGGGGCGAGCGGCAGTTCCAACTCCGTGATGATCCCGTTGGTGCCATAGGCATGGCTGACGCGCGCCAGTTCCTCGCCGCGGAAGTCGAGCACGCGCGGTTCCTCTTCCATCGTCACCACGCGCAGGCGGATGATGTTGCCCAGATCACGCAGAGAGCCCCAAGTGCAGGAGCCTACGCCGCCAGAACCGCCCGCGATGAACCCGCCGATGGACGCCGTCGCCCAAGTGGAGGAGAACATGCGCAATTCCTGCCCGCTGTCAGCACGGGTCGCGGCGTCCACGTCTTTCAGCAGGCAGCCCGGTTCCACGATCACCCGGCCCGGATGGATTTCCTTTACTGCGTTCATGTGGTGCAGGTGCATCACGCAGCCACCCGCCAGCGGCATGGCCTGCCCGTAATTGCCCGTCCCCGCGCCGCGGGTCGTGACCGGCACGTCATGGGCGTAGCACACGCGCAGCACCTCGATCACCTCGGCCTCCGTGCGGGGCGAAACGACAAAATCGGCCACGACATGATCCAGCCGGTCCTTCAGCACCGGCGAATACCAGAAGAAATCCCGCGACTTCGCCTTGATGGCGCTGTCCTTCTGTTCGATGTCCAGATGCGACAGGGCGGCCTTGGCCGCGGCGACGTTGGGTTTCATGCGGTCCTCATCAGCGGGTCAAGCTCGGCGTAATCCGGCAGGGTGCGGTCGATCTGCTGCCCGGCGCGCAGCACGATCCGGTCGGCTTGCGGGCGGGCGAAAAATTCGGTCCAGCTTCGGGCGCGGCAGATCACCAGATCGGCCGGCGCACCAATATTCAGCGACGGCACGTCGAAACCGCAGGCGCGGGCCGGGTTCACCGTGAACGCCTCCACCCAGTCGGGGCGTCCGTGGTCGAGATGCCCGATCCGGGTGGCCTCGCGCATCACCTCAATCATGTCCATGTCGCCATAGGCGTAGAACGGATCGCGGGTATTGTCCGACGCAAAGCTGACGTTGATGCCGCGGGCGCGCGCTTCCTGCACCAGCGTGATGCCGCGCCCGCGCGGGGTGCGCCCGGCCTGCCGGTCCTGCAGGTAGAGGTTGCACATGGGCAGCGACACGATGTTCAAACCCGCGCGCGCCACCAGATCGAGCGTGTCGAGCGCACGGTCCTCTTCTTGCGTGGACAGCGAACACAGGTGGCCCACGGTGATGGGTGCGTCGAAGCCCATGTCCAGCGCGACCTCGGCAATCATGCGCAGGGTTTCGCTGGCAGGGTCCATCGTCTCGTCCACGTGGAAATCGGCCGCAAGCCCCCGGTCGGCGGCGAGGCGGAAGAGGCCCTCCAGCCGCACGCGAAGGTCCGGCACGGGATATGTCACCATGCCCAGCACACCCCCCGACTCCGCCACAAGATCGGCGGTGGCGCGGAACGCGCCGTCCATGTCCGCCGCATCACAGCCGACAAGGCACACGCCTTGCAGGTCGATCCGCCCGGCCCAGTCGTCCCGCAACTCGCGGAACACGGGCCACGAGATCGCGTCCTGCGGCTGCAGGCTGTCGAGATGCGTGCGCACCGCCCGCGTGCCATGGGCAAAAGCGCAGCGCAGCGAAAAATCCATCCGCTTGCGCACGTCCTCGGCCGACCAGTTCGTGGCACGGTCCGCGGCGACGGTGTTCAGCGCCCCCATGAAAGTGCCGTCCGGGTTCGGCGCACGGCCCCAGATATGCCCCTTGTCAAGATGGGTGTGCATGTCGGTGAAGCACGGCAGGACCATCGCGCCCGCCATGTCCACCGCCACGGCCTGCGGCGGGCCGATCCGGCCATCGACCACCGATATCTCGGTGCGGACCAGATCGCCCTCCTGCCCCAGCAGGCAGGCGGGCACGGTCACGTTGGCAAGGGTATAGTCGCCGCTGGGCAGGGCACGGAAATCCATTCAGGTCTCTCGCTTGATGGCACTGTCGTGCCACTTGCGTAGCAGAAGATGCGCCAGCAGCGACAGCGCCGCGAAGATCACCACGCCCATGGCGGCGATCATCGACAGCGCCGCGAACATCCGCGCGATGTTCAGCCGGTACCCGGCCTCCTGTATCCGCGCGGCGAGCCCTGCCCCTACGCCACCCGTGCCGGCGACCAGTTCAGCCACCACCGCGCCGATCAGTGACAGCCCGCCCGCGATCTTGAGACCGCCAAGGAAATACGGCAGTGCCGAGGGCAGTTGCAGCAGCCACAGCTTCTGCCAGCGCGTGGCACCGTAGATGCGGAAGAGATCGCGCAGGTTGTGATCGACGGAATTCAGCCCCAGCGTCGTCGACGACAGCACCGGGAAGAACGCTACGATCCACGCACATAGCAGCATCCCTGCGGTCTTGCTTTCGACATAGATGAAGATCAGCGGCGCGATGGACACCACGGGCGTGACCTGAAGGATCACCGCATAGGGGTAGAGCGACAGTTCCAGCAGCTTGGACTGGTTGAACAGGATCGCGAGCCCCGCACCGCCCGCCACCGCAAGCGCAAGCGCCATCAGGGTGATCTTGCCCGTCAGAAGTGCCGCTTCCCACAGCATCGCCCAGTCGCCGGTCAGGCTGTCCCACACGCGCCCAGGACCGGGCAGGATGTAATGGGGGATCTCGTTCCACGCGACGATCCGGTCCCACAGCCACAGCGTACCCAGCAGCATCACCAGCGGCAGCGCCCATCTGGCGATCCGCTCGGCCCGCGCGCGGGCCTGCCGCCGCGATTCCTCGGCGTCCAGAAGGGCGGGGGCGCGGTCGGCCATGGTCATGCGGCGGCTTCCATGGCGGTGTGCAGGGCATCCGACGCCGCGCGGCAATGGGCGGCATAGTCGGCTGATGTCCGGAATTCCTCGTCCCGCGGATAGGGCGCATCGACCGACAGTTCGCGCACCACGCGGCCGGGCCGCGCGGCCATCACGACGATCCGGTCCGACAGGAACACGCTTTCGAACACCGAATGGGTGACGAAGACCACGGTGCAGCCGATCCGGTCCTTCAGCGCCAGAAGATCGTTGTTCAGCTTGAACCGCGTGATCTCGTCCAGCGCGGCGAAAGGCTCGTCCATCAGGATCAGCCGCGGCCGCGTCACCATCGCCCGCGCGATGGACACGCGCATCCGCATGCCGCCCGACAATTCACGCGGATAGGCGGTCTGGAACTTCTCCAACCCCACCAGCCGCAGCACTTCCAGCACTTCGTCCTTCACGGCGTTGTATGTCTGCCCGCGCAGGCGGAAGGGCAGCCAGACATTGTCGGCCACGGTGGCCCAGGGCATCAGAGTCGCTTCCTGGAACACGACGCCCAGATCGCCCGCCTGCTGCCCGCCATGCCATTCCATTCGCCCCGCCGTGGGCTGGGTCAGTCCGGCCATGATGCGCAGGGCCGTGGACTTGCCGCAGCCGGACGGGCCGAGCAGAGAGATGAAATCGCCCGCGTTGACCGACATGGTCAGCCCGTCCAGTGCCGTGACCCCGCCCGCGAAGGTCTTGTTGATCCCTTGCAGGGTCATCACGGGGGCCCGGTCGAAAATCGGCGGCTGGGTCATCGCATTCCTTCGCACGAAAATGTCCGGGGGCACGCTGGCCCCCGGCTGCTCGATAATCCGGAAAATCAGTTGGCGGGCTTCAGGTCCATTCCGAGTCCCTGGTTCACGAACTCGATCGTGTAGGAGGCGGCAATGTCGATCCCGTCCTCGATCACGCCCGCGGCCACCATCTTGCCGTAGAAATCCGCGACCACGTCAGGGTTGATGGCGCCGATCCCCATTTCAAGCGCATCGCCGCTGTCCACGATCCCCTCGGCCAGCATCCGTTCGATGGCATAGTCGATCTTGTCCTGCGTCATGTCCGGGTTGGCTTCGAGGATCATCGCATTGGCCGCAGCGTTGTCGCCGTAGAGATAGTTGTACCAGCCCTTGATCGACCCCTCGACGAAGCATTTCACTTCCTCGGGCTTGTCGGCGATCGTGTCGGCCATCGTCTCGATCGTGGTGGCGTAGCTGGTGAAGCCCGCATCGGCGATCAGGAACACATTCGGGGTGAAGCCGCCTTCCTGGATGATGACGTAAGGCTCTGACGACAGGTAACCCTGCATCCCCATCCGCTTGTCCGCAAGGAACGGCGCGGGGTTGAACGTGTAGGGCTGGCGCTGTTCCACCGTGAAGCCCCATTCGGAAATCATCCACTGGTAGTAGCTCGTGAATCCGTTGTCGCCGATCAGCAGCGTCAGGTCCTTCAATTCCTCCCAGCTGTCCGCCTCGCCGGGATGGGAGATGATGACCTGCGGGTGCTTCTGGAAGGTCGCCGCGACCATCACCACCGGAATGCCTTCCTTCACCGCGTTGAACGCCTGCAGCATGTCGCCGCCCATGTGGTAATCGATCCGACCGGCAAGCATCAGCGCGCGGTTGTTCACCTGCGGGCCGCCCGACACGATTTCCACGTCGAGCCCGCATTCGGCATACGTGCCGTCCGCCACGGACTGATAGAAACCGCCATGCTCTGCCTGGGCAAGCCAATTGGTACCAAACACGACGCTGGCGTTCTGCGCCGTCGCAGCGCCCGCCAGAGCCAGCCCGAGTGCAGTCGTGCAAAGGAAGGTCTTGGTCATTGTCGTCTCCGTGCGCCCTGTTGTGCGCAGACCTTCCCGAGACGCGGCCCGATGGCAAAGACACAACCGCGTTGAGCCATGGTACCGGTGTCGATTTGCGCAAAATTCAGGCAAGACCAGGCAAGTATGCCCGCAATATGAGCGGACCTTCGTATCCTTGCCCGGAAATTCGGCGTTTCCCAGCCCGGACGAACAGATCGGGGCTATCAGGAAACCTCGCAACAGGAGCCGCCATGATTTCGCTAGCCCCCACCAGCATCGCCCCGCCCTTCGCCCGCTATTCGCACGGCGTCATGCTGCCGCCGGGGATGCGGCTTCTGGCCACGTCCGGCCAACTGGGGCTCGCGGCCGATGGTACGGTGCCCCCGGATGCACAGGCGCAGGCCGGGATTTGCTTCGGCAATCTCGACGCGCTGCTGGCGGAGGCGGGCGGCGGCCGGGAACATGTCGTGCGGCTGAACGCCTATGTCACCGACCGCGCGCATATGGCGGGATACATGGCGGCCCGCGACGCGTGGCTTGACGGGGTGCCCGTGCTGCCTGCCTCAACCCTGATGATCGTGTCGGGCTTCACCAAGCCCGAATTCGTGGTGGAGATCGAGATGCTCGCCGCCCTTCCCGGCTGAGGGTTCACGCCGCCAGCGGTTCGATCAGGTCCGGGCCGGTCGCGCGGTTGGAATTGACTGCCGTGCCGACCCGGTGCCAGACCAGCGCATCCTCGGGCGCGGCCTGCATCAGCCGCGCGGCCCCCTTCCCGGCCTCCCCCAGCCAGAGCGGCCAATCGGCAGGGTCGAGGATGACCGGCATCCGGTGGTGCAGTTCGGCCATGGCCGGGTTCGCAGCCGTCGTGACGATGGCGCAGGTGGCCAGATGCGTGCCATCCGCCCCGGACCAGTCCTGCCAGACGCCCGCCATGACCAGCGGGGCGCCGTCCGCGCGGGCGATGAACCATGGCAGACGGTTGCCCGCTTCGTCCTTGGTCCATTCATAGAAACCCGTCGCGGGGATCAGGCAGCGCCGTTCCCGCGCGGCAGCACGAAAGGCGGGCTTGTCCGCGATGGTCTCGGCCCGCGCGTTGATCAGCAACGGGCCATCGTTCGGGGTCTTGTACCAGTGCGGTATCAGGCCCCAGCGCAGCGCCGACAGCCGCCGCCCCGCGGGGCCCGACCGCACCACATGGATCGGCACGGTCGGACAGACGTTGTAGTCAGGCGGCACGGGCAGATCGTTGTCGGGCGCGGCATCGAACAGCCGCGCCATGGCGTCCACCGGCAGGGTGATCGCGAACCGCCCGCACATGGCCGGATCATTGCACCATGCGGATGCGCCCGTCGGTATAGGGCTGGTAGGGCGCATTCTCGGCAAGGTATTCCGCCGTCACATCCGCGAGGTCGGGACCGAAGTCGTAAGCGTTCATCGCGTCGACGAACATCGCGTACCCGTCACCGCCATTGCGGACGAAGTTGTTCGACACGGCGCCATAGACGCGGTCGGGATCCAGCGGTTCGCCGCCCACCGTCACATCCGACACGCGGGATCCGACGGGCTGCGACAGATCCACGGCAAAGCGCAGGCCCGCGACCTGCGGGAAGCGGCCGGCGCCCTCCTCGACCTGACTCACGCCGTTTTCCAGAGCGGCCAGAATCGTCGCGCCCGTTACCTGAAAGGTAGACAGCGTGTTCTGGAACGGCAGCACGGTAAGCACGTCGCCCATGGTGACCTCGCCCGACGGGATGGACGCGCGAAGACCGCCGGAATTGACGATGGCGATGGCGATCCCCTGATCGGCCACACGCGCCAGCATCGCATCGGCGACAAGGTTGCCCATCTCGCATTCCATTGCGCGGCACACGCTGCGGTCGCCTTCGATCGGCGCCGCGGTCTCGGCCACGACGCGCTGCCGGATTTCCGCCAGCGGCATGGCGAGTTCCGCGATGCGCGCCTTCACGGCCTCGTTCTCGACCACGGCAGCATCCATGATGAGCGGATCGCCCACCGCAGACACCACCCGCCCGGCATCGTCGAAGCTCACGACCAGTTCGCCAAGGAACTTGCCATAGGCATAGGCCTGCACGATGGCCGTATCGCCGACCATTGTCGGGTACGGCCCGACCGCGTCCTCCGCGGTGTTCGACAGATACGTGTTGGAGTGGCCGCCGACGATCACGTCCACCCCGGTAACCTCTTCCGCGATGGCGAGATCGACGCGATAGCCCGAATGGCTCAGCACGATGATCTTGTTCACCCCGTCGGCTTCCAGCCGGTCCACCTCGGTCTGGACGGCCGGGGCCGGCGCCGTGAAAGTAACATTCGGGCCGGGGCTTGCCAGTTCGTCGGTATCCTCGGGCGTCAGGCCGATCAGACCGATCCGTTCTCCGCCACGCTCGATCACGGTGGATTTCATCAGCACATCGGCCAGCGTGGGCTCGGCCGAGACATCCGCATTCGACATCAGCACCGGGAAATCGACCGCGTCCATGAAACCGCGCAGCACCTCGGGGCCGTCGTCGAATTCGTGGTTTCCCACCGTCATCGCGTCATAGCCGAGCCGGTTCATCATCTCGGCCGCGGCCTTGCCCTTGTAATAGGTGTAAAACAGCGTGCCCTGGAACTGGTCGCCACCATCCACGAGGATTGATGCACCTGCGCGCGCACGCGCCTCCGCGATCGCGCTGGCAAGACGGGCCGATCCGCCGAAACACTCGCCCGCCGCGTTGTCCTCGGCTGAACAGCCGCTGTCATACGCACTGATCGGCTCGAACCGCGCATGGAAATCGTTCGTGTGCAGGATCGTGAGATCGAAATCCGCCTGTGCGGCGGTGGTGACGGCGATCAGCGCGGTGGTGGCGAACAGGCATGTTTTCATGGGTTACTCCGTGTGGGGGCAAACAAGGCCAAGGCGAGCATGGCACGAAACGGACAGGCTGCAAACGCCGTGCGCTTGACGGTCCGCGCCGTTCGGGTCAGATGGCGGCATGCTGATCTACAAGATTTTCCGTGCGGCGGAATGGTCCGCCCTCGACAGCGCAGGCGACACCGCTGGCGCGCCCATCGACATCGATGACGGGTTCATCCATTTCTCCACCGGCACGCAAGCTGCCGAGACGGCGGCGAAGCATTTCGCCGGGGTCGAGGGGCTGGTGCTCGCCGCCGTCGAGACCGATGCACTGGGCGACGATCTGCGATGGGAGCCGTCGCGCGGCGGTGCGCTCTTTCCGCATCTCTATCGCCGCCTGCGCCGGGACGAAGTGGCATGGACCGCACCGCTGCCCGTCGGCCCGGACGGCAGCCACGCGTTCCCCATGTTGCCATGAACGTCGCAGAGCGGATCGGGCTGGCGCTGCTGCACCGCATGGACCCGGAGCGCGCTCATGACATGGCGCTGGCGGCGCTGGCGCGGGGCATGGTTCCGCTGCCCGGCCCCGTCACATCCGACCGGCTGCGCACGCGGCTGGCGGGGCTGGACCTGCCCAACCCCGTCGGGCTGGCGGCGGGCTTCGACAAGACCGGGCGCGCCATGGCGCCGATCACGCGGGCGGGGTTCGGCTTCGCCGAATTGGGAGGCGTGACACCGCGCCCGCAGCCCGGAAACCCGAAGCCCCGCCTGTTCCGGCTGGCCGAGGACGAGGCCGTCATCAACCGCTTCGGGCTGAACGGCGCGGGGGCCGCGGCCATGGCGACACGCCTGCGTGACAGGCCGAAGGGCTTCGTGATGGGACTGAACCTTGGCGCGAACAAGGACAGCGCCGACCGCGCGCAGGACTACGTCGAGGTGCTGGAGACCTGCGGACCCTTCGTCGATTATGTGACCGTCAACGTGTCTTCGCCCAACACCGAGAACCTGCGCGACCTGCAGGGCCGCGCGGCGCTCTGGGCGCTTCTGACCGGGGTGATGGACGCACGCGCACGGCTCGACCGCCGCATACCCGTTTTTGTCAAGATCGCGCCCGACCTGACCGATGCAGAGCTTGCCGATATCGCCGAGGTTGCTTTGGCCAGCGCCATCGACGGGATCGTGGCCACCAACACCACCATTGCGCGCGACGGGCTGACCAGCCGGCACGCGCATGAGACGGGCGGGCTGTCGGGCGCACCGCTGTTCGACCGCTCCACCCGCGTGCTTGCGCGCCTGTCGCAGCTGACGGGCGGCAGGCTGCCGCTGATCGGCGTGGGCGGCGTGGGCAGCGCCGAACAGGCCTATGCGAAGATCCGCGCGGGCGCGTCGGCGGTGCAGCTCTATTCCGCGCTGGTCTATCACGGACTGTCGCTGGTGCCGCGGATCGCGCGGGGCCTCGACGACCTGCTGGCCCGCGACGGCTATGCCACCGTGGCAGACGCGGTGGGCACGGGCCGCGACGACTGGCTCTAGGCTTCGGCCTGCCGCTCCAGCGCCGGGTATCGCGCCGCCAGCGTCGCGCCGCGCGCAACGAAGCTCACGATGAACGCAGCCCAGAGCCCGTGATTGCCGAAGGCGGGCACCAGCAGCGCCGCCGCCACGGCATAGACCAGCGTGCTCAGGATCATCATGTTGCGCATGTCGGCTGTCCGGGTCGCACCGATGAAGACGCCATCGAGCATCCAGGCCACCGCCCCGATCACGGGCACCGCGACCATCCATGACAGGTAGGCGCGCGCGGCGTCGCGCACCGGCTCGGACGTGGTCAGCAGGTCGATCAGCGCCCCGCCCCCGACCGCGAAGGCGAGCGCCAGCGCAGCACCGCTGCCGATGCCCCATATCCCCGTGAGCAGCGCCGCCCGCCGCAGGTCTGACCGCGCCCGCGCGCCCATGGCCTGACCCACCAGCGCCTCTGCCGAAAAGGCGAAGCCGTCCAGCGCATAGGCGGTGACATACATGAACTGCAGCAGCACCTGGTTCGCCGCAAGCCGCACATCCCCGAACCCGGCGGCAAGGAACAGGAAGGACAGGAACACCGCCTCCAGCAGCAGCGACCGGATCAGGATGTCGCCGTTGACCTGCGCCAGATGCACCAGCCGCGCGCGGTCCAAAACCCGCGGCCAGTCGCGGAAGGCTGGCATCCCCAGCGCGTCGCGGCAGAACCAGAGCCCCAGCGCCAGCCCGGACCACTCCGCGATCAGGGTGGCCGCCGCCACGCCCTCGACCCCCCAGCCCATGACCGGCACGAACAGAAGGTCCAGCCCGATGTTAAGCCCGTTCATGGCCAGCTGGATCACCAGCACCGCGCGCGTGCGTTCCTGCGCGATCAGCCAGCCGGTGACGGCGAAGATCCCGATGGCCGCCGGGGCGGACCAGATGCGCAACCCCATATAGGCACGGGCCAGCGTTTCGACCTCGTCCGACGCGGGCGCCAGTGCGAAGGCCCCCGAGAACAGCAGCCATTGCCCCGCGATCAGCGCGGCACCGCCAAACCCCGCCAGCATCAGCCCGCGCGCCAGCAAGGCGGCGACCTCCGCGTCATCGCCCGCGCCACGGGCCTGCGCCGCAAGCCCTGTCATGCCCATGCGCAGGAAGCCGAACACCCAGTAGACGGCGGTCAGGAAGACGGCACCCAGCCCCACGGCCCCGATGGGCGCGGCCTCACCCATCTGGCCCACGACGCCCGTATCCACGAGCCCGAGGATCGGGACGGTGGCGTTCGACAGAACGATGGGCAGCGCGATATGCAGCACCCGGCGGTGCGACAGCCGCACGGGTCCGGCGGCAAGATCAGTCACGGACAGGCGGCTCCGGCATCACGAAATGGCCGGTCGCTTGAGCGAACAGGCGGTTGCGATTGTCCTGCCAGCCCTCGACATGGACGCTGGCATAGCGCCGCCCGGACCGGTTCACCCGCGCCCGCGCATAGGCATCGCGCGGCAGGCCCGAGCGCAGGAAATCGACGGTGAAGTCCACCGTCTTGGGCATCCGCAGGCGGTTGTCCTGCGCCACCTGCTCGGGTGTCAGGCGCCCGCTTTCGATCTCGGGCCAGAGCCCCGACCATGTCAGTTCCACCAGTGCCGCGACTTCCAGGAAGCCCGCGGTCGCACCGCCATGGAGCGCGGGGAGCACCGGGTTGCCGATCAGCGTCTCGCGGAAGGGCAGGATCGCGGTCAGTTCGTCCCCGCGGCGTTCGAACACCACGCCCAGCGTGCCGATAAAGGGCACCCGCCCCACAAGTGCGGCCAGCGTCGCGTCGCGCCGCTGCTTGACCACCTGCATCGGTTCGGGGCGGGTGCGGCCGGTCATCCGTCGCCCTCCGGACGGGACACGGTGAAGGCCCCCGCGGCGGTGGCGATGGGCGTGTCGGGATCATCGTCATGGGCCGTCGCCCGGACGAAGGCGATGGTGCGGGTCACGCGGATGCATTCGGCCCGAGCGCGCACGGTCTGCCCCGGCTGCGCCCCGCGCATGTAGTCGATGCGCAGATCGAGCGTCGCGGTGGCCACGCCCGCATCCGGATGGCTCATCACCGCGCCGCCGCAGGTCGTGTCCATCAGCGCCGACACCGCACCGCCATGCATCACGCCGGTTGCCGGATCGCCCACCAGATCGGCACGGTAGGGCAACGCGAGCTCCGCCCAGCCCGCACCGACGCCAAGCATATCGAGCCCGAGCGCGCGGGCATAGGGCAGATCGGTGATGAAGGCGCGCACGGCGGCGATCCGCGCTTCGGTATCCGCATCCGTCATGGCGGGACTTTCATTGCTGTGCCCCTTCTTGACCCGAGGAGGACGCAACGTCCAGAGGGGGCCGCGCCGGAAACTGCCGGCACGTGGCGCCGGATGCGTTGACCGGGACGCCGATTTGCGGTTTCCTTTCCGCCCACGAGATGGGCAGGAGTGAGCCATGACTGCGGACAAGGCATCGGAGCGCCTGACCTTCAAGGAAATGTGCGCGGCGTTCGACGTGACCCCGCGCACGCTGCGCTACTACGAGTACATCGAGCTGCTGCAACCCGAAAAGGAAGGCCGGTCGCGGTACTATACCCCGCGCGAGGTGGCGCGGATGAAGCTCATCATGCGCGGGCGGCGGTTCGGCTTCAGCCTGGAGGAAATCCGCCAGTGGCTGCTCATCTACGACAAGACCGGCACCGCCGCGCAGATGGCTGAATGGATCAAGCTCGCCGACCGGCAACTGGTGGTGCTGGACGAGCAGAAGGCGCAGCTGGAGGCGGCCATTGCCGATCTTCAGGATCTGCGCGACAGCGTAGCGCGCTCGCTGGACTGACCTGAACGCCCGCCGGGCATCGGCGTTCGCGCGCACAGCGCGCAAGCGATCCGCCGCTCATTTTTTCTTGAAATGAAGGAACCTCGCTTTCCCCCGGCGTCAAATCGATTACATGTGCCCGAACTCTCTGGCCGTGACGCCACGTCTTGATTACGTGCACGTCAAAGCTGGTGTATCTCACCGCCATCCCGAGGTTGGCGGTCCCCGAACCCGAGACCGACGGAACCGATGATGACTGAAACGATGACCATCCGCGAAATGTGCGACGCGTTCGAAGTGACGCCGAGGACGCTTCGCTTCTACGAAGCCAAGGAGCTGCTCAGCCCGATCAGGCAGGGACAGAAACGTCTGTTCACCCGGCGTGACCGCGCGCGGCTGAAGCTCATTCTGCGTGGAAAGCGGTTTGGTCTGAGCCTGGAGGAAATTCGCCAGATCCTCGATCTCTATCGTCCGGACGGGGACCCGCACCCGCAGCTTCGTGAAGCCTGCACGATCGGGGAGCGGCACCTGGAGCGGATGATCGCCCAGCGTGCGGCGCTGGACGAGGCGATCGCGGAATTGCAGGTCCAGCTCGAATCCGGGCGGGCGCAGCTGGCGGAAATCGAAGCCGCGCGAAACGCGGCGGAATAACCCGCTCCATTCCCGGGGCGGTGACGTTCATGGGAGAGAGCACGCGATGCCGATCTACACCGCCCCGACCGACGATCTTCAATTCGTGCTGCAGGATGTGCTCGGGCTCGAAGGGTCCGACACGCCCGGCTATGACGAACTGGACCGCGACACGACCGCCGCCGTTCTGGAAGAAGCGGGCAAGCTGGCCGAAGGCGTGCTGGCGCCGCTGAACCCCGTGGGTGACACCGAAGGGTGCACACTGGAAAACGGCGTTGTGCGCACGCCCACGGGATTCAAGGCCGCCTATGACCAGGTGGCCGAAGGCGGCTGGATCGGGCTGGATGCAGATCCCGAATATGGCGGGCAAGGCATGCCCTATGTGCTGGCGACGGCGGTGGGCGAGATGTTCGTGTCCGCGAACATGGCGCTCAACATGTTCTGGGGGCTGACCCACGGCGCCTATTCGGCCATCGCCGCGCACGGGTCTGACGACCAGAAACGGACCTACCTGCCCAACATGATCGCGGGCAAGTGGGGCGGCACCATGAACCTGACCGAGCCGCAATGCGGCACCGATCTGGGCCTGATCCGCACCAAGGCCGAGCCGCAGGACGATGGAAACTACCGCATCACCGGGTCGAAGATCTGGATCTCGGCGGGCGAGCACGACATGGTGGACAACATCGTCCATCTCGTGCTGGCCAAGGTGCCCGGCGGCCCCGAGGGCGTGAAGGGCATCAGCCTGTTCATCGTGCCCAAATTCCTCGTGAACGACGACGGCAGCCTCGGCGACCGCAACGCCGTGTCCTGCGGCGGGCTCGAGCACAAGATGGGCATCCACGGCAACGCCACCTGCGTGATGAACTACGATGGGGCCACCGGGTTCCTCGTGGGCGAGTTGCACAAGGGCATGCGCGCGATGTTCACCATGATGAACGAAGCGCGGATCGGCGTGGGCCTGCAAGGCTATGCGCAGGGGGTCGTCGCCTATCAGAACGCCGCCGCCTTCGCGCAGGATCGCCTGCAGGGCCGCGACGTGACCGGCACCAAGAACCCGAATGGCCCCGCGGACCCCATCATCGTGCACCCGGACGTGCGCCGGAACCTGATGCACCAGAAAAGCTTCGTCGAAGGGGCGCGGGCCTTCGCGCTGTGGGGTGCCACCCTGATCGACGAGGCCCACCGCAAGGGCGACGCGGACGCCGAGGCGATGATTTCCCTGCTGACGCCGGTCATCAAGGGCTTCCTCACCGACAAGGGGTACGAGACGACCGTGCTCGCGCAGCAGACGCTGGGCGGATCGGGCTTCACCCGCGACTGGGGGCTGGAGCAGTTCGTGCGCGATGCGCGGATCACCATGATCTACGAGGGCACGAACGGGGTGCAATCGCTCGATCTGGTGGGCCGCAAGCTGCCGGCCGATGGTGGAAAAGCGGTGATGGCGTTCTTCGAGATGGTGAAGACCTTCCTCAAGGAGAACGAAGGCGAGGCGGCGTTGAAGGCCGATTTCCTCGACCCGCTGAAGGCCGCGTCCAAGGATCTTCAGGCGGCGGGCATGTTCTTCATGCAGTCCGGCATGAAGAAGCCCAACGACGCGCTGTCGGGCAGCTACGATTTCATGCACCTGTTCGGCCATGTCTGCCTCGGCCTGATGTGGGCGCGGATGGCGAAGACCGCGCAGGCCATGCTGGATGCGGGGCAAGGGGATGCGGATTTCCTGAAGGCCAAGCTGACGACCGGGCGCTACTACATGGCACGGCAACTGCCTGCCACGGCGTTGCACCGTGCGCGGATCGAATCCGGCGGCGACACGGTGATGGCGCTGGACGCCGCACAGTTCTAAATCCGCCACAGGGATACCAGGAGGCCCCGGGTCAAGCCCGGGGCGCCGGTGCGTCCTTGGCAGCGTCAGGCCAGATCGGCGGGGTCGATCAGGCCAAGGATCGTACTGCGCAGCGTCGCGATCCCGTCGCCCGTATCCGACGATGTCAGCAGCAGTTCCGGAAAGGCGGCCGGGTGCCGCACCAGCGCGCCGCGCACCTGGTCAAGCACCTTGTCCTGTTCGGACGCCTTGATCTTGTCGGCCTTGGTCAGCACGCACTGGAACGTCACCGCCGCACTGTCGAGCCGGGCCATGATTTCCTCGTCCACGGCTTTCACCCCGTGGCGGCTGTCGATCAGCACGAAGGCCCGGCGGAGTGTTACGCGCCCGGCCAGATACGACTTGAGGAGCCGTTGCCATTTCTCGACTACGGCCACGGGTGCATTGGCAAAGCCGTAACCCGGCAAATCCACGATATAGAGCGGGCCGCGTTCGAAGAAATTGATCTCCTGCGTGCGGCCGGGCGTATTCGACGCCCGCGCCAGCGCCTTGCGCCCGGTCAGCGCGTTGATCAGCGACGACTTGCCCACGTTCGACCGACCCGCGAAGCACACCTCCACCCGGTCAGCGGGCGGCAGGCCCGACATGGCCACGACCCCCTTCACGAAGGTCGTTTCCGCCGCGAAGAACCGCCGCCCGGCTTCGCGCGTGGCGTCGTCGGGATCAGGGGTAAGCGGAAAGGGCAGCGCGGTCATGTGGCGGTCTCCAGCGCGCCGATATCCGCCCCGCGCACGGCATCAAGGTTCCGCGCCAGCCTGTCCCGCGGCCAGTCCCACCACGCCACCGCCAGAAGCCGCGCCACGGTGTCCGCGTCGAAGCGTTGCCGCAGCACGCGCGCTGGGTTGCCGCCGACCACGGCGTAGGACGGCACATCGCCCGTCACGACCGCGCGCGCGGCGACGATGGCCCCTGCGCCGATGGTGACGCCGGGCAGGATCATCGCCTCCGTCCCGATCCAGACATCCGGGCCGATCACCGTGTCGCCGCGGTTCTCCGCTTCCCATGTGGCCGGGTCGAAGCCGTCTTCCCAGCCATGGCCGAAGATGTTGAACGGAAAGGTCGAAAAACCGCCCATCGCGTGGGTCGCGCCGTTCATGATGATCTGGACGCCGCGCCCGATCGCGCAGAACGGCCCGATGACGAGCCGGTCGCCCACGAAGTCGAAATGATACCGCACGTTGCGGTCGAAGAAGGCCGTGGCCCCGTCCGGGTCGTCGTAATAGCTGTAGTCACCGACCGTGACATTCGCCCGTCCCTCGGCCAGCGGCTTGAGGAACACGAGCTGGTCGGTCACGGCCAGCGGATGCAGCGCGGCGGGATCCGGACCGGTCATGGCAGCAAGGTGACATGTACGCCGGGCGCGATGTCGCCGCCCTGCACCACGCGGGCATAGACGCCGAAATCCCGGTGGCCCCATTGCGCGGAAAGCGTCGGAAGGATGTTGGCGTCGCGCTCCCCGGTGTCGGGGTTGGCATGGGTCGCAAGGCAGCGTGTATTACGCTCGACGATCTCCAGCACCGCGTCGCCCACGGCGATGCGTCGCCCCAGCAGGTCGAACTCGGCCCAGGCATCCCAGCCTTCGACCCAAAGGTTGCCCCGGAACCGCCGCTGGTCGAGTGCGGGCAGATCCAGTGCACGGGCAAGCGCATCCAGCGACGCGGTGTTCAGCACGGACACGGACGGATAGTCCATGTCGGTCATGCCCGCCTCGGGTGCGCGCACGAGCCCCGCGGGACGCGGCAGGCCATCGGGCCAGAGCGGCGCGACCCAGTCCGCCAGCCGTGCGCCCTCGGTCTCCGGATCGAAACGCAGGAGCGGACGGTCGGGATGAGTCAATTCCAGCCCGTCTGGCAGGGTGCGGGCGGTGACAGCCATCAGCGACGGCCCGTTTGCCCCGCGCAGGAACCCGGAGCAAGACTGCCAGCCGCCCGTTGCCGCCACACCCTCGCGCAGCAGCGCCCATGCGCGATCTCCCGGCACCGGGCGATCCGGGGCCAACGCCGCCCCGCCCAGCGCCTCCGCCCCGATCCCCTTGACCGGGTGGCGCCAGATCGCGGCCAGCCGCGCCGTCATGTGTCCTTGCTGCGGGTCTTCTTCACCCCGGACTTGATGTTGCCGAACACGTCCGGCTTATACCCGTGGCTGCGCATGATGTAGTACTGCTGCGCGAAGGTGATGACGTTGTTCGCGATCCAGTAGAGCACGAGCCCGCTGGCAAAGGTGCCCAGCATGAACATGAACACCCACGGCATCCATGCGAAGATCATCGCCTGCGTCGGGTCGGTGGGTGCCGGGTTCAGCTTCTGCTGGAGCCACATGGAGATGCCCAGCAGGATCGGCAGGATGCCAAGCGACACGATTGCAAGGATCGACCCCGGGTCCGGCGGCGCGAAGGGCAGCAAGCCGAACAGGTTCAGGATCGACGACGGATCCGGCGCGGACAGGTCACGGATCCAGCCGAACCACGGCGCGTGCCGCAATTCGATCGTGACGAAGATCACCTTGTAGAGCGAGAAGAAGATCGGGATCTGCAAGAGGATCGGCAGGCAGCCCGCGGCGGGGTTCACCTTTTCCGCCTTGTAGAGCGCCATCATCTCCTGCTGCATCTTCTGCTTGTCGTCGCCGCAACGCTCCTTGAGCGCCTCCATCTGCGGCTGCAGTTCCTTCATCTTCGCCATGGAGGCATAGGATTTCCACGCCAGCGGCAGCAGCACCGCCTTGATGATGAGCGTGAGCAGGATGATCGACCAGCCCATGTTGCCGATCAACGCGTTCAGTTCGTGCAGCAGCCAGAAGATCGGCTTCGTGAGGAAGAAGAACCAGCCCCAGTCGATGCTGTCGATGAAGCGGTCGATGCCCAGATCGCGTTCGTAACCACGGATGGTTTCCCATTCCTTGGCGCCCGCGAAGAGATAGGTTTCCACCTGCGCGGTCGTGCCCGGCGCCACGACCTGCGTCGGAAGCCGCGCCTCCGTCTGGAAGATGTTCGCGCCGGGGACGTATTTCGCCACCGACCGGAAGGACTGTCCCGGCATCGGCGCCAGCGTGGTCATCCAGTACTTGTCGGTGAAGCCGATCCAGCCGTTCTCGGTCACGTCGATGATCTCCGTCACCGCGCCCTCGGCGGGATTCGGATCCATGTCCGGCATGCTCTTGTAGTCTATCTCCTGCAGGGTGCCGTCGGACATGCGCACCACGCCCTCGTGCAGGATGAAGAAGTTCACCGTATCGGGCTGGCCATGCCGCGCGACGATGCCGTAGGGGGCCAGCCGGACCTCTTCGCCAGTGGTGTTCTCGACGCTTTGCGTCACGGTCAGCATGAACTTGTCGTCCACGCTGAGCGTGCGGCGGAAGATCAGGCCGGACCCGTTCTCCCAGCGCAGCGTAACGGGGCTGCCGATGGTCAGCGACTCGCCGCTCTCGATCTGCCACGGGGTCTCTGCGCCGGGCACGTCCGCGTATCCGAGCGCGCCGCCAGGGGCCCAGCCATACAATGCGTAATACGCCCCAGCCCCGCCGACCGGGGCCAGCAGACGGACATGCGGGCTGTCGTCATCGAGGGTTTCGTAATACTTGGACAGCGACAGGTCATCGATCCGCCCGCCGGTCAGCGCGATGCTGCCTGCAAGCTCGGGCGTGTCGATGCTCAGCCGCTCTGTCTCGGCCAGTGCGGTCGCACCTCCCGTCGGCGCGGCCTGCGTGGCGCCGGGGGCAGCCGGCGGCAGCAGCGCCGACGCGTCGCCCCCCTCCTCCATGACCTGTGCGGGCGGGGCATCCGCAGTCTCCACGGGCGGCTCGGGCGGGAACAGCAGGAACCAGACGAGAATGACCAGAAAGCTGAGTGCGGTCGCCAGGATCAGGTTCTTGTTTTGGTCGTCCATGTCTCACACCGGCAGGGAAGGGAATGGTCGCCGTTCAACAGGCGCAGGCATGGAAGGTCAAGCGGTTTTCCCCCTGCGCAACCCGGCCTGCGCCGCCGCGTCGGAGTTAACCGATTAACCTTCGATCTTGAATCAAATGGCTCCGCTCCCGGCGCGGGTGGTAACAACACCGTGTCCGGAGGAGCCGGTTTCCCGAGCGGCGCGCATGACCGCACCGGGGCCATCAAGAGATCATCGGACCCCGTCGGGTCCAGTTGCAGGAGTTTTGTACAATGTTTGCCATTCATACCGGGCGCGCCTTTGCGGCGGCGCTTGTCCTTACAGTCGTGCCCGCAGCCGGGTTCGCAGCCACGTTCGACGTGCTCCAGCAGCGCGCGAACATCAGCAATGACGGGACGGGGGTGAAATCCGTCTCCGGCCAGATCAGCACGGCCAATCCGACGCTTCAGGATGTCGTGAGCACGACCGCCGGGTCCTTCCACCTGTCCCGGCGTGAAACCGGCAGCGGTGATCCCTACGAGGACTTCATCGCGTTCTGCATCGAGGTGACCCAGTCGATCACGACCAACACCTCGACGCCGGTGAGCTATACCGAGGACAACAGCCTGTTCGGCGGCGACCGCCGCGAACTGATGGCGACACTGCTGGGCACGGCGTTCGACCCGTCGCAGGGCGCACAGCATCACGCGGCGACGCAGCTTGCCCTGTGGAAGATCGGCTACGGCGACATCTCCAGCCCGTCGGGCGACGCCTTCGACGTGACTGCGCGCAGCTTCGAGAACCTGCCCGGCGGTACGTTCCTGAGCTTCAACGACAGCGACGTGTCGACCACTTTCGACGACAACTCGGCGGGCGTCTTCGCGCTGGCGCAGGGCTGGCTCGACCAGCTTGACGGCGACGCGGGCAACGGTGAATGGACCCGTCTCGCCGGGAACCGTGTCAGCTTCCTGACCGCGGGCGGCAGCCAGAACCTCGTCACCTACACGGCGCCCGTACCGGTGCCTGCCGCGGGCGGCCTGCTGGTCGGCGCGATCGCCGGCCTGGCCGCGCTGCGCCGCCGCCGCACGACCGCCTGACACGGCATCGCCGCCGCGCGTAACGCGGCGGCGCACTCCGGATCCAAGAATGCTACCCTTGCGGGCGCAGGCGACTGCGCCCGCATCTTCGTTCAACCCTCGCAGATGCCCTGCAACCGCAGCCACGCCGGGTCGTTCAGCACTGGGTCGGTGCCATCCAGTCCCGCACGGGCACGTTCCGCCGCCAGCGTCCCGGCAGGCAGCGTCACAGGATCGCCAACCAGCACCCGCCCCGCATGGGCGCGCAACGTCTCGGCCGACACTGCGCCGCGGGTCAGCAGCGCAAAGGTCGCCACGAGTCCGGCCTCGGCCATCATGTCCTGCATGGGATCGTGCGCCCGAAGCCGCGCGGCTTCCAGCAGCACGACATCCGCCAGCGCGGCGGGGTCGCGCGCCTCTTCCAGCGTGTCGCGGCGCAACAGGATCATCCGCCCCGGCAGATGGGCGCTGGCCGCAGGTCCGCCCGGCAGCACGACGATCGACCACCCCTCGCCCGGCAGGATGCGGTCGTTCAGCGCCGACAATGCCGCCAGTCCCGCCCGCCCTGTGCACGGCCTCCCCGCATAGGGTTCGATCTCCCGCAAGAGCCGCTGGCCGATCTCGCCGCGCAGCCCCGCGGGCATCAGCGACGCGGTATGCCGCGTCAGCGCATCCGGCAGCCACCAGACGCCCAGCCCCGCCAGCGCCAGCAGGCTCAGCCCAAGCACCGCGCGCCGCACCCGGCCCGGCCGCGCCCGCGCGCGCCCCAGCGCCCGCCCGACGGTGCGGATCGCGTCGATCATCGTGTCGTCGTCGAGTTCCAGCAATTCGTCCGCATCCGCACCGGGCCGGTACAGCGCGGGCCGCACGCCGGGGTTCGTCCGCTCCACGGCCGGAAGAGACCAGTGCGCCAGCGCCGTGTCGTTCGCATCCATGATGATCAGCGACGCCTTGCCGAGCGACACGGACACGTCCTGCCGCTGGGCATCCGCCGCGGGGTGCCAGATGCCCGGACATTCGAGCCGCTGATACTTGGATAGCACCGTCATCGGACGGATTTCGGCCTGCTCTGGTTTCTTGACTGGACGCACCCTAGGCCAGCACCCGATGCGGCACAATCAGGCAAACGCGCGCCCGTAGCGCGGCATTCGAAACCGGTCAGGGTCCGAGCGCAGCGGTGCGGGCAGCGACATCCGCAAGGGAACGGCGCGTGCGACGCGGGGCGGCGGCTGGCATGGTCCCGCGCGGCGACTTGACGGGAACGCGCTGGCAGGCCCTAACGGTGCCATGCGCGTTCCCGGCCTTGCATTGCAGACCGCCCGCCCGCAGCTTGCCGCCGCCCTGATCCTGACGGCGATGGCGCTGATGGGGCTCGTGGACAATTATGTCGTGGTGATTGCCGACACCACCGGGCTCTGGCAGTTCCAGGTGATCCGGTCGGCGATGGCGATGGCGATGCTGGCGGGGATCGCGCGCGCCGCGGGCTGGCGGCTGCGCCCGGTCAGTTGGGCGCGGGTCGCGGCACGCAGCGCCGTGCTGTCCGCCGGGCTGATGATCTATTTCGCGGCGCTGGCCGTGCTGCCCATCGCGCAGGCGGTGGCGGGGCTCTTTACCGCGCCGATGTTCATCGTGCTGATTTCCATGTTCATTTATGGCGAACGGGTGGGCGCAGCACGGCTGGCCGCGGTCGCCGCGGGCTTCGCGGGCGTGCTGATGGTGCTGCGCCCCGATGCGGGGTCCATAGGCGTGCTGACTGTGCTGCCGGTGCTGGCGGGGTTCCTCTACGCGCTGGCGCAACTGGCGACCCGGCGCTGGTGCGCCGCCGAAAGCGCACCCACGCTGTTGGCGGGGTTCTTCGTGGCCATGGGACTGTGGGGCATCGGTGGGCTGGCCTGGCTGGCGCTGTTTCCCCAGCCTGTGCCCGACGGTGCCGCAGGCTGGGCAATGCGGCTTTGGGGCGACATGGCGCCGGTGGCCTGGGCCTGGACGGTGGCGCAGGCCGTGTTCTCGATGGTGGCGGTCGGTTTCATCATCCGCGCCTACCAGCTGGGCGAGGCCTCCACGAACGCCGTCTTCGAATACGCGCTCCTGGTTTTCGCGGTGCTCTGGGGCTGGCTGTTGCTGGGCAACGGGATCGACGGGCTGGCCGCCGCCGGAATCGCGCTCATCCTCGGGTCGGGCGCCGTGATCGCGCTGCGCAGCCCGGAACCACCCGCGCCAGTGCCGGAGGGCTGACGAATGCCGCGCAAAGCCGAGCACGGGATTCGCGCGTTCGGGACACGTGAAACCGGGTGGCGGGGGCACATTCGCCCCCGCCTGAAGATCAGGCCGCGTCCTGCGACGCCGGGCCGAAGCGCCCGTAGAAGCTGTCGCCTTTGGCCGCGATATCGCGCAGCAGGTCCGGTGCCTTGAACCGCGCGCCATAGGTAGCCTCCAGCCCATCGCAGATTTCCACGGCCTTCGCCGCCCCGATGATGTCGAGCCAGCCGAACGGCCCGCCCGACCACGGCGCGAAACCCCAGCCGAGGATCGCCGCCACATCCCCTTCTCGGATGTCCATCAGCACGCCGTCCTCAAAGGCGCGCACGGCCTCCAGCACCTGCGCCATCAGCAGCCGGTGCTGAACGTCCGCCAGTTCGGGCTGGGCATCGGCGATCGGATAGCGCTTGGTCAGCCCGGCCCAAAGCCCCTCGCGCTTGCCCTTTTCGTCATAGGCGTAGAAACCCGCATTGGCCTTGCGCCCCAAGCGCCCCTCGCCCTCGAGCCAGAACACAACCTCATCCACCGCGTCGTCCGGATAGGCGTCGCCCATGGCCGCCTTCGTCGCCCGCGCGATCTTGGCGCCGAGGTCGATCGACACTTCGTCGGTCAGTTGCAGCGGCCCCAGTGGCATGCCCACCAGCTTCGCCGCGTTCTCGATCAGCGCGGGCGCCACGCCGTCGCGCAGCATCCGGATGCCTTCGTTGGTGTAGGGCAGGATGCAGCGGTTGGCATAGAAGTAGCGCGCATCGTTCACCACGATGGGCGTCTTGCGGATCTGGCGCACGAAATCCAGCGCCTTGGCCACCGCCCGGTCGCCCGTCTGCGCACCCTTGATGATCTCCACCAGCATCATCTTGTCGACCGGACTGAAGAAATGGATACCGATGAACTGTTCGGCGGAGCGGCTGGCCTTGGCCAGTTCGGTGATCGGCAGCGTCGACGTGTTGGTGGCGAAGATCGCGTCCTGCGGCAGGTGTGCCTCGGCCTTGGCGGTCGTCTCGGCCTTGACCTTCGGGTCTTCGAACACCGCTTCCACCACAAGGTCGCAGCCGTCGAGCGCGGCATAGTCCGGCGTGGCGGTGATGCGGCCCAGCACCTCCGCCTTCTGCGCCTCGGTGATCTTGCGGCGCGACACGCCCTTGTCGAGCAGCCCCGCGGCATGGGCGCGGCCCTTGTCGGCGGCAGCCTGATCCCTGTCGATCAGCACGACCTCGATCCCCGCATTGGCCGAGACATAGGCGATGCCCGCACCCATCATGCCCGCGCCGATCACGCCCAGCTTGCGCACCTTCTGGTCAGGCGCTTCGGGCCGGTTGGCACCCTTTTCAAGCGCTTCCTTGTTGATGAACAGCGACCGGATCATCGCCGATGACGACGGGTTCAGCAGGACGGACGTGAACCATCGCGCCTCGATCTTCAGCGCGGTATCGAACGGGACAAGCGCGCCTTCGTACACCGCCGACAGCAGCGCCTTGGCCGCGGGGTACACCCCCTTGGTCTTGCCGTGCACCATGGCCGACGCACCCACGAAGGTCATGAACCCTGCCGGGTGGTAGGGCGCACCGCCCGGATACTTGAACCCCTTCTGGTCCCAGGGCTTCACGATGTCCTTGTCGGTGGCGGACAGCACCCACGCCTTGGCCTTGTCCAGCAACTCATCGGGGGCCACGACCTCGTCGATCAGCCCGGCCTGCTGCGCCTTCTTCGGGTCGCTCAGCTTGCCCTCCAGCAAAAAGGGTGCCGCCGCCATCGCGCCCAGCTTGCGCGACACGCGCGTCGTGCCGCCCGCGCCGGGGAAGATGCCCACCATGATCTCGGGCAGCCCGATCTTGGCCTTCGGGTTGTCCGCGGCGAAGATGCGATGACAGGCGAGCGGCAGCTCATACCCGATCCCCAGCGCCGTGCCCGGCAGCGCCGCCGCGATGGGTTTGCCGCCCTTCAGCGTCTTGGGGTCCATGCCCGCGCGTTCGATCTTGCGCAGGATGCCGTGGATCTGCATCAGTCCGGCCAACAGCCCGCCCGCCGGGTCATCCCCCGCCTCGGCCCGCATCCGCGCGATGATGTTCAGATCCATACCACCCGCGAAACTGTCCTTTCCAGACGTGATGACCACGCCCTTGACGGTATCGTCGCCAAGCGCGCGGTCGATGCAGGCGTCAAGCTCAGCGAACCCATCGCGGCTCATCACGTTCATGGACTTGTTCGGCACGTCCCAAATGATGACGGCCACGCCGTCGTCGTGCAGATCGTATGTGAAATCGGTCATGTCTCGTCTCCCTGCCGGGTGGCCCGGCGTCGTGGTTCGGGTCCGCGCTCAGCCGTCGTCGCCGTCGCGGTAGGGGGTTCCATCCTTGCGGGTGAAGGTCGCGCCGCCATCCGCCAGCGTTACCTTCAGGTCGATGTCGGAATAGGTCGCTTCCTCGCGCGGGGCCTTGGTGCCGACGACAAGAAACCGTGCCAGCGTATCCGACCGGTTCACAAGGCAATGGCCGTTGGCGACCCCGGCCGGAAAGGCCGCGCAATCGCCCGGACCCATCGGGATTTCGCCCGCGTCCTCGACCAGCACCAGCGCGCCTTCGGTCACCATCACGAACTCGTCCTCGTGCCGGTGCCAGTGACGCATCGACGACCGCGCGCCGGGTTCCAGCGTGACAAGATTGACGCCGAACTGAGTCAACCCGCCCGCCTGCCCCAGCCGGAGCGAGGATCGACCAGCCATCTGTGCCGCATAGGGCGCGGGATAGATGGAGCCGGTCCGCACCGGCAGGCTGGCGAGGTCGATCTTCGGCATGGCGTCAGACCCGCTCGATGATCGTCGCGGCCCCCATACCGGACGCGATGCAGAGCGTGGCAAGGCCGATTTCCTTGTCCGCCCGCTCCATCTCGTCCAGCAGCGTGCCGATGATGATGGCGCCCGTCGCCCCCAGCGGGTGGCCCATGGCGATCGCTCCACCGTTGACGTTGACCTTCGCCGGGTCCGCGTCGAACGCCTGCATGAAACGCAGGACGACCGCCGCGAAGGCCTCGTTCACCTCGAAGAGATCGATATCGCCGATGGCCATCCCGCTGTCGCGCAGGATCTTTTCCGTCACCGGCACCGGCCCGGTCAGCATGATCGTCGGATCGGTGCCGATCTTGGCGGTGGACCGGATACGCGCGCGCGGCTTCAGGCCAGCGGCCTCCCCGAACGCCTTGTCGCCGATCAGCACTGCCGCCGCCCCGTCCACGATGCCCGACGAATTGCCCGCGTGGTGGATGTGGTTGATCCGCTCCAGATGCGGGTACTTCATCAGCGCGACCGCATCGAAGCCGGGCATCGTCTCGCCCATGTCCTTGAAGGCGGGCTTGAGGCTGCCGAGGCTCTGCATGTCCGTCTCGGGGCGCAGATATTCGTCGCGCGCCAGGATCGGCACGCCGTTCACGTCGCGCACCGGGATCACCGAGCGATCGAACCGTCCGTCATCCCACGCGGCCTTCGCCCGGCGCTGGCTTTCCACGGCCAACGCATCGGCGTCGTCACGGGAAAACCCGTATTCCGTGGCGATGATGTCGGCGGAAATCCCCTGCGGCACGAAATAGGCTTTCATGGCAAGACTCGGGTCCACAGCGATGGCGGCCCCGTCGCTGCCCATGGGCACCCGGCTCATCATCTCGACCCCGCCCGCGACATAGGCCTGCCCCGCACCCGCGCGCACCTGGTTGGCGGCCAGGTTCACCGCCTCCATGCCCGACGCGCAGAAGCGGTTGATCGACAGACCCGGCACGCGTTCATCAAAGCCCGACGCCAGCACGGCGGACCGCGCAAGACACCCGCCCTGTTCGCCGACCTGGGTGACATTGCCCCAAATGACGTCCTCGATCAGCGTCGTGTCCAGCCCGTTGCGGTCGCGGATCGCGTCCAGCGCTAGCGCGGACAGGCGCAGCGACGTGACTTCATGCAAGGTGCCATCGCTGCGGCCCTTGCCCCGCGGCGTCCGCACGGCGTCGTAGATATAGGCTTCGGTCATGGGGGTGTCCTCAGGCGTTGCGTTGGTTTTCCGCCCGGGCGGGCGGCATCAGGTCATAGGGGTGGCGCCAGCCGGGCAGGTCCGCGATCCGGTCGAGCCACGTGGCGATCCGGGGCCACTCGCCCCGGTCGAAGCCGAAATCCTCGGGGTAATAAAGATACCCGCAGCAGCAGAAATCGGCGTGGGTGGGACCGTCGCCCACAACCCAGTCGCGCCCGTCGAGATGCGTCTCCAGCGTGTCGTAACTGGCCCGCAGGCGATTCTGCTGGAAGGCGATAACCTCGGCGGGGCGTTTCTCGGGCGGCAGGAAATTCATCAGGAACCGGGTGTTGCCCGCCAGAGATGACAATTTGTGATTGTCCCAGAACATCCAGCGCAGCACCTCGCGCCGGTCCGCATCGGTGTCGCCGCCGAACTCTCCCGACCGCTCCGTGACGTAAAGCTGGATCACCCCCGACTGGGTCAGGACGACATCGCCATCGACCATCACGGGCACCTCCCCCATCGGGTTCAGCGCCCGGAATTCCGGCGTCCGCGCGGCGCCGTTGAAGAAATCGACGAAGACAGGCCGCCAGTCGAGCCCCGACAGCGACAGCGGCAGCGCCGCCTTGTAGGCGTTTCCAGATTCCCCGAAGCAGTGCAGTTCGATGGTCATGGCATGTCCCCCCCAGCGGGGCGTGCCTGCCCCGTCATCACCTATCTGGGCCACGCGGGGGGCGCATCACAAGGGGCGTCAGACTCGACGTTGCGTCCCGATCTCCGTCGGCACGCACTGGCCCGGTCCGCGTAGCGGGCCGCGCGCGCACGCACACTGCGGGCGCGCAGTATCGTGTCCCGCCGCAGGCGGGGCCTTTCGGTCACCCCGCTTCAAATCGGACTCAGGCTTCGGCCAGCTTCCGGGCATACCCGCGCGGCGTGAACATGCGCGGCCCGTCGCCCGTGGTCACCATGCGCGACTGGCTCGATCCGATCAGCACCACGGTCAGCATGTCGACCTCGTCCACCGCCAGCGTTTCGAGCGTGCGCCAGACCAGTGCTTCCTCAGGCCGCCCCAGCGAACTGGCCAGCAGCACCGGAGTCTCGGCGGGGCGATGGCCCAGCAGGATCTCCCGCGCTTCAGCCAGCAAGGTTCGGCGCCGCCGCGACACAGGGTTGTAGAAGGCGATCACGAAATCGCCCGCCGCCGCCGCGTGCAGGCGCTTCACGATGTCGTCGCGCGGCGTCAGCAGGTCCGACAGGGATATCGCGCAGAAATCATGCCCCAGCGGGGCCCCTGCCCGCGCCGCCGCCGCCTGCAGCGCCGACACGCCCGGCGCGCTGACGACCTCGACCCGCCGTGCAGCATCGCTGACACCGCCATGGCCATCACCGCGTGCGATCAGTTCCCACACCAGCGCGCCCATGGCGTATATCCCCGCGTCGCCCGAACAGATCAGTGCCACGTCACGGCCCGTCGCGGCGCGTTCCAGCGCATGGCGGCAGCGGTCCTCCTCCCCGCCCAGCGGAAAATCGGCACGTGGCTTGCCTGCCGCCAGCGGCCCCAGCAGGTCGATGTAAAGCCCGTAGCCCACCAGTTCATCCGCCTCGGCCACCAGCCGGCTCGCCTCCGGCGTGCGCCACGCGGACGCCCCCGGCCCGATCCCCACCAGCGAGACACGGCCCCGCGCGCGCCCCGGCAGCGGTCCCGCCAGCGGTACAGGCGCGCGGGCAACCGCGCAGGTGGCGTTCGCCGTCTTGCGCTTGGCCACGACCAGCGCCCCATCGTCCCCCGCCAGTGCCAGCGCCGCGCCTTCGGACACGCCGTGGCAGCCGACCTCGGCGAAGACCACGTCGGAGGGTGTCTCCAGTCGCCCCGCCTGTGTCTCAAGCTGTGCCGCCGTAAACAACCGCAAGGGCACGCCCAGCGATGCCGCGAGCGCCGTCACCGCCCCTTCGTCGGCCTTCAGGTCGAGCGAGCCGACTGCCGCCAAGGCCCCCGGCGCGATCCCGGCCTCGGCCAGCGTGCCGGCGACCAGCGCCGCCAGTTCGTCCGGCGGGCAGCCCCGTGCGCAGCCCACGCCAAGCGCGTGGCGCTGCGGATGATACACGAGCCGCGTCGCGCCGCCCGTCTCGGGCCCCTCGGTCACGGCAATCTCGACACCGCCCGCCGGGTCGTCCGGCAGATCGAAGATCGCGTCGCCCCGCAGCCGCGCGCCCGTGCCGGTCAGAAGCGCCGCCATGACGCCTTTCGCATCATCGGGGTTGGCCAGCCGGTAGCCAACGGGCGGTTCGTCCAACGCAACGCCAAGCGCCACGTCGCCCGCCGTGGTCACAGCCGCCGCCCCGCCAAGTGCCGCCGCGATATCCCGCGCCAGCCGGTTCGCCCCGCGATGCCCGCCCAGAAGCGGTACCACGACCGCGCCATCGTCGGACACCGCCACCACCGGCGGCTCGCCGCGCTTGTCGGACAAAAGCGGCGCCACCGCCCGGATCAGGATGCCGCTGGCGCAGACGCCCACCACCGGCACCCCTGCGGCGAACAGGTCGCGCACATGCACCAGCGCGTCGGGAAACGTCACGTCGCAGCCCTCCACCCGGCTCGCCCGCCCGTGCAGGGCCACGCCCAGATGGTCGGCCACGCGGCGCGCCACGGCGAACCCCGCGCGATTGATGCAGACGACGACGGGTGTCACAGCCACGGATCGGCCCCCTTGGTCACGAGGATCATGGAAAAATAGGGGGCCGCGTCCGGCGCGTCGGCCAGCGGCAGCACCCGTTCGGACGGCAGGCTCGCGCGTTCGACATAGACCGCACGGTCGGCCAGCCCTTCGGCGGCCAGCAGTGCGCGCAGCCGGGGCAGATGGCGGCCCACCTTCATCAGGACCAGCGTGTCGGCCCCCCGCAACCGCTCCAGCAGCGCGTCGTCGGGCAGCGGCCCCGGCAGCACCGTCAGCGCCTCGTTCCGCGCCGCCAGCGGCAGGCCCGCCCGCGCGGCACATGCGGTGACCGAGGTCACACCCGGCACGATCTCTACCCGGTATCGCGGCGCGAGTCGGGCATGGAGATACATGAACGAGCCATAAAAGAAAGGATCGCCCTCGCACAGCACGACCACGTCAGCGCCCGCGTCCAGTTCCGCCGCGATGGCCGCGGCCCCCTTGTCATAGGCCGCCTGCGCAGGCGCGCGATCGGTGGTCATGGGCAGGTCGATCACGATTTCCCGTGTGCCGGGCGCGATCAGGTCGGCAGCGATGGACCGCGCGAAGCTGGCTGCCCCGGCCAGCGTCGGATAGGCCAGCACTGCGGCCCTTTCGATCAGACGCGCCGCCCGCCGCGTGATCAGGTCCGGATCACCCGGTCCCAGACCCACGCCGTACATCGTTCCGGTGGTTGGGGCGGTCATTGCTTGATCAGGCTCCATTGCGTCACAGGCATCAGCGGCCCCCAGCCGGTCATGCCGCCCACGGGCCGCGCGCGGGCCACGGCGATCCGGGTCAACTCGCCGCCCAGCCGCGCGTGCAGCCCTGCCAGCACGCCCTCGCTTTCCAGCGTCACCGCGTTGGCCACCAGCCGCCCGAGCGGCTTCAGCGCCGCCAGCGCCGCATCGGCCACCGCGTCCGACAGCCCGCCCCCGATGAACACAGCTTCGGGCGGCGGCAGATCGGCCAGCACGTCGGGCGCGCGCCCCAGTACCATGTCGAAATCGGGCACCCCCAGCGCGAGCGCGTTCTCCTGCGCCATGTCGCGGCGGTCCTCCCGCGTCTCGATCCCGATGGCGCGGGCGTCCGTCGCGGCGCGCATCCATTCGATCCCGACCGACCCGCAACCCGCACCGATATCCCACAGAAGCGCCCCGCGCTGGGGCATCAACTTGGCCAGCGTGATCGCGCGCACCTCGCGCTTTGTGATCTTGCCGTCATGCTGGAAGAGGTCGTCCGGCAGCCCCGGCGCGCGGCTGGTGATCTGGGCATCCGCATCCGCCACGCATTCCACCGCGAGCACATGGAAATCCGGCACCGCCCGGTCCCAGCCCGACGCCAGGCCCGTCACCCGGGCCTCGTCCGCCCCGCCCATATGCGCCAGAACGGTCAGCACCGACGCGCCATAGCCACGATCCGTCAGCAGCCGGGCCACCCGCGCCGGCGTGCCGGAATCCGCGGTCAGCACCAGCAGCCGCGCGCCGCGGGCGACAAAGGGCAGGATGCGTTCGGGCGCGCGGCCATGGGCTGTCAGGGTTTCCACCTCGGACATCGGCCAGCCCAGCCGCGCACAGGCCAGCTGGAACGCGGAAACCTGCGGGTGGATGCGCAGCTCGGACAGATCGAACGCCTGCGCAATCCGCGCACCCACGGAAAACCACAGCGGGTCACCCGTCGCGAGCACCGCCACCCGCCGCCCGCGCAAATCGCGCAGCCGGTCGATCAGCGCGTCGAAGGGCGTGGGCCAGGCGATCCGCTCCGCGGCCAGGTCGGGCAACCGGTCGTGCAGCCGGGCGGAGGCGATCACGACCTCCGCCGCCGCCAGCCGGTCGCGCGCGGCGGGCAGCAGGCTTTCGCGCCCGTCATCGCCCATCCCGATGATGTCGAGCCACGGGGCCGTCATCCGGCCTCCCCCGGCAGGCCCGCGGCCAGCGCGTTGACCGCCGCCGCCGCCATGGCCGACCCCCCGCGCCGCCCCCGCAGCGCGATGAAGCCCGCGCCGCGGGGGCGCGCAGCCAGTTCTGCCTTGGATTCCGCGGCACCCACGAAGCCCACGGGAAAGCCGAGGATCACCGCAGGCGGCGGGGCACCCGCCTCCAGCGCTTCCAGCAGGTGAAACAGCGCCGTGGGCGCGTTGCCGATGGCGACGACGCTGCCCGCCATCCGGTCGCGCCACAGTTCCACCGCCGCCGCCGACCGCGTGGTGCCCAGTTCGCGCGCCAGCCCGGGCACGCGCGGGTCGTTCAGCGTGACGATCACCGGGTTTTCCGCGGGCAGCGCGCGGCGGATCACCCCGGCCGCGACCATCTCGCAATCGCAGAGCACCGGCGCGCCCGCGGACAGGGCCGCGCGCCCGGCCTCCGCCGCACCGGGCGAGAACGCCAGCCGGTCGGCCACGTCGATCATCCCGCAGGCATGGATCAGCCGGATCGCGACCGCCTGCATCGCGGGGGCAAACCGTCCCAGCCGCGCCTCGGCCCGCACGGTGGCGAAGCTTTGGGCATAGATCGCCGCCGGGTCGCGTTCATAGGGGCGCATCATGCCCCGTCCCAGGCGCACGCGCCGGCCATCTTCCGTCCGCAAATATCCCCGCCGGGGGCAACCACCGCCGCAACCGGCGCCACTGCCCGACGCGCACCCTGCGCGCTCACCGCTTGCGCCGCGCGCTTTCGGGGCCGTGCGGGTGATCGGCATGGGGATACGGCGCATGATGGTGGTGGTGATGCCCGTGGTCGTGGCCATTCCCGTGGGCATGTTCGTGGTGATGATGATGCGCGTGACCCGCATGGTCCAGCCGGCACTCCCCGGTGCAGAACGTATCGCACAACGCGCAGTCAGCCACGTTGGACCCGGGCGCCGACGCGCCCTGCCCCTCCACATGGTGGTGATGGCTTTCCTGCACCGCCCCGACCTCGGCCTCGAAGCCCAGCACCTGCGTGCGGTACTTGCACATCGCACAGTTGGGCGGCGGCACCTCGCCCACCTGTTCGGTCACACGTTCCGCGAAGGTTTCCAGCACCTTGGGATGATCGCCAAGATACCCGGCCTTGACGAATTCCAGATCGGGATGCGCGGCGGCGACCCGGTCGGTGAAACCGTAGATCCGGTCGATCAGGATGCCCGAGAACAGGAAATACGGGAAGACGATCACACGCTTGTAGCCGAGCTTCGCGACATGGGTCAGGCAGGGCTCCACCAGCGGAAAGGTCACGCCGGAGTATCCCACTTCGCACCAGCCGAAGCCCATCCCTTCCCACAGCATCCGCGCGATCTTGGACACGTTGCCGTTGGCATCCGGGTCCGACGCGCCGCGCCCGATCACGACAAGACAGGTATCGTGCCGGTCCACCGCGCCGCTTGCCGCGTTGGCCTGCGCCTCGGCGGCATCGATCCGCGCGCTCGCGGCGGCGATCATCTTGGGATCAACGCCCAGTTCGCGCCCGTAATGCACGTCGATGCCATGCCGGGCGGCATAGGTGTTCAGCACCGTGGGGATGTCGTTCTTCGCATGCATCGCGGCGAACAGCATCCCCGGCACCGCAAGGATCCGCGTGCAGCCCGCGTCGCGCAGCCGGTCCAGCCCGTCGCGGATCACGGGATTGGCAAACTCCAGATAGCCGTAATCACATAGCCAGTCGGGCGGCAGATAGGCCGGAAGCTTCTGCGCCAGTGTGGCGAATTCATCTACGGCCGACTGGCTACGCGAACCATGGCCGCAGATCATCACGCCCGTCTTGTGACCCGCCTTGTGGGAAATGTCGTGCATGGCGCGTGGCTCTCCGTTCTCGGGCGGCCAGCGGGTTGAGGCGCGCGGGAAAGGCATTTCCCGCGGTCCCGACGATGCAGCGGCATCCCCCCGGATTGGGTCGGGATGCGAATGCTGCCAACCTTTCTGGCCGGATGGCGTCGTCCCGGGCGGTATATCAGCCGCGCCCCGCGGTGCAATCGCCAATCGGGATGCCGCGCGCCCGCCATGGGCCGCCCCCGGGCTGTGCGCAGGCGCAGGGGCCATGCGCCGCCATCGGGGACGCATGCGCGGGACCGGTACGCTACATCAGTTCAAACAGAGGAGAAGATCATGGGACTGCTCGTCAACGGGGTCTGGAAGGACCAGTGGTATGACACCAAGGCCACGGGTGGCGCATTCAAGCGCGACACGTCTAAGTTCCGCAACTGGGTCACGCCCGACGGCGCGGCCGGACCCAGTGGGGCGGGAGGGTTCAAGGCGGAAAGCGGGCGCTATCACCTCTATGTCAGCTACGCCTGCCCCTGGGCACATCGCACGCTGATCTTCCGCGCACTCAAGGGGCTGGAGGATCATATCGGCGTGTCCGTGGTTCATCCCGACATGCTGGGCGACGGCTGGACCTTTTCCACCGATTTCCCCGGCGCCACAGGCGACAGCCTCGCGGGCCGCGATTTCCTGCGCGAGGTCTATATCGACACCGATCCCAACGTGTCTGGCCGCGCGACCGTGCCGATCCTCTATGATACGGCGCAGAACACCATCGTGTCGAACGAGAGCGCCGAGATCATCCGGATGTTCAACAGCGCCTTCGACGGGATCACCGGAAACACGGACGACTATGCCCCTGCCGAACTGCTGGACGAGATCGACAGCGTGAATGCGCGCGTCTACGACACGGTGAACAACGGGGTCTACAAGTCCGGTTTCGCCACGACGCAGGCGGCCTATGAAGATGCCGTCGGGCCGCTTTTCGAGACGCTCGACTGGCTGGAAGACCGCCTTGCGCACCAACGCTACATCGCGGGACCGCGCGTGACCGAGGCCGACTGGCGGCTGTTCCCCACGCTGATCCGCTTCGATGCGGTCTATCACGGGCATTTCAAGTGCAACCGCCGGCGGATCGTGGATTACCCGCATCTCTGGGCCTACACGCGCGAACTGTATCAATGGCCCGGCGTCGCGGACACGGTGCATTTCGACCATTTCATGCGCCACTATCACTACAGCCACGACACCATAAACCCGCACCGGATCGTTCCGGTGGGGCCGGTTTTGGACCTTGCGGCACCGCACGGGCGTGATCACCTGACCGCGTAATGCTCCACCATCGCCGCCAGGTCGGCGGGGGGCGTGGTGACCGGCACGAAGGCGCAGGCATTGGCCACGTGATTGAAGATCGACCCGTCCGAGAAGAAGCTGGCCGAGGTAACGAACAGCACCCGCACGCCGGGGCAGCGATAGCTGGCATAGTCGGCCACGGCGAAGGCGCTGCCCTCGGCCAGGACCACGTTCAGGATCACGATGGCGATGCCGCCCCCACGCAGCGCGGCCACCGCCTCGGCCTGCCCGTGGGCGGTGATGACCGCGCGCCCGTGGCGCAGGACATGGCGCTGCCACAATGCGGCCAGATGCGGGTTGCTTTCGACGATCAGCAAAGTCATTCAACGGTCCAAATAGATGCATCGCGCAATGGTAGCAGCGATGAATCGGCCCCAATGCCTAAGATTGCGTTAAGACCTGTGGAAAAAGCGTTAATGCAGACCCCGGACATGCCCGCGCCGGCGGTATTCCGCCCATGACCGAACCGCGCGAAGACACCGCCACGGTGGTTACCGTCTGCGACACATGCAAGCGCGACGGCTGGCAGGCCGGACACGGTCCCACCGATGGCGAACGGCTCGCGGCACTGGTGGAGGCCGCTGCGGCAAACAGGACCGGCGTGACCGTGCGGCGCCATGGTTGCCTGATGGGCTGTGCCGGGGCCTGCAACGTGGCCATCCAGGCCGCGGGCAAGATCGCCTATACGCTCGGCCGGTTCGACCCCACGCCCGAGGCGGCGGAAGGCATCGTGACCTATGCCGCCCTGCATGCCGACAGCGACACGGGGCAGGTGCCGTTCCGCACATGGCCCGCCGCGATCAAGGGCCATTTCGTCACCCGCCATCCGCCCCTGCCCAAGCCGTGACCACGGGGGGCACACGCGACCATGGCGGCGGGATCGATGCCGCGGCGGCGCGTTTCGGCGGCACGCGGGCCGACTGGCTCGACCTGTCCACGGGGATCAATCCGGTGCCCTACCCTGTCCCCGCGCTGCCCCCCGACACCTGGACCACGCTGCCCGACGCCGCCGCAGCCCGTGCGTTGACGGATGCCGCGCGCACCGCCTGGGCGGTGCCCGACGGCGCGGGTCTACTTGCCGCCCCCGGCGCCTCGGCCCTGATCGCGCGCATTCCCGCGCTGGCCGCGGCAGGGCGCGTCACGATCCCGGGGCCAACCTACAACGAACACGCCGCGGCCTTTGCCGCGCAGGGCTGGACCGTGCAGCCGACAGGCACGGGCGATGCCACGGTCGTCGTGCATCCGAACAATCCCGATGGTCGGTTCTGGACAGCCGATGCGCTGCCCGCCGCGCGGCTGACGGTGATCGATGAAAGCTTCTGCGACGTGATGCCGGGCGCCTCGCTCGTCGCCATGGCGGACCGGCCCGGCACGATCGTGCTCAAGAGCTTCGGCAAGTTCTGGGGGCTGGCAGGCCTGCGGCTCGGCTTCGCCATCGGCGACCCGGCGCTTCTGGCAAGACTGGCCGAGACGCTGGGGCCATGGCCGGTATCCGGCCCCGCGCTGGCGATCGGCACCGCGGCGCTACGGGATGCGGGCTGGGCGGCGGCGACCCGCGCGCGGCTGGTCACCGATGCGGCGCGGCTCGACGGGATCATGTCGTCGGCGGGGGCGCAGGTTCTGGGCGGCACCGCGCTGTTCCGGCTTTACGACACGGACGACGCGGCGCGCTGGCAGGCCCGGCTCGCCGCGCGCCGCATCTGGTCGCGCGTCTTCCCATACTCCACCCGCTGGCTGCGGCTGGGTCTTCCCGGCCCCGGTGACTGGGCACGGTTGGACGGACTGGCATGAGCGGTGCGCTGATCGTCCTGCTGGCGCTGCTGCTCGACGCGGTAGTGGGCGAGCCCGACGCGCTCTGGCGGCGGCTGCCCCATCCCGCTGTCCTGATGGGCCGGGCCGTGGGCGCACTGGAACGGCGGCTAAACCATGGCCCGGCCCGGCGCGTGCGCGGCATCGGCGCCATGGCCCTGCTGGTGGCCGGGGCCTGGCTGACGGGCCGGATCCTCGCCGGTCTGCCCATGGGCTGGGCCGTGGAGATCGTGGCAGGCGCGATCCTGCTGGCGCAGCGCAGCCTTGTCGATCACGTGCGCGATGTGGCCACCGCCCTGCGCCGGTCGGTGCCCGAGGGCCGCACCGCCGTCGCCCGCATCGTGGGCCGCGACACGCGCGACATGGACGGTCCCGCGATCAGCCGCGCGGCCATCGAAAGCGCGGCCGAGAATTTCTCGGACGGAGTTGTGGCACCGGCCTTCTGGTTCCTGCTGGCGGGGCTGCCGGGGCTGATGGTCTACAAGATCACGAACACCGCCGACAGCATGATCGGCTATCGCACGCCCGCGCTCGAACAGTTCGGCTGGGCGGCGGCGCGCTTCGACGACCTTCTGAACTGGGTGCCCGCGCGGCTGTCGGCGCTGATCCTGTGCGCCGCCTTCGGGCGCTGGCCAGGATGGGCGCTGCTGGCCCGTGACGCGCGCCTGCACCGGTCGCCCAACGCGGGCTGGCCCGAGGCCGCCATGGCGCAGGGGCTGGACGTGGCGCTGGCCGGGCCGCGCAGCTACGATGGAACCCTGCGGGATTTCCCCTGGGTCTGGCCGGATGGCAACCGCATGGCCGGTGCCGCCGACATCGATGCTGCTGCCGACGCGCTGTGGCGCGGCTGGGCCGTGCTGCTGGCCTGCATGGCCGTTGCGGCTGCGGTCTAGCCCCGCCGCCTGCCGGCGCGCCGGCAGGCATCTCAGCCGGTCGGCATCACCGTGACTTCCGGCACGTTCGCCCGCTCCGGCTGGTTCAGCGCGAACATGACGGCATCCGCCACGTCCTCGGGCTTCAGCTTGTCCGGCTTGGGTTCGGAAAAGAATGGCGTGTCCACCATGCCGGGCGCCACGACGGTGCAGCGCCCGCCCCATTCGCGCATCTCCTGCGCCATGTTTCCGCCATAGCCGTGCACGAACCACTTCGACGCGCCGTAGATCGAGCCGGGAATATGGATCTTGCCCGCCACCGACCCGGTCAGCACAAGGTGGCCACGCGTCTTGCGCAACTCTGACAGGCTCGCCTTCGCGGTGTAGAGCAGCGCCATGATGTTCAGGTCGATGAGCCTGCGCCACTCCTCCGGGTCGCCGTTCTCCGTGCCGGGCGTCTCAAGGCCCGTGCCCGCGTTGGCGAAGGCCGCGTGCAGGCCCCCGAAACGCTCCGCGGTGGCGGCGATGGCGCCCTGCTGCGCGGCAAGGTCGGTGGCGTCACCGGGGACCACATGGCTCGCCTCGCCCAGTTCGGCGTGCAGCTTGTCCAGCTTGTCCGCGGACCGGGCCATCAGCCCGACATTCCAGCCCGCCGCCACCGCCGCGCGCGCCGTGGCCGCACCGATGCCGCTGGACGCGCCGGTGATGAAGAGTGTCTTGCGATCGGTCATGGGATGCTCCTGTTGGGTCTGCCATGCACGTAAGCACCCGAACGACGCGATCCACCCCCGCCCCTGTATCGCGTCCGCACCGGCAGAACAGGACACGCCCCCGCAGTTGATATCGCCGGGTACGCACGTGACGGCCCCGGACCGCCCGCCGCATTCGCCCGAATCCACCGGCGATGGCCGGGCCACGCGCCGACCGATGGACCATGAGGACGGAACCGCCGATCCGCCGCGCGAACGCCGCTTCCATCCCCCATGACGCGCCGGGCCGCGGGTGATGCGCTGGTGCGGGCGGCCGGACTCGAACCGGCACGGCCTTTCGGCCCAGGCATTTTAAGTGCCATGTGTCTACCATTCCACCACGCCCGCACGACGCGTCGGGTGGCCCATGCGGACCACCGGAATCTCCCTATCGCCCCGTGGCGGCGAAAACAATTCGCGCACCGGGGGAGGGAACTGAATTTCGGATCGCTCCCGTCACCGGGTAACCCCCGTCTCCCGGTTCACCCTGCGCCCACGACGACCCATGGCACCGCCGAGGCGAAAAACGCTCCGCCGCACTTGACCCCCGCGCGCGCCCGGCGCACCTGAAGGCGATGATCCCCATCCGCGACCACAACCCGGCCACGCGACGGCCATGGGTGAACCACGCGCTCATCGCGCTCAACATGGCCGTGTTCGCGGCGATGCTGCCGCTCTATGCCGACGAGCGCGCGCTCATGGCTCTCTATGACGGCTACGCGATCATCCCCGAAAACATCACCGCGGGCAGCAAGCTGGGCGGGCTTCTGACCTCCATGTTCCTGCATGGCGGGCTGATGCACCTTCTGGGCAACTTGCTGTTCCTGTGGATCTTCGGCGACAATGTCGAGGACCAGCTGGGTCACGGGCGCTATGCGCTTTTCTACCTTGCCGCGGGGCTTGGTGCCGGAGCGATCCAGGTACTGGCCGATCCCGCGTCTGACATTCCGGTCGTCGGCGCCTCGGGGGCCATCGCGGGGGTGATGGGCGGCTACCTGCTGATGTTCCCGCGCGCGCGCATCGATATCCTGATCTTCCTCATCGTGATCGTGCGCATTCTGCCGGTGCCGGCCTGGATGATGCTGGGGCTGTGGTTCGCCATGCAGATCGCGGGGGGGACCGCCGCGGACGCCGCAACGGGCGGGGTCGCCTATTGGGCCCATGCGGGCGGCTTCGTCGCGGGCATCGCGCTGATGGCGCCGCACTGGTGGCGGCAGGGCGGACCGGATTTCTGGCGCCGCACCCGTGGCGCACCGGCCCATGCACCTGCGCGCTACCGGTTCATCCGCTCCGACGTGCCGCCCGTGCCGCGCACGCGCAAGGCGCCGGGCGCCGTGCCGACCATCCGCCGCCGTCGCTAGCGCGCCGGAATGCAGACGCCATCGGGGGATCGCCCGCGCCCGGCCGAAGGTTGCAAGCGCGGCTACCCCAGCCGCGCCACGCACCCTAGACCGGCAGGACCTTCGGGCGCGTCTCGTCGATGTTGCGGATCGTGTTCATGAAGGGCTTCGACAGCGGGTCGTTCACCGCGATCACGCCGCCCCCGTCCAGCATCTCGCGCCCTTCGTGGACCGGCATGACGAAGCCGCCCGCCTCGCGCACGATCACCAGCCCGGCGGCAATGTCCCACGGCGGGATCGACCGTTCCCAGTAGCCGTCGAACCGGCCCGCCGCCACGTAGGACAGATCGAGCGAGGCAACGCCCCAGCGCCGCATCCCCGCGCATTGCGGCATCAGCCGCGCGAGATCCTGCAGGGCTGCCGGCAGATTCGGGATCCCGGCAAAGGGGATGCCCGTGGCGAACACCGCCTCGACCATCTTCGCGCGACCCGACACGCGCAGCCTCTGGCTGTTGTTCAGCCACGCGCCCTTGCCCTTCTCGGCATAGAACATCTCGTCCTTGGCCGGGTCGAACACCACGCCCGCGACGACCTCGCCCTTGTGTTCCAGCGCGATGGACACCGACCAGTGCGGCATCCCGTGCAGGAAGTTCGTCGTGCCGTCCAGCGGATCGACGATCCAGCGGCGCGTCGGGTCCTGTCCCGCGATCTCGTCGCTTTCCTCGGCCAGCCAGCCATAGGACGGGCGCGCGCCCATCAGGTCTTCCTTCAGGATCGCCTCGGACGCGATGTCGGCCTTCGACACGAAATCGCCGGGGCCCTTCATCGTCGCCTGAAGGTTCTCGACCTCGCGGAAATCCTTGACCAGCGACCGGCCCGCGCGGCGGGCGGCCTTGATCATGATGTTCAGGTTGGCGCTGCCCTGCATCGCTCGTGCTCCTTGTTCGGGGCGCGCGCAAGCCGACAGCCGCAGCGCACCCCTTGTTCAGCCCGCGCGTATACGCGCCGTCCTCCGGCTTGCCAAGGGCGCCCCGCCCGCCGCGGCGGCAGGTCGCTCAGTCGGCCGCGGGGGCGGCACCCGGCGCATCCGGCACATCCGGCCCTGACAGCACCGGGGACGCCCCCGGCGGCGGCGGCGCCATGTGCACCATGCGCGTCGGAAAGGCGAAGGACACGCCCAGCCGCTCCGCCAGCCGCACGAGATCGAGGATCAGGTTGTGCTGCGCCTCCACCTGCCGATCGAACGCGGTCACGAGGTAGAACCCGATCATCTTCACCTCGATCGCGCTGTCGGCGAACCGGTCCACGCCGACATAGACCTCGCTGTCATCCGTCCAGACCTGCGCGCGATAGACATTGGCCGCCTGCTTGCAGAACGCGTCCAGCTTGTCGGCGGTCGTGTCATAGGTCAGACCCATGGTGATGATCGTGCGCCGCCGCCGCCGCTTGCCCCAGTTCTCGATAGCCTTGTCCGACAGGTGCGAATTGGGCAACACCAGCACCGCGTCGTCCAGCGTGCGCAGCTTGGTGGACCGAAGCCCGACCTCGTCGATGATGGCGAATGTCCCGTCCACCACCACCAAATCGTCGCGCTTGAACGGGCGGTCCGCCAGCAGGATCGCCCCCGACAGCAGGTTCGACACCGTGTCGCGCGCGGCAAAGGCAAGCGCGACGCCGCCCACGCCAAGACCCGTGAGAACCCCTTCATAAGGCAGCCCCACCACGTCGGCGGCCAGGATGATCGCGATCACGACCACGATCAGCTTGACGAGGCCGATCAGCAGCGAGGTGACGATCTCGTCCAGCCCGGACCGCTGTGTCTTCGCCGCACGTCGCAGCGCGAAACCGACCAGGCCGACCAGCCGGAACACCACGGCCGCTGCGGCGATAACGACCGCGACGGCGACCAGCCGCCCGATCATGCCCGACCCGGACTGCGCCAGCCCCAGCCGCGTATAGGTCAGCAGCAGGATCAGCAGGAAGACGAACGCCCCGGCGGGCCGCGCCAGCCCGCCCGCGCCCGGCCCGCCCTGCCCGGCCTGAAGCCGCAAGGCCCGGCCGACCACCCAGGGCACGATGCGCCGCGCAAGATACGCCGCGACCCCGGCAAGGATGACCGTCAGCCCGATCGCCGCCCATTGCCACAACTCCAGCCCCGCGCGCCGGGTCAGAAGCGTCGGCGCCGTGTCGCGGATCGCTTCGCGCAGGACGAAGAAATCCGACAGCGGGCGCCGGCCCTCCAGCCCCTGCGCCACCGGCAGCGATTGCATCGCCAGGTACAGCCCCGGCACCTGCGCCATCGTATCGCTGCTGAACCGCCACGTGACCGTCTCCGACCCCGGATCGAACTGCGGCTCGATCACCACGTTGCCGACCGGGTGCGCGTAGAAGACATACGGTTCCTGCTGGTCCGCCAGGTTGGGCACCTCTTGGCGCAGGATGAACCCGACCCGGTTGATGACCGCCCACAGGTAATCGGCCAGCAGGTCGCCCTCGACGCTGCGCAGCCGTTCGGGAATGCGCGACAGGTCCATCACCGCCAGCGCCCGTTCCCGCCCGCCGTCACGCCAGTCCTCCGTCGCGGACAGAAAGGTGAACAGGGTCTCGCGCGGGCTCGAGGCGTTCAGCGTCTGGAAATTGGCCATGCTGGTCGCCCCGAGACTGTCGAGGAACCGCGCCCGCGTGTCCTCCAGCACGCCAAGCGGCGGCACCTCGAGGCTCCAGCCGAATATCCCCTGCCGGAAGACCACGTCGAAGGTTTCGTCGCTGCCCAGAGGTGAGATGGTGAAGACCGCGGTGTCGCCCCCCTCCGCATCCGGGGCCTCCGGCACGTCGGTCGCGCGAAACGTGGACAGGTTCATGATGTCCCACAGGTACTGCCGCCGGGCGCTGTCGCTCCCGCCATCCTCCGATGCCGGGTCCTCGGCATAGGTCAGCAGGCGCGCGGCTTCGCGCAGGGCCGCCGCGTTGCCCTCGAAGGTCGCGGCATTGGCCCGTAGCAGCAGCGACGTGAACAACTCGCGCGGGGTGCCCCTGCGGATCGGCAGGCCGGGAAAGGCCGCCCGCGCCCCGCTGCGCGCGCCGTTCCAGTATTCGCCGTTGCCGAAGCGCCCGGTGAAGGTCTCGCCGTCATCCGACAGCGCGAAGACGAAATCGCCCGCACCGCCCGTGCTGCGCCACGTGCCGCGCAGCAGCGCCCCGTCGGCCTGCGCCTCCACACGGCCCTCGCCGGGGCTGAAACTGCCGGTCACCGTCGCGCCATCCTGGCGCAGGGTCATCGTTGCCAGCCCGTTGCGCCAGAATGTCTGCCAGTCGCCCGACCAGGACATCGGGTCCCTGTCCGCCGTCTGGGCATGCGCCAGCGCGCCCGCGCAGACCAGCCAGAAAACCGCCGCCAGTCTTGCGGCGATGCCGCGCCCAGTCGTCATGCCCCGATCTCCTGCCCTGTCCGCGCCCGCACCCTTCCTAGCGCGCGGTCCGCATCGGTCCAACCCCTGCCGGCGGCGCACATGACACTTGCGGCAGCGCACAGGACAAGGGGGCGCCCATCCCATATGTGCACGCACAGACCAATCAAGGGATACAGGACCATGACCAAGCCGAAGCTCACCATCGCCTTCTACTCCACCTACGGCACCAACCATCAGATGGCCGAGGCCGCCGCCGAAGCCGCCCGCGCCGCCGGGGCCGACGTGCTCCTGCGCCGCATCCCCGAAACGGCGCCGCAATCGGTCATCGACACGCAGGACGCGTGGAAGGACCAGCAGCAGAAGTCCGCCCATATCCCCGAAGCGTCCGCCGACGACATGGACTGGGCCGACGGCTATTTCTTCATCGCGCCCACGCGGTTCGGCGGCATGCCCAGCCAGGTGCGCGCCTTCATAGACACGCTCGGCGGGCTGTGGTTCCAGGGCAAGCTGGCGAACAAGACTGTGACCGCGGCCACCAGCGCGTCGCACCCTCATTCGGGGCACGAAAGCACGCTGCTGTCGCTCTACCAGACCTTCATGCACTGGGGCACCTTTGTCGTGGCACCCGGCTTCACCGATGACGCGGTGACGGCGGCGGGCGGCAACCCCTACGGCACCTCGGCCATCGCGGGCAAGGTGGACGACGCCACCCGCGCCGCGCTGGCCCACCAGGCACGCCGGCTGGTGGATGTGACGGCAAAGCTTGTCACCGCGGACGCCGCGGACAAGGCGGCCTGATCTCGGTTGGCGCCACGTCACGCGTGGCGCCGCCCTTGCGTGAATTGATCGCGGCGGCCGGACGCCTAGCTTCTGCGGCGCACATAGCCAAGGGAGACCCGAGCCAATGCAGACCAAGACCGACCGGACCCGCCGCGCTTTCCTGCGCCGCATGACGGCGTTGTGGGCGGCCGCGCCTGTCGCCGGGATGGCCATCGCCAACGCGGGGCCCGCCGCTGCGCAGGAGCGCGCCGAAGACGGGCACGCGCTCGACTATGTCAACGATGCAAGCGGCGGCGTCGACCATCCGCGGTTCCGCGACGGATCGGCGTGTTCCAATTGCACCTTCTGGCAGGGCGGCGACAGCGAATGGGGCGGCTGTCGGCACCCCCAGTTCCGCAACATCGAAGTGAACGCCAACGGGTGGTGCAGTGCCTACGCGCGCGGCCGCAACTGACAAAAGGTCAGGGTTTAGACGGGCGGCGGGTCATTCCGCCGCACGTTGCAGTTTCACCGGCTCCGTGCGCGCCAGCCGCAGGAACTGCGCGACAAAGGGCTTGGCCGCATCCGCGCTGCGCGTTGCGGCGTACAAACGCCGGGTCACACCGTGTTCCGTCAATGGCAGCACGGCATAATCCGGGTTGCCCCGCGCCGACCGCACCACCCAATCGGGCAGAACCGAAACCCCCCGGTTCGACGCCACCAGCATCAGGATCACCGCGGTCAGTTCCACCTGCCGGATCGCGCGCGGCGCGACGCCCGCGGGCATCAGCAACTGGCTGAACACGTCCAGCCGCTCGCGGTCCACCGGATAGGTGATCAGCGTCTGGTCCCGGAAATCCTCCGCCGTCACGAAATCCCGCCCCGCCAGCGGATGCGCCGAGGACGACACGAACACCGCGTCGTAATCGAACAGCGGCGAAAAGGTGATCCCGTCAAGGTTGGCCGGGTCGGACGACACGACCGCGTCCACATCCTCCCGTGCCAGCGCGGGCAGCGCCCCGAAACTCAGGCCAGGGCGGATATCCACGTCGATATCGGGCCAGGTCCGGCGGAACGATTCGAGCACGGGCAGCAGCCAGTCGAAACAGGCGTGACACTCGATAGCGATATGCAGCCGTCCCGACCGCCCGGATTCGTCCCCGCGCAGGTCGTCCTCGACGGCCTCCACCTCCGGCAGCACCCGCTCCGCCAGCCGCAACAGCTTCTGCCCGGACGGCGACAGGCGCATGGGCTTGGCGCGGCGGATGAACAACTCGACCCCCGCCATGTCCTCCAACCCCTTGATCTGGTGGGACAAGGCCGATTGCGTCAGGTTCAGCCGCTCCGCCGCGCGCGCCAGCCCGCCCGCGTCATGGATCGCGCGCACGGCGCGCAGGTGCTTCAGTTCCAGGTACATCCCGCGATTCCTTCATGATCTTCTTGAAGATTATGAAATTGTCGGTTGATGCAAGACGTGGCATGAGGTCCGTCAAGCCAGAAGGACCGTGACAATGACCCGTGCCCCGCGCATTTCGTTCGAATTCTTTCCGCCCAAGACGCTGGACGCATCCTTCAAGCTGTCGGAAACCGTCCGGGCGCTGGCACCCCTGTCGCCCGATTTCGTGTCGGTAACCTACGGCGCGGGCGGCACCACCCGCAAGCTGACCCATGAAGCCGTGGAAGCCATCCACAAGAATTACGGCCTGAACGTCGCCGCGCACCTGACCTGCGTGGACGCGACCCGCGAAGAAACCCTCGCCATTGCCGATGCCTATGCCGCCGCGGGCGTGACCGAAATCGTCGCCCTGCGCGGCGATCCGCCCAAGGGGTCGGGCGGCTTCACCCCCCATCCCGATGGCTTCAACAATTCCGTCGAACTGATCGAGGCGCTGGCCGCCACCGGCAAGTTCACCCTGCGCGTCGGCGCCTATCCCGACCGCCACCCGGAAGCCGCGTCGGACACCGCCGATGTGGACTACCTCAAGCGCAAGCTCGACGCGGGCGCCCATTCCGCGATCACCCAGTTCTTCTTCGGGGCCGAAACCTTCTTCCGCTTCCGCGACCGCTGTGCCGCGGCGGGCATCACCGCGCCGATCATCCCCGGCATCGTGCCCATCGACAACTGGAAGGGCGTGCGCAAGTTCGCCGTCGCCTGCGGCACCGTCATCCCGCCCGAGGTGGACGAAGCCTATGACAAGGCCATCCGCGACGGGCGCGAAAAAGACCTGTCGGTCGCCATGTGCACCGAACTGTGCAGCGAATTGATGGACGGCGGCGTCGACCGGCTGCATTTCTACACGCTCAACAAGCCGCACCTGACCCGCGACGTGTGCCACGCGCTCGGCGTGCCCGGCGCCGTCCCCACGCTCGAACAGGTGGCCTGACCCGCCGCGACGGCGCGAACGCTTCTGACAACGGCCAGCCACAACAGGCTGGCCGTTTTCGTGTCCGGCCCGAACGCGCGGCCACCCGGGCCGCCCAACGCGTGCGGCCCGACGCCGGCCCATGGCGCACAGCCCCGGCCAGGGTCTGCGCCTACACCCCCTCCGGCACCGCCCCCGTCGTCGCACCGCCACCCCCCGCGACGCCGCCGCCCAGCACGGGCAGACCCGCCGCCCAGGGGTGATCCACCGCCGACGGGTGCACGAACTCGGACATGTCCGCACCGATCACCCGCCGCCGGCGCAGCGCAAAGGCCGCGCCCCAGCCGCGCCAGTTGCCCCGCCCCGGCGCCGTCGCATCGCAGGGCAGCCCGGCCCGCCAGCCCGCGGGCAGCGGCATCCCGCAGCCCTCCAGCCGCCCCAGCATCCAGACCAGCGGGATATTGGCCAGCGGCCTTGCCGCGTCCCAGCCCACAAGCTGCCCGCCCACATCGCCGTGGCTGCCCCGGAACCACACCTGTTCCACATGCCCCCGCCAGCCCGGCGGGCAGTCCCACAGCACCGGCGCGAAGGCCACCCGCGTCTCGTCCAGCGCCAGCGCGTGGAACCCGTGCCGCACCCGGTCGCCCAACTGGTGCGAATGAAACGCGTGCGCCTTCTCCGTCCAGCCCGCCAGCCCCGGCAGCCGCACGCCCAGCGCCTTGACCGTATCGAACACGCCCACCGCCGTGATCTCCGCCTCCGCCACGCAGAAGCGCCGCGTAAAGGCCCGCGCCCGCGGCCCGTCCGGGTCACCCTGATACAGCCGGTACAACTGCTCGATCATCGGCCCGCTCGCCCGGCGCGGCTTCAAGAGCCCGATCCGGTCGATCAGCCCTGCCAGCGACCGCACCGCATAGGCGCCCCGCGAATAGCCCAGCAGAAACACCCGGTCGCCGGGCCGGTACCGCTCCGCCAGGAACCCATAAGCCCGCCGGATGCGCCCGTTGATCCCCCGCCCCGTCAGCACCGGGCCAAGGTCGCGCCAGCCCTGCCACTGGCCGCCTTCTTCATAGAACACCTCCGCATCCGTCCTCGCCAGCAACCGCGCGATCCGCCCCGCATGGGTCAGCCCGCGCATGTCGAGCCGCCCGAGCGTGCCGTCAAGGATCACCACCAGATCGCGCATCGCATCCCTCCGCCCCCATCCTGCCACGAACCGCCCCACACGCGCGATCACGCCGTCGCGCGGGACGCGCGCGATCACGCCCCCGCGCACTTGGCCTCGCCCCGCGCATTCGCTATGCCACCGCAAACCGCTTGGATCAGGACGGACCCATACACCATGGCGATGGACAAGACCTTTACCCCGGCCGAGGCCGAAGCCCGCATCGCAGCCCGCTGGGACACCGCGAACGCCTTCGCGGCGGGCGCGAACGCCAAGCCGGGGGCCGACACCTTCTCCATCGTGATCCCGCCGCCCAACGTCACCGGCGCGCTGCACATGGGCCACGCGTTCAACAACACGCTTCAGGACATCCTGACCCGCTGGCACCGGATGCGCGGGCACGACACGCTCTGGCAGCCGGGCACGGACCACGCAGGGATCGCCACGCAAATGGTCGTCGAACGGGATCTCGCCAAGCAGGGCAAGCGCCGCACCGATTTCACCCGTGATGCCTTCCTCGATCTCGTGTGGCAGCAAAAGGCCCGCTCCAGCGGCAATATCCGCCAGCAGCTCAAGCGGCTCGGCGCCTCCTGCGACTGGTCGCGCGAGGCGTTCACCATGGCCGGTGCCCCGGGCGACACCGAGGGCACGCCCGGCGGGCAGAACTTCCACGACGCCGTGATCCGGGTGTTCGTGGAGATGTACGACAAGGGCCTGATCTACCGCGGCAAGCGGCTGGTGAACTGGGATCCCCACTTCGAGACCGCGATCAGCGATCTGGAAGTCGAGAATACCGAGGTGCCCGGCCACATGTGGCACTTCCGCTACCCGCTCGCCGGTGGCGAAACCTATGACTACATCGAAAAGGACGAGGACGGGAACGTCACCCTGCGCGAAACCCGCGACTATATCTCCATCGCCACCACGCGCCCCGAAACCATGCTGGGCGACGGGGCCGTCGCGGTCCATCCCGGCGACGCGCGCTACGCCCCCATCGTGGGCAAGCTGTGCGAGATCCCCGTGGGGCCGAAGGAACATCGCCGCCTCATCCCGATCATCACCGACGACTACCCCGACCCCGATTTCGGCTCGGGGGCCGTCAAGATCACCGGCGCGCATGACTTCAACGACTACGCGGTGGCCAAGCGCGGCGGCATCCCCTGCTACCGGCTGATGGACACCGCGGGCCGGATGCGCGACGACGGCGCGCCCTATGCCGAGGCCGCCGCCATCGCCATGGAGGTGGCGCAAGGCCAGCGCACCCTGACCGAGGCAGAGGTGGATGCGATCAATCTCGTCCCCGACCACCTGCGCGGGCTGGACCGTTTTGACGCCCGCGACAAGGTCGTCGCGGAAATCACCGCCGAAGGGCTGGCCGTCATGGTCCCGCCGGGCGACCCCCGGCTCGGGCCAAAGGCCAAGGCCCCGGCCGCGCCGGAAGAGGGCGGCGAGGAACAGGACAACACCCTCGTCCCGCTGGTCGAGTCGAAACCGATCATGCAGCCCTTCGGCGACCGGTCCAAGGTCGTCATCGAACCCATGCTCACCGACCAATGGTTCGTGGACGCCGAACGGATTGTCGGCCCCGCCATCGACGCGGTTCGGTCGGGCGAGGTGCAGATCCTGCCGGAACGCGATGCCAAGACCTATTTCCACTGGCTGGAGAATATCGAGCCGTGGTGCATCTCCCGCCAACTCTGGTGGGGGCATCAAATCCCGGTGTGGTATGGTCTGGACGTCTGGGCCACGGGCTTCCGCGACGACGAAGGCGACAACGCGCTGGACGAGGTCGAACTGATGCGCCTGCTCGCGAGCGGCGCGTTCAACCATGCCGACCCGACCCACCATTGCGCGGAAGGTCTCGACGGGGTCGCTTCGAAGTTCCACGCCGACCTCGCCGCCCTGCCCGCGCCCCTGCACGCCGCGCGCGTGATCGAGGTCGCGGACCGGGAAACCGCCATCGAACGGCTCGCGGCGTCCATCGCGGACTACAATCTGAACCAGGACCCGACACGGCTGGTTTACCCGGTCTGGCGCGACCCCGACGTCCTCGACACGTGGTTCTCCTCCGGCCTCTGGCCCATCGGCACGCTGGGCTGGCCCGAGGATACCGACGAACTCAAACGCTACTTCCCCACCTCCGTGCTCGTCACCGGCTTCGACATCATCTTCTTCTGGGTCGCCCGAATGATGATGATGCAATACGCGATCGTCGGCCAACGCCCCTTCGACACCGTCTATGTCCACGCGCTCGTGCGCGACGAGAAGGGCAAGAAGATGTCCAAGTCGCTCGGCAACGTGCTCGACCCGCTGGACCTGATCGATGAATACGGCGCCGACGCCGTCCGCTTCACCCTCGCCGCCATGGCCGCCATGGGGCGCGACCTGAAGCTGTCGAAAGACCGCATCGCGGGCTACCGCAATTTCGGCACCAAGCTGTGGAATGCCGTGCGCTTCGCGGAAATGAACGGCGTGTTCGGCGCTGACGTCGAGTCATATGAAAGTCATACGGGAGTCATACGCGAGTCCGACACCGCCCAGACGGCCAACCGCTGGATATTGGGCGAGCTTGCCCGGACACGGGCCGAGGTCGATACCGCCCTCGACGCCTTCCGCTTCAACGACGCGGCGGGCGCGCTTTACGGCTTCGTCTGGGGCCGGGTCTGCGACTGGTATGTCGAATTCGCCAAGCCGCTTCTCGCCTCGGAAGATGCTGACATCGTTGCGGAAACCCGCCGCACCATGCGCTTCGTTCTCGAACGCTGCATGGTCCTGTTGCACCCGTTCATGCCCTTCATCACCGAGGAATTGTGGTCCCTCACCGGCGACCGCGCGAACCTTCTGTGCCACGAGGACTGGCCGGACCTGCAACCCGCTGATATCGCGAACGAAAAAGCGGATCGCGAGATGGGCTGGGTGATCGGCCTGATCGAATCCATCCGCTCCCTCCGCGCCCAGATGCACGTCCCCGCCGGGGCGAAACTGCCGCTCCTGCAGCTCGATCTCGACGCCGCCGGGGACGCCGCCTGGACCCGCAACGAATCCCTGATCCTGCGCCTCGCCCGTGTCACGGAACGCAGTATTGTCAGTGACTTGCCGAAGGGTGCCGTGACGATCCCGGTCGATGGCGGCACCTTCGCGCTGCCCCTTTCGGACGTGATCGACGTGGCCGAGGAACTCGCCCGGCTCGACAAGACATTGGGCAAACTGGCCAAGGACATGGGCGGCCTGCGCGGGCGGCTGAACAATCCCAAATTCGTCGAAAGCGCCCCGGAGGACGTGATCCATGAGACCCGCGAACTGCTGGCCCAGAAGGAAGACGAGGACGCCAAGCTGCGCGCCGCCCATGACCGGCTGGCTCGCCTTGCGTGACGCGCAAACCCCTTGCCTGAAACGGCTTTTCCGTGGCAGGCAAGGGGCATGACACGCGCGCCCCGCTTCACGCGGACGGTGGCGGCCCTGCCCGCGACCGTCCCTTTCGTCGGCTCCGACACGCTCGAACGCCGCATGGGCCGCCCCTTCGCCGCGCGGCTGGGGGCCAACGAATCCCGCTTCGGCCCCTCCCCCCGCGCGGTCGAGGCGATGGTGCAGGCCGCCCCTGATGCGTGGATGTATGGCGACGCCGAAAGTTACGACCTGCGGCAAGCCCTTGCGAAACTGCACAATATCGACGCCGAGGCCATCGTCATGGGCAGCGGCATCGACGGGCTTCTGGGCCTTCTGGTGCGGCTTCTGGTGGAGCCGGGCGACCCGGTCGTGACCTCCGACGGGGCCTATCCGACCTTTACCTATCACGTCGCGGCCAATGGCGGCGCGCTCCACAAGGTGCCGTATGCCGGTGACCACGAAGACCCCGACGCGCTGATCGCCAAGGCCCGGGAAACGCGCGCGAAACTGGTCTATATCGCCAACCCCGACAACCCGATGGGCAGCTGGCACAGCGCCGCCACCATCGCCAGGATGATCGCCGCATTGCCCGACGACTGCATGCTCGCGCTGGACGAGGCGTATATCGAACTCGCCCCCGCAGGCGCGGAACCATTGTTCGACACGTCAGACCCGCGGGTGATCCGCTTTCGCACCTTTTCCAAGGCGCATGGGCTGGCTGGGCTTCGGCTTGCCTATGCCATCGGCGCGCCGTCCACCATCGCCATGTTCGACCGCATCCGGGACCATTTCGGCGTGACGCGGATCGCCCAGGCCGCCGGTCTTGCATCCCTGCGCGACGTCGAATGGCTGCACCATGTCAAGACCCGCGTCGCCGCCGCGCGGGCGGAGTTGTCGGAGATCGCTACCGCCCACGGCCTGCGCACCCTGCCCTCGGCCACCAATTTCGTCGCCATCGACTGTGGCGGCGACGGTGACCGGGCGCGCGCCGTGCTGGCCGGGCTACAGGGGCGCGGCGTGTTCGTGCGGATGCCCGGCGTCGCCCCGCTCGACCGCTGCATCCGCGTCAGTTGCGGCCTGCCCGAGGACCATGCCCTGTTCGACGCGGCGCTCGGCGAGACTTTGCGCGAGATCGACGGGGGCTGATCTTATCAGCCGGCGCAGCGCGCGCCGGTTTCGGCAGCCTCGGGCCGGGACTGATCCGGCCGGGTGGCATCCGCGATCACGGCGGTCGCGGCGTCCAGCCCGCCACTGCGATGCGGTATCCCCAACGCCGCCATCCCCGCCTGCACCGACGCCAACGCGCCCAGCACCATGTGCGGATTCAGATGGCCCATATGGGCGATGCGGAAGAACCCGTGCCAGTCGGGACTGCCGAGCGGGGCCATGCCCAGCCCGATCCCGAGCGTCACCCCGGCCTCGTCGGCCATCCAGTCGCGCAGGCGCGTGCCATCGGGCGCGGTGCAACGCAGCGCCGTGACCGCGTGCGACCGGCACGCCGGATCGGCGATGTTCAACGACACGCCGCCCGGTGCCTCCCATGCCGCGAAGGCCGCCCAGACTGCGCGGGCCAGCACCGCGTGGCGGGCAATTGCCGCATCGATCCCCTCTTCATGCACCAGCATGGTCAGCGCCTCGCGCAGCGCGAACAGGTGGTGGGTCGGCGCGGTGCCGTAGAAATACTGGTAGAACACCGCCGGGTCGGCCCGCGCGGTCCAGTCCCAATAGGCGGTGACGCAATCCGCGCACACCCGCGCCGCCGCAGCCTTCGGCCCGAAGAACACGAACCCGAGCCCCGGCGGCGTCATCAGCCCCTTCTGGCTGGCGGCGACCATCACGTCCACGCCCCAGTCGTCCATCCGGAACTCGTCGCAGGCAAGGCAGGCGATGCAATCGACCATGAAGAGCGCCGGATGCCCCGCTGCATCGAGCGCTGCGCGCAGGGCAGCTACATCGTTGCGCACGCTCGTGGCCGTGTCCACCTGGACGCACAGCACCGCGCGGATTTCGTGGCGCGCATCGGCGCGCAAACGGTCCGCAACCTGCGCCGGGTCCACGGGCGCGCGGTGGCCGAACTCCATCACCTCCAAATCCGCGCCAAGCTGCCGCGCGACGGCGGCCCAGCCAAGCGCGAAATGGCCGGTGGACAGCACCAGCACCTTGTCGCCTCGGGACAGGGTGTTGGCCAGCGCGGCCTCCCACACACCGTGGCCGTTGGCGATGTAGATGGCGACATCGCCCGCGGTCCGCGCCACGGCCTTCAGATCCGGGATCAGCGAAGCCACCATGTCGGGCAATGCGCCCTCGTAGATGTTGGGTGCGGCGCGGTGCATGGCCTGCAACACACGATCGGGCATCACCGACGGGCCGGGAATGGCGAGATAGGGGCGACCCTGGGACAGCGACATCGGCAGCATCCATGCAAGAGGCGACAACCGAGCCGAGTTAGATCAGCAACGGCGCGCGGTCAACGTGGCAGCGCGGGCGCGGGCGCGATTGCGTAAGGGTGCCGACGCGGCTACATGCTGCGGACCTGAAACCCGCTGCCCGGTGCCGCTGTCTTGTCGCTCAAGTCCCGATTCCGAACGATAGAACACGCCTTGCGCGACCGCTACGGCCGGAGCATCGCCACGCCGCGCGCGCGGCGCCGGGCGTGGTGGCATTTCCAGCTTCTGGACCATGCTTTCCTGCGGATCGTGTGGTGGAACCTGTTCGAGATCGCACCCGGCGTCTGGCGGTCGAACCAGCCCTCCCCCCGGCGGCTGAAGCGTTACCAGCGCATGGGGATCCGCAGCGTCATCAACCTGCGCGGTGCGGTACAGCAAAGCCCCTTCCTGTTCGAGCAGGAGGCCTGTGCGAAGCTCGGGCTGACCCTGCACAACATCACGCTGAGCGCGCGCAAGCTGGTCCCGCGGGACAACATCCTCGAACTGATCGCGCTGATGCGCAGTGTGGAACGCCCCTTCGTGCTCCATTGCAAGTCCGGTGCGGACCGCGCGGGCTTTGCCGCGGCGATCTATCTGGCGGTGATCGAAGGCCGCCCGGTGGCCGAGGCGCGGCGGCAGTTGCACTGGAAATACATGCATCTGGCATCGACCGATACGGGCGTGCTCGACCACGTCTTCGACGTCTACGAGGCCGAGATGGCACAAGAACCGATGTCGCTGGAGCACTGGTTCGCAACCCGATATGACCACGACGCCCTGACGGCAAGCTGGGACGCGCGCCGCGGCTGACCCTTTCGCCGCGCGGGCAATCGCTTATATCGGTCCGGAAAGGAGCCTTCCCATGACCGATCCCGTCCTGCCCCCCCGCCACGTGCTGCGCATCACCGGTGCGGACCGGGCGAAGTTCCTGCAGGGGCTGGTGACCAGCGATGTGGACCGGCTTTCGGCGGGTGCGGTCTGGACGGCGATGCTGACGCCGCAGGGCAAGTACCTGGCGGATTTCTTCCTCGTGGATGCGGATGACGCAATCCTGCTGGACGTGGCCAAACCGCTGGCCGCCGGACTGGCGAAGCGGCTGTCGATGTACAAGCTGCGCGCTGACGTGCGGATCGCGGATGCGGGTCTGACGGTGACCCAGGGTCTGGGAGAGATGCCCGCCGGGGCCGTGGCCGATCCGCGTCATCCCGCGCTTGGCTGGCGGGCCTATGGCGACGGACCAGCGGGCGGGATCGATCCGGCCGAATGGAACGCGCTGCGGGTGGACCACGTGGTGCCCGAAACCGGCGTGGAACTTGTCCCCGACCGGACCTTCATCCTCGAGGCCGGGTTCGACCGGCTCCACGGCGTCGATTTCCGCAAGGGATGCTATGTCGGTCAGGAGGTCACGGCGCGGATGCGCCACAAGACCGAACTGCGCAAGGGCCTGGTGCGGGTCGCGGTGACGGGCGGCGCGCCCGTGGGCACGCCGGTGGCGGACGACGCCGGACGCACCATCGGCACGCTCTTTACGCAGGCCGGTGGCTTCGGGCTGGCGCATTTGCGGTTCGACCGCGCCGCTGGCCCGATGTCCGCCGGATCGGCCACGCTGCGGCTGGCGGAGCCTGCAACCCAAGGCTGAAAACACAATGGACCCGCGTCGCGATTCGCATGCATCGGCGTTTCGTTTCGTGCGCAAACACCGCGCCGCGTGCACGGATTTTCCGTGGCGACGGCGTATTTTTGGCGCGGATGTCGCATTTTGGCGAATTATGCCGCTAAGCGGTTGCGATTTTGCCACGCACGGGTTTTCATGTGTGTAACAAAATAGACACACAGGGAGCCTTGCGTGCCGCAGGACCAGAGCAACGCCGCGTTCGTCGAATTCGAACGCGTGCAGAAAAGCTACGACGGTGAAAGCCTCGTCGTGAAGGACCTGAACCTGTCGATGCCGAAGGGCGAGTTTCTCACGATGCTCGGGCCGTCGGGTTCGGGAAAGACGACTTGCCTGATGATGCTGGCCGGATTCGAAACCGCCACCACGGGCGAGATACGGCTGGACGGGCAGCCCATCAACAACATTCCGCCGCACAAGCGCGGCATCGGGATGGTATTCCAGAACTACGCGCTGTTCCCGCACATGACCGTGGCCGAAAACCTGTCCTTTCCGCTGGAAGTGCGCAAGATGGGCAAGTCCGACCGCGAAGCGAAGATCAAGCGCGCGCTCGACATGGTGCAGATGGGCGATTTCGGCGGTCGCCGCCCCGCGCAATTGTCGGGCGGACAGCAGCAGCGCATCGCGCTGGCCCGCGCGCTGGTGTTCGAACCCGAACTTGTGCTGATGGACGAACCGCTCGGCGCGCTCGACAAGCAGTTGCGCGAAACATTGCAGTTCGAAATCACGCGGCTGGCCCATGACCTCGGCATCACCGTGGTCTACGTGACTCACGACCAGACCGAAGCGCTGACCATGTCGGACCGGGTGGCGGTGTTCGATGACGGGCGCATCCAGCAACTCGCAGCACCCGACGAGCTGTATGAAAGCCCTCAGAACAGCTTCGTCGCGCAGTTCATCGGCGAGAACAACACGCTGGCCGGAACGGTCAAGGAAATCCGCAACGGGCTTGCCACCGTGGAACTGGACGGCGGCGAGATCATCGACTGCAAGCCGGTCAACGTGTCGGAGGTCGGCGAGCGCACGCTGGTGTCGATCCGCCCCGAGCGGGTCGAGACGAATCGCGAACGGCTCAGCCCCGATGCGCACACGCTCAAGGCCGAAGTACTGGAATTCATCTACATGGGCGATATCTTCAGGACACGGCTGAGGGTGGCGGGCCGCGACGACTTCATCGTGAAGACCCGCAACGCGCCCGACCAGCCACGGCTGAAACCGGGCACCCAGATCGAAATCGGCTGGCTGCCCGAAGATTGCCGCGCGCTCGACGCCTGATCGTCTGCGCGGACTGCGCGATGCCGCCCGACACCATGGGCGCACGCGGATACCGGCGGGCCGGGCAAGACCCGTGGCCCCACCCGTCGCACTTAAAATCACGGGAAAAGACAGGGGAAAACCAAATGAAAGCCGCATCCTTCCTGATGACTGGCACGGCGATGGCCCTGGCGATGACGCCAGCGCTCGCGCAGGAGATGAGCACCGACATGACCATCGTGTCATGGGGCGGGGCTTATCAGAACAGCCAGAACGAAGCCTATGTGAAGCCCTATCTGGAGATGAATCCGGATGTGAGCGTGACCTGGGACGAATCCTCGAACGAGGCCGTGGCCAAGCTGCGCGCCATGAACGAGGCTGGCAACATCACCTGGGATCTCGTGGACGTCGTGGCCTCCGATGCCATTCGTCTGTGCGACGAAGGGCTCGCGCTCGAATACAACCCGGATCAGTTGCTGGTGCCCGGCGATGACGGCACGCCCGCGTCCGAGGATTTCGGCGACCTGATCGTGTCCGACTGCTTCATTCCGCAGATCGTCTATTCGACGACCGCGGCCTATCGCCCGGATCTGCTGCCCGAAGGCGCGCCCGCGCCGACCTCCATCTGCGCGATGTTCGACCTGGAAACCTATCCCGGCAAGCGCACGCTGGAACGCCGCCCGATCAACAACATGGAATGGGCGCTCTATTGCGATGGCGTGGCCAAGGACGAAATCTACGACGTGCTCGGCACGCCCGAAGGGCAGGACCGTGCGCTCGCCAAGCTGGACACGATCAAGGACGAAGTCGTGTGGTGGTCGGCCGCCGCCGAGCCGCCGCAGCTTCTGGCCGATGGTGAGATCGTGATGGGCTCGTCCTATAACGGACGCTGGTTCTCGGCGATCGAGGAACAGGACCAGCCCTTCGAGATGCTGTGGGACATGCAGGTGTTCGACCTTGACGGTTGGATCATCCCCGCGGGGCTGGAACCGGCAGCGTTGAACCGCGTGGTCGATTTCGTGCGCTTCGCCACTGACACACAGCGCCTTGCGGACCAGGCGGCGTACATCTCCTACGGTCCGGCACGGGCATCCTCGGCACCGCTGGTGGGCGAGCATGCGGAACTGGGCATCGCCATGGGGCCGCACATGCCGACCGATCCGGCGAACTCGGAGAACACGCTGCTCTACAACTACACGTTCTGGGCGGATTATCGCGACGACATCGACGCGAAGTTCCAGTCCTGGCTGGTGCAGTAACGACACGACCGGAAAGGGGCCATTAGGCCCCTTTCCTGCCTTGCGTCCGGCAGGACGCTGCGACTGAACAGGCGGGGACAGCATGGCCGACGCAATCGACACGAACACCGGGACGACACGGGCCGACCGGCGGGCCGAAGCGGCCGATACCGGCCCGGTTCTTGCCTCGGACGGAACACCACTGAAGGCCAGTCTGCGGCGGGCGCTCAGGGCACAGAAACTGCGGGCACTGATGCTGGTTGCGCCGCTCTTGGTATTCATCCTCGTAACGTTCGTGGCCCCCATCGCCGACATGCTGTTCCGGTCGGTCGAAAACCAGATCGTGTCGCAGACCCTGCCCCGCACGACCGCTGAATTGCAGGGGTGGGAGTCCGACAGCGGCGACCTGCCGTCCGAGGACACCTATCGCGCGCTTCTGACGGACCTGACGCTGGCCGTGGCGGCCAACACACATACCCGTCTGGGCAGCCGCCTGAACTATGAACAGTCGGGCATGTCGTCGATCTTCCGGCAGACCGGACGCAACATCGACGATGTCGCCGCGCCCTATCTGGACAACTTCGAAGCTTTGGACCCGCGCTGGGTCGAACCCGGCACGCTCGCTGCGCTGATGACGGACCCCGACTATTTCGCGGCAGCCCGCGCCTGGCGCGAGGAGAACCCCGTCGGTCCCTTCGGCGGCGGCGCGACTTATGACCAACCCATCCGGCTCAATCCCGGTATCGGCGAGCTGCTGCCAAGCGCCGCTGCGATCTTCCGTGACTGGGCCGAATACGTTCGCGTGGAGAATAGCGCCGTTGTCGGCGACGAAGAGCCCTGGAGCCTGTTCTACCTGCGCCTTTACCAAGACCTTCTCAACGTGTCGGAAGCGGACCTGGGAGCCTATGACGGGCCACAATCCGACTTGCTTCTCGAAACGAAGCGGATGCTCGATCAATTCCAGCCCGTCTCCATCCGCGACCGTTTCATCGAGGTGGACGCCGGCTGGGGCAATCCGGACATCTGGGCCACGATCAAGGTCTACTCGCCCAGCTACACCTCGGGCTATTTCCTGAATGCCGTGGACATGCAGTTGAACGCCGAAGGCGTCAGCATGCAGCCCGAAGACGAACGGATCTACGGCATCCTGTTCAAGCGCACGATGTTCATGTCGCTCATGATCACGGGAAGCTGCATCCTGCTCGGTTATCCCATCGCGTGGCTTCTGGCGAACCTGCCCATGCGGACCGCCAACCTGCTGATGATCCTCGTGCTGTTGCCGTTCTGGACATCGCTTCTGGTGCGTACCAGCGCGTGGAAGGTGATGCTGCAACAGCAGGGCGTCATCAACGACATTCTCGTATGGCTCGGGGTCGTGGGCGACGAAAGCCGGCTCATCATGATCAACAACCAGTTCGGCACCATCGTGGCGATGACCCATATCCTGCTGCCGTTCATGATCCTGCCGCTCTATTCCGTGATGCAGACGATCCCGCCCAGCTACCTGCGTGCCGCGAAGTCGCTGGGGGCCACGCCCTTCACTGCCTTCTGGCGGGTCTATTTCCCGCAATCGGTGCCGGGGATCGGCGCTGGCTCGATCCTCGTGTTCATTCTCGCCATCGGCTACTACATCACGCCGGAGATCGTCGGCGGCACCTCGGGGACGTTCATTTCCAACCGGATCGCCTATCACATCTCCAGCTCGCTCAACTGGGGTCTGGCGGCGGCGCTCGGGTCGATCCTGCTGGGGGCAGTGCTGATTCTCTACTGGGCTTACGATCGCATCGTGGGCATCGACAACGTGAAGCTCGGGGGCTGAACCATGGCGACGCTGATCCAACTCAAACCGCAGCCCTTTTCCTTCACCGGGCCGGTCACCGCCGCCGCAGCCGCTTTCGCGGGGCTGTTCGTCGGCACGGCGCAGGGGTCGGGGCTGCTGGGTATCTTGCTGGGTGCGGCCCTCGGGGCCGCGCTGGCCTGGGGGCTGATGCAGGCACCGCTGCCGCGCCGCACGATGCGCTGGGGCATAGCCGCGTCCTCCGCCCTGGTCGGGCTGCTGGTCGGCGGCACGATGGGGCTGATCGTCGGGGCCGCGTTCGGCGCCTTCTTCGGCTGGTTCCCGCTGTGGATCGCGGATGGACGGTACCGGGCGGGCCTGCCGCCCTATCTGACACCGGGCGAGGTGCTGTGGCATTACGCCTTCCGCGTGATCTGCGGGCTGATCTTCTTCTTCCTGATCGCGCCCATCGTGGTGGTCATGCCGCTCAGCTTCAATGCCGAGAACTTCTTCACCTTCACGCCCGCCATGCTGTCGCTCGACCCCGCGGGCTATTCGCTGAAGCATTACGAGGATTTCTTCGGCAACAGCGATTGGCAGGCGGCCTTGCGCAACTCGCTGACCATCGCGCCGGTGGCGACGCTGCTGGCGGTATCCTTCGGCACGCTCGCCGCCATCGGCCTGAGTTCGGAACACGTGCCCTTCCGGCAGGCGATCATGGCGATCCTGATCTCGCCGATGATCGTGCCGCTCATCATCTCGGCGGCGGGGATGTATTTTTTCTACAGCCGCATCGGTTTACAGGGGACCTATGTCGGGGTCGTGCTGGCCCATGCCGCGTTGGGCATCCCCTTCGTCATCATCACCGTCACGGCGACGCTCGTGGGATTCGACCGGTCCCTGACCCGCGCGGCGGCGAACATGGGGGCGAACCCGGTGACGACATTCTTCCGGGTGCAGATGCCGCTGATCCTGCCCGGCGTGATCTCGGGCGGGCTTTTCGCGTTCATCACGTCCTTCGACGAGGTTGTGGTGGTGCTGTTCGTGGGCTCCGCCAGCCAGAAGACCCTGCCGTGGCAGATGTTCATCGGCCTGCGCGAACAGATCAGCCCGACGATCCTTGCGGTTGCGACGATTCTCGTGTGCCTGTCCATCGCGCTGCTGACGACGCTGGAACTGCTGCGGCGGCGGTCCGAGAAACTGCGGGGCATGTCACCGGGCTGACGCCGCGCGCCCCGAGGGCGCGTCACTCATCCTGCGATGTCGATATCCATCACGAGAATGCCGTTGCGTCCGTCCACCGCATTCTCGGCGAGCCGGGCGCCAAGCGCGCGATGTGTTGCATCGGTCGCATAGGTCTCGAGATCCGCCCAGCCGTCGAAATCGATGACGAAGCCGTGCGTGTAACCGCGTTCCATGCCTTCGGGACTTTCGGAACGCCCCCCGCTGAAGCCGCGCGCGCCCGGCAGGGCTGAAACCAGCGCAGCCAAGCCATCAAGGATCGCCGTGATCTCGGATTCCGCCGTCTGGGGCTTGAACTTGACCAGCACGATATGGCGAATCATGCCGCGCCCTTTCGGTGGCGGAACGGGCGCAATGGGCGGGTGCACGTCACCCGAACGTTTCCGTCCACCATTCGCGGAACTTCTGCCGTGTCCCACGGAACCTTGCATGCGCGGCATCGGCGGCATCGTCCGCATTGTCGAACCCTTCCGCAACACGCGCGACGACCGGATCGACCCGGTTGCGCCAGAAGCGCTTCAGCGCCATGCGAACGAATATCACCAGTGCCGCAAGCGCCGACAGGACCACGATGTTGAACCACGGGATCACCCGCATGTCCGGTCCTGTCGCGGGGCTTATCGCCAGCGCGTTGGGAAAGATCGAGAACAGGTTGCTCCGCCAGCCGTAGTAGCGCACGAGCATCCATTCCGGCGCCTCGCGCGACGACACGCTGTCGGCGGCCCGCGCCTGAAGATCGGCGGAATCGAACTTGTAATACGGCGGCCACCCCCAGCCCGTGTCCTCGTTGCGGAACACGATGGCGGTGCCGCTCTCGGTCACGCCGCTGATGAACTTCACGTCCCGGTTGCCGGTGCTGTCGCCCGGTTCGGACCCGCCCCAGAACAGCGATCCCGCAGGTACTTCCACGCGGCGCACCTCGGTCTCGACGATGCGCATGACGTTGTGCCGGGGCAGGGTGTAATGCAGGAAGCCCGCCGCCAGCAGGGCCACAAGCGCGATGAAAGTCCATTTCACATAGGCCATGAGCGCCCTCTATATCCCGTTCGTGACAAGCACGTATCCGATGAGGCCGAAGATCGGTATCCCGAAAACGACCGCGGCCAGACGCCCGCGTATGCGCGCAGCATAGGCGCGAACGCCGGCCTGCACAAATGCCCGTCGCTCCGTCGGGGATGCCGCCGGGTTGAAATCCTCTTCCAGCCGATCGCGGCGGCGCGCGCAGAGCCACGCCAGCAGACTGGCGTAGATCACCGCGAGCGGGATCAGCAGCAGAAGTATGAGGCGCACGAAGGCCATCGGGGTCTCCTTTCACCCACATCTAGGGGCTGCGGGGCGCGGGACAAAGCCCTGCTTGACGCACCGCGGTGGACGCAGCAGGCTCGCTCCATGCGCCCCGGCCCCCGCAACCTCATCACCGACGTTCCCGGCGTGGCGGTCGGACAGGCGCAGGATGCGCACCTGAAATCCGGCGTCACGGTGCTGGTGGGCGATGCGCCTTTCACCGCCGCCGTGCATGTCATGGGCGGGGCGCCGGGCACCACCGAAACCGACCTTCTGGCTCCGGACAGGCTGGTGCAGCAGGCCGATGCACTGGTGCTGGCGGGCGGGTCGGCTTACGGGCTTGCCGCTGCCGACGGGGTGCGCGCGGGTCTGCGCGCCGCGGGCCGCGGCTTCGCGGTGGGCGATCAGCGCGTGCCGATCGTGCCGGGGGCGATCCTGTTCGACCTGCTCAATGGCGGCGACAAGTCGTGGGACGCCAATCCCTATGCCGCACTGGGGCGGGCGGCGCTGGATGCCGCCGGGGCGGAGGTCACGCTGGGCAGCGCAGGCGCGGGCATGGGGGCAATGACCGGCACGCTGAAAGGCGGGATCGGGTCGGCATCCATCTTGGTCGGGGACATCACGCTGGGCGCGCTGGTGGCGGTCAACGCGCTTGGCAGTGCCACGGTGGGGACAGGTCCGCATTTCTGGGCCGCCCCATTCGAGCACGGCGCCGAGTTCGGCGGGCGCGGCCCCTGCCCCGCGCCGCCCGCGCCCGACGTGCCGCGCCTGTCCGCCGGACCGGGACAGGCGACGACCATCGCCATCGTTGCCACCGATGCGGCGCTGACGCAGGCGCAGGCCACGCGGCTGGCCGTCGCCGCCCATGACGGGCTGGCCCGTGCGCTGGTGCCGAGCCATAGCTTGCTGGACGGGGATCTCGTGTTCGCTGCAGCGACCGGCGCGCAGCCCCTGCCCGACCCGCTGGAGACGCCGTTCCAGCTGGGCCACGCCGCCGCCCTGTGCCTGTCGCGCGCTATCGCCCGCGCGGTGTTCCACGCCAGTCCCGCGCCCGGCGATCCCAAACCTTGCTGGCATGCGCTGTATGGCTGACGCCTAGGCCCCCAGCAGGTCAGCAATCATGGCACTGGTCGGGTCGCGCAGCGCATCGATCACGTCGAAATGGTGGCGCCCCGCCGCCTGCCGCACCGGCGCGCCCCACGCCGCGCCCAGCCAACGCGCCTGGTCCAGAAACGCCGGTCGTTCATTCGCACCGACCCAAACCGCCACGGCAACGCTGTCGCACTTCTTCCCCAGCGCCGGGCTTTCCGCAGCGGCTTCTTCCGCGTCAAGCCGCAGGTCGGTGTTCATCGAGGTCCGCAACAGCGGGCGCAGGTCGGACAGCGGCGAAATCGGCACCACGCGCTGCACACGCGCCGCGACATCGCCCGGCAGCGGCCCATCCGCCATCGCCATGCGTGCCACCAGATGCCCGCCCGCCGAATGGCCCGCCAGCGATATCGGGCCCGCGACGTGTCCCGCCGCCGCCGTCACCGCCGCCGCGATTTCGGTCGTGATCGCCGCGACCCGCGCCGCGGGCGCCAGCGTGTAGGACGGCACCGCACAGGCCCAGCCCGCAGACGTGCACCCGGCGGCGAAATGGGACCAGTCCTCGCGCCCGAACCGGCGCCAATAGCCGCCATGAACGAAGACGGCCAGCCCCGTCGGCCGTCCCGCCGGGTAGAACAGGTCGTATCGCTGCCGCGCACCGGATCCGTAGGGCAGGTTCAACCGTGCACGCCCAAGCGCGGCTTCCACGGCACGCCACTCCGTGGCCGCGTCTGCCCAGCGGTCGGGATACGCCGCCGCCCCCGCAATATGGCCGGCATTGTCATAGGCCGCATCCAGTTCCATCGCGCCTCCGTTCGACGCAGCGATTTCATGCTGGCGTCACAAATCTGTCATGCGCCTGTGACCCCTCGGGCGCAGCACCCGAGGGCTTGTACAACAGGGAGTCCCGGATGACACGTCTCGTCTGTCTCACCTCCGCATGCGCATTGCTGGCCGGTGTCGGCCACGCGCAGGAGATGAATTTCAATCGCATCGCATCGTTCCCGGTCGCCGCGAACATGGCCGAAGGCGCGGATACCAGCCGCACCAGCTCGTCCGAGATCATCTCGGCCAGTGCGGATGGCATGACGCTGGTCTATTCCGACAGCCCGTTGGGCGTGATCGGCATGATCGACATCACCGACCCGGCGAACCCGCAGCCGATGGGCAGCATCGCGTTGGACGGCGAACCGACAGCCGTGTCTGCGCTTGGCAATACGGTTTTCGCGGGCGTGAACACGTCGGAAAGCTTCACCGATCCGTCGGGATACCTGCTGCATATCGACATGGCGACGGGCGCCGAGGCCGGACGCTGCGATCTGGGCGGCCAGCCCGACAGCACCGCCGTCGCCCCCGACGCCTCCTTCGTCGTGGTCGCCATCGAGAACGAGCGCGACGAGGACGCGGGCGATGGCCGCGTGCCCCAGATGCCCGCGGGCTACGTGGCGATCATTCCGCTGGATGCAGACGGCATGATGCAGTGCGACGCGCAGGTGCGCGCCGACGTCACGGGTCTGGCCGAGGTCGCGCCCGAAGACCCGGAACCCGAATTCGTGGACGTGAACCCCGCGGGCGAGATCGTCGTGACGCTGCAGGAAAACAACCACATCGTGGTGCTGTCGTCCGCGGGCGAGGTGCTGAGCCATTTCTCCGCCGGTGTGGTTGACCTCGACAACATCGACATGACCGACGAACGTGCGGCGCTGATTTTCGACGAAAGCGCCACGGGCATCCCGCGTGAACCCGATGGCATCCAGTGGATCGACACCGACCATTTCGTCACCGCCAACGAAGGCGACATGGATGGCGGGTCGCGCGGCTTCACCGTGTTCCGCAAGGATGGCACCATCGTCCATGAAAGTGGTGCGTCCTTCGAACATGCCATCGTGCAGATCGGCCACTATCCCGACCGCCGCTCGGACGCGAAGGGCGTGGAGCCGGAAGGCATGGAATTCGCCAGGTTCGGGGACACGCCGTATGTGTTCCTGCTTGCAGAGCGGTCGTCGGTCGTCGGCGTCTACGACTTGAGCGACCCGGCGAACCCGGTGCTGGCGCAGCTTCTGCCCTCGGGCATCGGGCCCGAAGGGGCGGTAGCCATCCCGCAGCGCAACCTGCTGGTGACCGCGAACGAGGAAGACCTCGGGGAGGACGGCGCGGCACGCTCGCACGTGATGATCTTCGAATACCAGGACGCGCCGGCGGTCTATCCGCATCTCACGTCCGAAGGGATGGAGACGCTGACCGGCTGGGGTGCCAATTCCGGCATGGTCGCCGACAGCGACGGCACGATCTGGGCGGTCAATGACAGCTTCTACGGCTTCCAGCCCACGATCTTCCACATCGACCCGAGCCAGACACCGGCGCGGATCGTCAATGCCATCCCGGTGACGCGCGGCGGACGTCCGGCGCAACTGATGGACATGGAAGGCATCACGCTGGACGGCGAAGGCAATTTCTACGTCGTCAACGAGGGCCGTCTTGATCGTGGCATCCTGCACGCGATCAACCACGTGACCGCCGAGGGCGAAATTGCCGCGACGATCCCCTTCCCGAAGGAGATCATGGCCGTGGAACGCCGCTGGGCCGCCGAAGGCATTGCGAAGGTCGGCGACACGCTGTGGATCGCGCTGCAGCGTTCGTTCGACGACGACCCGGCGAACCACGTGAAGCTGCTGGCCTACAACCTCGAAACCGAGGAATGGGGCGCGGTGCACTATCCCACGACCGAACCGGCGACGGGCTGGGTCGGCCTGTCGGAAATCACCCTGCACGGCGATCATGTCTACATCATCGAGCGGGACAACCAGCTTGGCGACCGGGCGGTGACCAAGAAGATCTACCGCGTGGCCCTGTCCGACATGACCCCGGCCCCGCTGGGCGGCGCGTTGCCCGTGGTCACCAAGACCGAAGTGCGCGACCTGATCCCCGACCTGACATCGACGGGCGGTTACGTGCTCGACAAGGTCGAAGGGCTGGCGATCCAGTCGGACGGCACCGCGTGGGTGTCCACCGACAATGACGGCGTGGACGACCATTCGGGCGAGACGATGTTCTTCAGCATCGGGCGCATCGACGGCTGAACCGCGCCCACCGAACAGAAAACGCCCCCGCCGGGATGACCGGCGGGGGCTTTGCGTTGCCCGTCACGGGCCGTTTTGATCAGGCCGCGGGTTCGGCGGCAACGTCGATGGCCTTGCCGTTGCCGCTGGCAATCTCGATCCGGCGCGGCTTCAGCGCCTCGGGCACCTCGCGCACGAGATCGATATGCAGCAGGCCGTCGGCATGGGCCGCATCGGTCACGCGCACATGATCGGCGAGGTGGAACCGCCGGTCAAAGGCGCGGGTGGCGATCCCGCGATGCAGGTAGACGCGGCTGCCATCCTCGTCCTCGGCCTTGCGGCCACTCACGATCAGCGCGTTTTCCCGCACTTCAACGGACAGCTCGTCCGCGCCGAAGCCCGCCACGGCGATCGTGATCCGCCACGCGTCATCAGCGGTCTTTTCGATGTTGTAGGGCGGATAGCTGGGGGCTTGCACATCGGATGCAAGCACCCGATCCATCAGGTCGGCGATCTGGTCGAATCCCACCGTGGCACGGTAGAGCGGGGCAAGATCGAAGTTACGCATGGGTCATCCTCCTCAAAGCGATAACACGTCGCGGCTTCCGTCATGGACAGCCGCTTGTCGTGCCGGACCCCGACTGGCGGTCCGGCATCGGTGAGGTGGGAAACCCCGTGGCGCATTTCAAGGGGATCGTGCTTCAGTCGGCTGGTCCGCCAATTGCCGTCGCAGGCGGTCGATCGCGTCCAGCGACACCTCGACCGCGAGGACACGACCCTTGGGGATGGGCACCTTGGCCCGCGCGATGATCGACGACGCCACGGCAACGAGAACCGGCGCGCCATCCACCATCTGGTAGAGCGGCGCACCCGACACCCCCGGAAGCCCTTCGCAGGTCGTCCGGATCAGTGGACCCACGCGGGCCTCGAACCCGCAATCGCGCTGCGCCGACAGGATCTGCGACCTGTCCAGCCCATAGGACAGCAGCGTGAAGGGCATGTCGGTGCGGACACCGACATGGAGCCGCGCCGGGTTGATCGCCGCGGGCATCGCCGCGTCGAGCTGCACGAGCGCGAGGTCACGATGCACCGTCTGTCGTTCCCGGTCATAACCCGGCATGACGACGATACGCATGCCGGTGCCGTGCGCGGCATAGGTGCCAACACGATACCCCGGCAGAAAATGCACGGCGGTCGGATCCACCAGGCGCCCGGTGCGCCGGTTCACAAGACAATGCGCCGCCGTCAGCACAGTATCGGGGGCAATCAGCGTGCCGGTGCAGTATCCGTGCCCGGTCACGTTGAGCCGCCCGACGGCGTTCCACGCGGCCTGTTCCGTGGGCGAGGTCATCCGCCGTTCCACCGCGGCCGCGCTGGCCACCATGGCACAGACCATCAGCAAGACCAGGGACGCTGCACCAACAATGAAACGAACAGGGATCATGCCGCGCTTATGGCACGGCCCAGTCCCGCTGTCGCGGGGTCATGACCGATGGGCGGCAATCTCGGCCGGTTTCGGCCCGCCGGTCGCCCAATCGATCAGCTGCACCGTGTGCACGATAGGCACCGCCGTGCCGCTGCCGATCTGCATCATGCACCCGATATTCCCCGCGGCGATAAGGTCCGGCTGCGTCGCCTCCAGCGTGGCGACCTTGCGTTGTTTCAACTGACCGCTGATCTCCGGCTGTAGCAGGTTGTAGGTGCCCGCCGAGCCGCAGCACAGATGCGGGTCCTTCGGTTCGACAACGGTAAAGCCCGCGCGCTTCAGCAGGTCCTTGGGGGCGGCCTTGATCTTTTGCCCGTGCTGCAGCGAACAGGCGGCGTGGTAGCCCACGCGCAGCGGTTCGGGTGCGGCGAGCCCTGGCAGGTCCAGCGATGCGAGGTATTCCGTCACGTCCTTCGCCAGCCCCGACACGGTTGACGCTTCCGCCGCCATGGCATCGTTGCGCAGCATGTGGCCATAGTCCTTCACCGTCGTGCCGCAGCCCGAGGTGTTGATGATGATCGCGTCCAGCGGGTCCGCCTTGTGCGCAGCCATCCAGGCGCGGATGTTCTTCTTCGCCGCCGCGTGGCTCTCGTGTTCGCGGCCCATGTGATGCACAAGCGCGCCGCAGCAGCCCATGCCGCGGGCGATCACGACCTCGATGCCCGCACGGGTCAGCACGCGGATGGTGGCATCGTTGATCTCGGTGTTCAGCGCGCGCTGCGCGCAGCCGGTCATCAGAGCCACGCGGCCCACGCGCGTGCCCTGTGCCGCGAAGGTCTGCGGATCGTCGTTGCGCGATACCGGCGGCACCTGCTTCGGCGCCATGTCCAGCATCGCCCGCAGCCGCGCATCCGGCATCAACCGCTTGAAGGGTCGCGCGATCTTGGCCCCCAGCAGCGCCAGCCGGAACCGCGTGGGATGGGGCAGCACGAAGGCCAGCACCCAGCGCAGCGCCCGGTCGTGCCATGGCCGCTTGTAGGTCTTCTCGATATAGGCGCGGGCCTCGTCCACGAGATGCATGTAATGCACGCCCGACGGACATGTCGTCATGCAGGCCAGACAGGACAGGCAGCGGTCGATATGCGTGACGGTCTTTTCGTCGGCAGGCCGCCCGCTCTCGAGCATCTCCTTGATCAGGTAGATGCGCCCGCGCGGGCTGTCCAACTCGTCGCCCAGCACCTGGTAGGTGGGGCAGGTCGCCGTGCAGAACCCGCAATGGACGCAGGCGCGCAGCACCTCGTTGGCGCGCGCGATGCCGGGATCGGCCAGTTGTTGTGGCGTGAAATTCGTCTGCATCGTGGGGACCTCAGGCCATCAGGCCGGGATTGAGAATGCCGCGCGGGTCGAACCGGGCGCGCAGGCCGTCGGACAGGGCAGCGACGCCCGGTGCCTCTGGCTGGAACGAACGGATCGCGGCGCGCGTATCGGCACTGGCGCGGATCAGGGTGGCGTGGCCGCACATGCCCACAAGAAGCGGGCGGATATCGGTGCCGTCGGGCACCAGGAGCCAGACGCGCCCCCCGCCCCAATCGTATTGTGCCTGTGCGCCCGGCACCCGCGCCACCAGCCCTGGCGCATCGCCCGGAACGGTAGATAGGTGCCACACGTCGCCCGGAACATCGGCAAAGCCCCGCACGTCGCAGACATGGACCCAGGCCGCTTCCACGCGGGCCGGATCGGTATCGAGGTCGAACGTCCCGAACTCCGCCAGCGCCGCCTGAAGCTGCCGGGCACGATAGGCGACCGAGTCCGCGAAGCCTTCGATCCGGATCATCGTCACCGGCGCGCCGCCCTCGCCCCGTTGTAGATGCGCGGCGCCGGTCACCTCGAACGGGGTGCCAAGCGCTTCGGTCAACGCGCGGATTGCCGTCGCATCGTCCAGCCCCTCGCGCCGCAGCACGGCCACGGTTTCCGGACAGGGCAGCAGCTTGAAGGCCACCTCGGTCAGCACGCCCAGCGTGCCCCAGCTTCCCGCCATCAGCTTTACGAGGTCATAGCCGGTAACGTTCTTCATCACGCGCCCGCCATTGGACACCACGCGCCCGGACCCATCGACGAATCGCACGCCGATCAGGCTGTCGCGGCAGGCACCGCGCACCATGCGGGCGGGGCCCGAAGCGTTGGCGGCAACCATGCCGCCCAGCGTGGGCTGTCCGTGGCTGCCAAGCAGCGCGCGGTGATCCATCGGCTCGAACGGCAGGCGCTGGCTTTCGGCGGCCAGCGCCGCCTCTACCTCGGCCAGCGGCGTGCCAGCCCCCGCGACCAGGGTCAGCGCGCCCGGCTCGTAAAGCCGGATACCCGACAGCCGCGCGGTGGACAGCGGCTGCCCCGCGACCGGGCGGCCCACGCCGCGCGTATCGCCGCCCACGATCCGCAGCGGCCCGGTCGCCGCGGCCACGGCCTGCGCCAGTTCGGCCTCGTTCGCGGGGGCCAGTGCGGGCTGGTCCATCACCTCGCTCATGCAGCCGCACCCCGGCGCGCGGCGCTGGATGCCAGCGGGAATACCTTGGCCGGGTTCAGCAGCCACTTGGGGTCAAACGCGTCCTTGACGAGCATCTGCGCCTCAAGGTCGTCGGGGGCGAACTGCGTGCTCATAAGGTCGCGCTTCTCGATGCCGACGCCGTGTTCGCCGGTCAGGCAGCCGCCCACCTCGACGCACAGCTTCAGGATGTCCGCGCCCAGCCCTTCGGCCAGCGCCAGGTCGCCCGGCTTGTTGGCATCGTAGAGGATCAGCGGGTGCATGTTGCCGTCGCCCGCATGGAACACGTTGGCGACCCCCAGCCCGTATTCCTGCGCCATCTCGCCGATGCGTTTCAGAACGTATGGCAGTTCGCTGACCGGAATCGTGCCGTCGAGACAGATGTAATCGCCCATCTGCCCCATGGCCCCGAAGGCCGATTTGCGCCCAAGCCAGATCGCGGCGCTTTCCGCGGACGACTTGCTTTCACGCATCTCGACCGGGTTGTGGCGGCCCGCGATTTGCTTGATGAGACCCAGCTGGTGGTCGATTTCCGCGTCCGCACCCTCGACCTCCACGATCAGCAGTGCGGCGCAATCGGGATATCCCGCGCCGGTGAAGGCCTCGCAGGCGATGATGCAGGGGCGGTCCATGAACTCGATCGCGACGGGCAGGATGCCGGCCTTGATGATGTCGGCCACGCAGGCGCCCGCCACCTCGGCGCTGTCGAATCCCAGCAGAACCGGGCGCGCGCCTTCGGGCTTGGGCAGGATGCGCAGCGTGGCCTCGGTCACGACGCCCAACTGCCCTTCGGACCCGCACACGAGCCCCAGCAGATCGAGCCCCGGCGCATCGCAGAACGGCCCGCCCAGTTCCACCACCTCGCCGGTCATCAGCACCATGGTCACGCCCAGCAGGTTGTTCGTGGTGACGCCGTATTTCAGGCAATGCGCCCCGCCCGAGTTCATGGCGATGTTGCCCGCAATGGCGCAGGCCAGTTGCGAGGATGGGTCGGGCGCGTAGAAGAAGCCGTCATCCTCCACCGACTGGGTCACGGCCAGGTTGGTCAGACCCGCCTGCACCCGGATGAAGCGGTTCGGCAGATCCGTTTCAAGAATGTCGTTCAGCCGCGCCACGCCCAGCACCACGCAATCGGCCGTGGGCAACGCCCCGCCCGCCAGCGACGTGCCCGCGCCGCGCGGCACCACCGGCACATTCGCGGCATGGCAGATGCGCAGCACCGCCGCGACCTCGTCGGTGGTGCGGGGCAGCACCACGGCCATGGGCGGACAGGTATAGGCCGCCAGCCCGTCGCATTCATAGGCGCGCGTTTCGGCCAGGTCGTCGATCACGGCATCGCCCGGAAGCACGGCACGCAACTGCGCGACAAGCTCTTCCTTTCCAGCGATCACAAGATCGCTCGGCTTCGGCATTTCCATGGCAATCCCCCCTATTGGTCACTTTATATTACCAATTGATCGCTATGGCAACCGTTCAAATGGCGCTGTAAAGCTGCATCATGGATATCACGTCGCTCCCCCACCTGCTCACACCGCTTGATGTCGCGGCGGTCGCGGCCCTTTTCCTGACCTGGGCAGGGATCACCATCGTGATCGAACGCGGGCTCGGCAAGCGGTCGTCCGTGTCGATGCTGATGTCCGACTACCGGCGCGAATGGATGCGCCAGTCCGTGACCCGCGACCCCAAGGTCTATGACGCGCTCATCATCACGTCATTGCGCCAAAGCACGGCATTCTTTGCGTCCACGGCGGTATTCGTGCTGGGCGGCCTTCTGGCGATGATCGCCAATATCGACCGGCTGTCCGAAGTGGCGTCGGATCTCACACTGGAACAGACACCCCCCATCGTGTGGGAGGCGAAGCTTGCGGTCGTTCTGTTCCTCGTCACCAACGCCTTCCTGAAATTCGTCTGGTCGCACCGTGTGTTCGGCTATTGCTCGGTCGTCATGGCGGCGGTGCCGAACGATCCCAACGATCCGGTGGCCATGGTCCGCGTGGACCAGGCGGCAGAACTGAACATCAGCGCGGCGCGGGCCTTCAACCGCGGGCTGCGATCGGTCTATTTCGCGCTGGGGTCACTTGGCTGGTTGTTGGGGGCGGTAGCGCTGTTGATCGCGGTGGCAATCACCGCAACAGTGCTGTGGCGACGCGAATTCAACTCTCTCACGCGCGCTGCACTGATGCGCGCGCGCCCCTGACGCGGTTGTGTCTGGCAGTGGCACGACCGGGCTGGCACCTTGACCCCATGAAACCTCTACGCCCGCTTCTTTGTGTCGCCCTTCTGTTTGCCACGCCGGTCGTCGCCGACGCGCCCGAGGTTGTCGCGGTCAGCGCCGACCGGCAGGGCGATATCTGGAGAATCGACGTGACCCTCCGCCACCCGGACACGGGCTGGGACCACTACGCCGACGGGTGGGAGATTCTGACCCCCGACGGCAGGCGGCTGGGTTTCCGCGAACTGTTCCACCCCCACGTGAACGAACAGCCCTTCACCCGGTCGCTGGACGGCGTTGTCATCCCGAAGGGCGTGACGCAGGTGATGGTCCGCGCGCGCTGCAATGTCGATGGCTGGGCGACGGAAACCGTGACGGTCAATCTGCCGGACTGAGACTGGCACGCGACCGGCACATCGGTCGCCCCGCCCTTTGCGCGATCCGGACGAGCCACAGCAGCACGGGGCCGGGAAACGTTCCTCAGGCCGCGTGCCGCTTGCGCCCTTCCCAAAGCCATGCGCCGACCGTCAGACCGGCGGCGAGGATCAGCCAGATCCAGCCCGGCAGAAGCGGCATCACCGACACCGACGCGGTTTCATAGGCGCCGCGCGGCGTGATCCCGATCCAGCCACGGCCAGCCGCCGGCCGGCCTTCGCGGACCGGGCGCACATCGACCGCTCCCTCGGACATGGCGCGCACGCCTCCACCCGTCGCGGCGATTACCTCGTCCATGGCCGCGCCGCTGGCGATGGTCTGTTCGAATTCGCGCGGTGCCGAGGGACCAAGCGCCGCGACCGTCGTCCGGTCGCCGTCCGCGATGCGGTAGAGCCCGACATCAAGCCCCTCCAGCACAGCCTCGAACCGGCCCGGTGCCACCTCGGTCGGGGCGACTGTCGTCTCGGTCCCGTCGGGCGCAGTCACGGTGAAACCTTCGACCCCATCGCCGAGGGTGCGGCGGGTTATGGTCAGCCGGTCGCCATCGCCCTCGGCGATCAGCGCCTCTTCCTCCAGTTCCGGTTCCTTCATCATCCAGTGCGCGAGCCGGCGCAGCAACTCCAGTTGCGGCCCGCCGCCTTCGAACCCGCGGTTCCACAGCCACGCGTGATCCGACGCCAGTAGCGCCACGCGCCCCTCGCCCACCCGGTCCAGAAGCAGGAGCGGCCGTCCGTCCGTGCCCGCCATCACGACTTCGGTCTCCGGCGTCGGGGCCACGTCCACCAGCCGGAACCAGCGGCCCCAGTCGGGCCCCTCGTCGGCGCGGTCCGCCGCGTAGCCTTCGTCAAGTCCCGCCGTCACGGGATGCTTGCGCCCCAGATCCGTGATCGTTGGCCGGTAGCCCGTTTCCAGTACCTGCGCCGTCGGTTCGCCGGGCAGCACCGCAGACAGGGGGGAGCGATAGAGGCTCGCCGCCGACGCATAATCCGGCCCCGCCGCCACCAGCACCGCGCCGCCGCCTTCGACATATTGACGGATATTGTCGAGATAGATGCCCGGCAGGATCCCCCGCCGCTTGTAGCGGTCGAAGATGATCAGGTCGAACTCGTCGATCTTTTCCAGAAACAGCTCGCGCGTGGGAAAGGCGATGAGCGACAGTTCCGTCACCGGCACGCCGTCCTGCTTTTCCGGCGGACGCAGGATGGTGAAATGCACCAGATCGACGCTGCTGTCGGATTTCAGAAGGTTCCGCCATGTGCGTTCCCCGGCATGGGGTTCGCCCGACACCAAGAGCACCCGCAGGCGGTCGCGCACGCCGTTGATGCGCACCACGGCTGCGTTGTTGCGGTCGGTCAGTTCGCCCTCCGCCGAGGCCACGGTGAACTGGATCACGTTCATGCCGCCATGGGGCAGCGTCACGGGCACCTCCAGATCCCGGCCGACGGGCACGGTGATCTGGCGCGGTTCCTCGCCATCCACGGAATAGCTGAGCTGCGCGCGGCCGCCCAGATCGGCGGGCACCGCGCCCTGGTCCTCGATCCGCAGGGTGAGGGTTACGGGCTCGCCCAGGATGGCATAGGCCGGTGCGTTGGTCACGATCAGCCGCCGGTCCCAGTCATCGGGCTGGCCGCTCAGCAGCAGGTGCAGCGGCGCGGGCAGGTCGGGTGCCGCGTCCACGTCGTGCAACTGCCCGTCCGACAGGAACACCACGCCCGCCAGCCGCGACCGGGGCACATCCGCCAGCGCGCCCGACAGGGCCGCCATCCCGAGACTGCCCGCATTGTCCGGTGCGTCGCCCATCTCCACCACCCGCAGGTCCGTGTTCGCCAGTTGCGCCACCTCCGCTTCCAGCGAGGTGAGGGCCGCAGCAGTCTGGGCAGGCCGGTCCGCGATCCGCTGGCTGGCACTGCGGTCCACCACGGCGACGACGATGTCGCTTAGCGGATCGCGGTCCTCGGACTGCAGCGACGGGTTGGCGAGCGCCGCAAGCACCGCCAGCGCCGCGAAACCCCGCAGCCACCAGCCCGACAGCCCGCGCCACAGCGCGACGGCGACGGCGACCGCCATCAACACGGCCAGCGCGATCAGCAGCGGCAGGGGCACCAGCGGCGCATAAAGGATCTCGTGGGTCATCAATTCCCCAGTCGGTCAAGCAGGGCGGGCACGTGCACCTGGTCGGATTTGTAGTTGCCGGTCAGCACATGCATCACGAGGTTGACGCCGAAGCGGAACGCCAGTTCGCGCTGCCGCTCCCCGGCATAGCCACGACCGACCGGGAACATCCGCCCGCCGCGGTCGTCCAGTGCCCAGGCCGCGGCCCAGTCGTTGCCGCCGATCACCACCGGCGTCACCCCGTCGTTCAGGTTGCGGAACGGCATCCCCTCCACCAATTCAGCATCGGGCGGGGCGGCCTCGACCCACAGGTCGCGGCCCGTGTAGCGACCCGGAAAATCCTGCAGGAGGTAGAAGGTCCGCGTCAGGACATGGTCGTTCGGCAGCGGCTCCAAAGGCGGGATGTCGAGCGGCCGGGCCAGCCGTTGCAGCTTGCGCCCGGTGGCGGTACTGCCCCCCGGCCCGGACACGTCGGCGTCGCGCGTGTCGAACAGGATCATGCCCCCGGTGCGCAGATAGGTGTTCAGCCGGGCATAAGCCTCGGCGGACGGGATCGGCTGGGCATCGGTCACGGGCCAGTAGAGGAACGGGTAGAACGCCAGTTCATCGGTTTCGAGGTTCACGCCGCGCGGTGCCGCCGGTTCGATCGATGTGCGTGAAAACAGCACCTGAGACAGCCCGTCGAGCCCGGCGCGCGCGATCTCGTCGACGCGGGCATCGCCAGTGATGACATGGGCCAGCACCACGTCCGAGGTCGCCGCGATGGCGATATCCTCGGGCACCGTGTCGCGCGTTTCGCCGTCCTGCGCGCGCGGCGCGGTCGCCCCCAACGGCACCAGCAGCATCGCCAGCGCCACGGCTGCCGCGCGCCGCGCGGGACCGGACAGCCGTGGCAGCTTGCCCGACAGCGCAAGCGACCCCAGAAGATCGGCACAGACGAGGATCAGCACGAGCGCCAGCAGCACCCCGGCCAGCGGCGTTTCCTGCGCCACCGCAAGTCCCTCTACCGCGATGCGCGAGGGCCATGCGGCGGGAGCGAGCACCGTGTCGGGGCCGGCGATGTTCAGCGCGATGCGCCGATCGCCGCCCGTGTAGACGCCCGGCGGCATGTCCGGCCCCGGCACGCCGGCGGCCAGCCGTTCACCCGGCACCGCGGTCAGCCGCCCGGCTTCCGACACGCGCCCGAAGGCATCCATGACCTGCACAGGCTGCCACATGGTCCCGGCCAGATCGCCGGGATCGGGCGCCGCCACCTGCGACGACACCGCCAGCCGGTCGAGCATCTGCACGAACAGGCCCGACAGCGGCAGCGTGGACCATTCGGCATTGGCGGTGACGTGGAACAGGACCACCTGCCCGCTGCCGATGCGGGTCCGCGTGACCAGCGGCGTGCCATCGGAAAGGGCCGCGATGGTGCGGTTGGACAATTCCGGGTCCGGCTCAGCCAGAACCTGCGCCGACACCGACACGTCATCCGGCACGGGCAGGCCGCGGAAGGGCCCGTCCTCGGGGAAGGGGGCCAGTTGCTTGGGTTCGCCCCAACTCATGGCACCGCCGACGCTGCGCCCGCCCGCGCGCAGCCGCACGGGGAGCAGCGGATCGGCTTCGCCCGTGGGCGACTCTGCCGCCGCCAGCCGCGGCCCGGCGAAGCGCACCAGCAGCCCGCCGCTGTCGACCCAGTCGACAAGCGGTTGCGGATCGGCCAGCCGCGCGACATCGGCCAGAATGATCGCATCGGGGTTCGCCAGCAGGATATCTTCGAGCGCGCCGTCAATCAGGTCGGCGGACGGTGCCAGCGCCTGTTCAAGATAATGCAGCGGCGACAGCAGTTGCAGCCCCTCGCGGTCGTCCCGCCCGGCGATCAGCGCGACCTCGCGGCGGCGCAGGGCGTCGTCGGTCAGGCTGACCGCCCCGGCCGAGGACTCGCCCGTGATGGCGAAGCGCGTGATCCGGTTGCGCAGTTCGGGCGGCAGCACGAGCACCGTTTCGGCCTGCGTGGCATCGGCGGCAAAGGCCAGTTCCGCCTCGGCCAGGTCCCGCTCGACCCCAGCCGGATCGAGCCCGCGCGCGACCACCGTCACCGCCTGTTCCAGCCCGGTGCGGTTGCGTAGGCCGGTCAGGGTGATCGCACCGTCCGCCTGTACCGGCGGGCGCAGGGCCATCACCGGACGCGGCGTTTCGGCAACCCGCACCGGTCCGCGATCCTCGAGCGCTGCCAGCAGGGGCGCGCGACTGTCGCGGGCCAGACCGTCCGACAGCCACAACGTGGCGAAGCGCCCTTCCAGCCCCGCAGCCCAGTCGGCCAGCACATCCGGGTCGGGGGCATGGGGCGCGGGCGCAAGCTGCGGCAGGTTGGGCAGAACGGCCTCGGCCCCCGTGAAGACCGACCCGCCCGGCGGCAGGTCCGTCGCCGCGACCACGGCGACCGGACGCCCGGACCGGCCGGCATCGGTCACGGCCTGCTCCACCCGCGCCATCCGCGCCGCCCAGTCGGGGGCATCCGCCCACGTGGCATCCACCAGCACCAAGAGCGGCCCGCTGCCGCCATCGCGCGCCTGCGGGTTCAGGACCGGCCCGGCGAAGGCCAGGATCAGCGCCGCCACCGCCAGCATCCGCAGCAACAGCAGCCACCACGGCGTCTTGTCGCTTTGCGTTTCGTCATCGCGCAGACCGAGCAGCAGCACCACACCGGGAAAGCGCCGACGCACCGGCGCGGGCGGCACCACGCGCAGCAGGAACCACAGCACCGGCAGCGCGGCCAATGCGCCCAGCAGCCACGGCGTGGCGAACCCGATGGCACCCAGCGTCCACATCAGCGACGCCGCTCCAGCGCGCCGTAAAGCCACATGAGCGCCGCCTGCGCGCTGTCACCGGTGTGGTGGCACAGGCATTGCCAGCCGGTCAGCGCCGCCAACTCCGCCAGCCGCGCCTTGCGCTCGGCCAGCCGGTGCAGGTAGCGGTCACGCAGCGCACCAGCCTCCAGAGTCTCATGGCGCATGCCGCCGCCCATGCTTTCGAACACCGTGCGCCCGTCGAAGGGAAACGCCTCTTCCACGGGATCGAGCACCTGCAGCAGCACACCCTTCACCCCGATATCCGCGGCTTCGGTCAGGGCCTGTTCGACCTCCACCAGCGGGCCCATGAAATCCGATACGAACATCGCGCGCGACCGGGGCAGCATTCCCGTCGTTTCCGGCGCGCCGAAATCTTCGCGCGCCGCGGTCGGGGTCAGCAGGCCCTCGGCGATCCGCAACAGTTGCACGTCGCCGCGCCGGGGCGGCACGGCATGGCCGGTCAACCCGACCCGTTCGCCCCCGCGCAACAGCAGGATCGCAACGGCCATGGACAGGAGCTTGGCGCGGTCGGCCTTGGGCGCGCGGCCTTCGGCGGCGAAATCCATCGACTGGCCCGGGTCGATCCAGATCGCTACGGTCTGCGCCGCCTGCCATTCCTTTTCGCGAATAAAATGGGTGTCGGACCGGGCCGACCGGCGCCAGTCGATCAGGCGCGCCTCGTCGCTGGCCATAGCGGGGCGGTATTGCCAGAATTCCTCGCCCATGCCGGGGCGGCGGCGCCCATGTTCCCCAAGCAGCATGGTAGAGGCCAGATGCTCGGCATCCGCCAGAAGCGCGGGCAGCGGCGCGGCCAGCGCCTCCCCGTCGCGGCGCAGGGTGCCGCGGTCGTAGACGCCCGCGCCCGCCGTCACGCCGCCGCCTCGGACCGGGTCGCCATGGCCGCGACCTGTTCGATCAGCGGCCGCAGCCCTTCGCCCCGTGCCCTTGCGGCAAAGGTCAGTTGCATCCGGTGCACCAGAACCGGCACGGCCATGCGCGCCACGTCCTCGGCGGTGGGCACCAGGCGGCCCTCCAGCAGCGCCTGCGCGCGCACCGTCAGCATCAGCGCCTGCGCAGCACGCGGTCCCGGCCCCCAGGCGACGCTTTCGCGCACCAGCGCGGGACTTTCGGGGTTCTCCGGACGGCAGGCACGCACCAGATCGAGGATCGTCTCCACCACCGATTCCCCCACGGGCATCCGGCGCAGCAGCGTCTGCGCGGCCAGCAGGCTCGGCCCGTCGAAGACGCGATGGGACTGTGCATCCTCGATCCCCGTCGTGGCCAGAAGGATGTCGCGTTCCGTGTCGCGGTCCGGGTTCAAGACGTCGATCTGCACGAGGAACCGGTCAAGTTGCGCCTCGGGCAGCGGATAGGTGCCTTCCTGCTCGATCGGGTTCTGGGTCGCCAGCACGTGGAAGGGCAGGTCGAGCGCATGGGGCTGGCCCGCGATCGTCACCGACTTTTCCTGCATCGCCTGCAAAAGCGCCGACTGTGTGCGCGGGCTGGCGCGGTTGATCTCGTCCGCCATCAGAAGCTGGGTGAAGACCGGCCCGCGGATGAAGCGAAACGAGCGCGCCCCGTCCGTGGCCGTTTCCAGCACCTCGGACCCAAGGATATCCGCCGGCATCAGGTCGGGCGTGAACTGGATGCGCGCGCTGTCGATGCCCATGACCGTGGAGAGGGTTTCGATCAGGCGGGTCTTGCCCAACCCCGGCAGGCCGATCAGCAGCCCGTGACCGCCGCACAGCATCGCCGACAGTGTCAGATCGACGACCCGCTCCTGCCCGATGAACCGGCGGGTGATGCTGCCCTTCGCCTCCGCCAGTTTTTCGCCGAGCGCTTCGATTTCGGCCACGAGGTCGCCGTCTTGGGCCATGACAAAGCCTCCGCTATGCATATATCGATGGCTTGAACCTATCCCGTCCGCCGCAAATGGCAAAACCGCAAATGGTGAAAACCATGGCCGCACAAAACATCGTGAAACCCTCCGCCGACAGTCTCGCCGCCTCGGCGCGGGCCGCGGCAGCGAAGGGTCCGGCCCCGGTCCACCTGTGGAACCCGCCGTTCTGCGGCGACATCGACATGGAAATCCGGCGCGACGGGACATGGTTCTACATGGGCTCGCCCATCGGGCGCCCGGCGATGGTGCGGCTGTTCTCGTCCATCCTGAAGCGAGAAGGCGATGACTTCTTCCTCGTGACACCGGTGGAAAAGGTGGGCATCCGCGTCGAGGATGCACCCTTTGTCGCCCAGGACGTGGCGGTTTCGGGCCGCGATGCGGACCAGCGGCTGACCTTCACGACCCATGTGGGCGACACGGTGACCGCCGATGCGGACCACCCGATCCGAATGGCGCACAAGCGCGACACCGGCGGCGCGGTGCCTTACGTCATGGTGCGCGCGGGGCTGGAGGCACGGATCGACCGCAAAACGTTCTACCGGCTCGCGGATATCGGGGACGTGGTGGCGCGCGACGGCACGGACTGGTTCGGCCTGTGGTCGGGGGGCACGTTCTTCCCGCTCGTTCCCGCGGCGGACCTGCCCGCGGATTGAGCGGTCGCGGAACCCGTTCACCAGTCCTGCGCCACAATGTTTCAACGCCGCATGGAATCGACTACCCTGGGCATATGACCGATTTGGGACCAACCGCATCGACCCCCAGCAGGGCCGAGACACTTGGCGACGCCATGGTGCATGCCGCAGGGCTGCTTGCGGCACTGATCGGCGTGCCGGTTCTCGTCACCCTCGCTGCCGTCTGGCACGGCAGCGTGACGGCACTCATGGCGGTGGGCATCTACGGTGCGGCCCTGCTGGCGATGCTGGGCTGTTCGGCGGCCTATCATCACCTGCCCCGTCCGGGCTGGAAGCCGATCCTGCTGCGGCTCGACCATTCGGCGATCTACCTCAAGATCGCAGGCACCTACACGCCTTTTGCGCTGCTGTCCGGCGGGGCGGGCAGCGGGCTGGTTGCCGGGCTCTGGGGGGCGGCGGTCGCGGGCTGCGGATTGCATGTGTTTGCCCATGGCCGCGCGCGCTGGCCGGGCTTCGCGCTGTATCTTGCGATGGGGTGGGCCGGACTGCTGGCGGGCTGGGCGCTTTTCGACACGCTGTCGCCTGTCGTGATGGCCCTGATCGTGGCGGGCGGCGTGATCTACACTCTGGGCACCGCATTTTTCCTGTGGGATCGCCTGCCGTTCCATACCGCGATCTGGCACGGCTTCGTGCTGGCCGCGAGCGCGCTTCTGTTCTTCGCCGTGACGCTGCACATGGCCCAGACCGCGCCGGGCATCGTGGCACCGGCGACGCTCTAGGCCGTGTCTGCAATCAAGGGATTCCCGTTTGGTCTCATTTCTGATTCAAGATCGAAAACGGAG
>NZ_QDFI01000040.1 GCF_003254465.1 Meridianimarinicoccus zhengii
GCCCAGGCCTCTGCCGCCGCCTGCGCCTCGGCCAGCACGACGGCGGTGTCCGGACCGGGGTAGAACGTCAGCGTCGCGGTGATCGCGTAGGTCTGGATCGCCGCGGACTGCACGTTGACGGTGTCGCACAGCGGGCGGATGTCCTCGGCGTTCAGCGCCAGCGCGACGGTGTCGATCAGACCCGCATCCGCCGCGCCGCCGCCGGTGCGCGACAGGACCGCCACGCGGACCACGCCCGGATCGGGGCTGGTGACGCTGACGTCCTTCACGTCGCCGGATGCGGACAACGCGTGGAAGCGGTACGCGCCGACGGGACCGGCGGCGGCCCAGCCTTCCGGCGCCTGCTGGACGCGCGCGCGGAATATGGTGTCGCTTTCCAGCGTGGGCGGCACGGGCGGGATCGCGTCCGGATCGCCCGCGTCGATCACCAGCCGTTCGATCCCGTAGAGCGCGGCCAGGTTGTCGAGGTCCGCCCCCGTCGCGCGCGCCAGTGTGACCGCGCGCACCCCGTCGTTGACCCGCGCGCGGAGCAGCATCTCGCGGAACGCCACAACCTGCAGCACGATCGACGGCATGCTGCTTTCGCGCGCCAGGTCATCGGCCAGGTCCGGCGCCGCGGCGGTCACGGCGGCGGCCATTTCCGACAGGATCGTTTCGAAATCCAGCGTTTCGATGGCGTCGGGGACGGCGATCTGCGACAGGTCGATCGTGCTCATGCGACGGCTCCCATGACGGCCCCCGCCCCCACGACGGCCCCCGCCCCCGCGATATCGAGCGTGACTGGCCCCGCGACCGTGTCCGCGTCGATGGCGAAGCTTATCTGCCCGGCACGCGCGTCCACCAGTTGCACACGGCGCAGGGTGATCCGCGGCTCCCACCGCGCCAGCGCCTCGGCCACGGCAGCGTACAGATCCACGAGCGTCTCGCCATTGATCGGCGCGTCGATGAGTCGGGGCAGGTCCGAGCCGAAGTCGCGACGCATCACGCGGCTGCCCTTCGGCGTGGTCAGGATCGTCGTGATCGCCTCGGACAGTTCCTGCGCGTCCGTGATCTCGGTTCCTGTGAAACGGCTGATCCCGGTCATGACGGTTCTCCGGTGTTGCCGCCGCTGTCGCCGGGGTGGGTGTGCGTCTTCAGGCTGACCGCGCCCGCCTTCACGTCGCCCGTGGTCTCGATGTCGCCTGTCGCGGTCATCTTGCCGGTCTGCGCCGCGGTGCCGCCCGCCGCGATGCCGCCTGCCGCGGTGATGTCCGCCTCGGACGCGATGTTGCCCGTGATCTCCAGCTTTCCGACGATGTCGAGATCGGCCTCGATCCGGATCGTGCCGCCCTTGATGACCATGTCGCCGCCGCGCAGGTCGATCGTCGGCACGGACGGGTCGTCCGACGGCGCGTTGCCCGCGAAGATCGACGCGATCACGACGCCGCGCGCCAGGTCACCGGACGGGGCCAGGACCACGACCTGCTCGCCCACGGTGGGCATCCACCACACCTGCATGCCGCCTGCGCGCAGGGCGGCGACCGGGATCGCGGCGGTGCCCAGCTCGCCGATCTGCACGCGCGCGGTGCCGTCGCCGTTCACGGCCGTCACGACGCCGATGTTCACCAGGCCCGCGATGCGGCGGTCGGCCTCGGCGACGGCAAAGGTGGCATCGCTCATGCGGCACCTCCGACGCGCGTATAGGCGTCGCGGTTGGCCTCGCCGATCTCGGGCGCGCGGCTGACATAGACGGCCGGGTCGATGGGGTCGGCGTTGGCGAAGGGGTTCAGCACCGCGGGCTGGGTCCAGGTCACGGCGGACAGGTGCACCGCTGCGGCGCGGGTTTCGCGGGTGATCAGCACGCGCTGGCGCATCCGCGCGGCAGGCCCGCATTCCGGCAGGCCCCATGTCGCCTCGGGCACCATCGTCGCCAGGGCTTGCGTGATCGCCCATGCGCTGGCGCGCGCCCGCAGGTCCCTGTGATCGCGGGTGACGACGAACGCCGCCATGCTCACGCCCACCTCGCCCTGCGGCCAGGAGATTTCCAGTTCCTGGTTGAGCCCGAGTGCGGCGACCAGCACCGCGGGCGCGCGCAGCGAGATGCGCTTGAGTTCCGCGGCGTCGAAATCGCCCTCGATCGCTTCGCAGGTCACCAGCTCGGGCAGCAGGCCGTGGACGTGTTCGGCCACGATCTCGGGCAGGCGGGACAGGAAATCCGGTGCGATCATGCCAGCCCCCCGCGCAGGAAGTCGGCAGCCAGGTCGCGCACGCCGCGTTCGTCCTCGGTCGACAGCCCGAGATACGGACGCTCGGGGATGTCGATGTCCACGTCCTCGCCGCCGAACTGGTGGATCGCGGCGTAGACCAGGTTCGATCCGGTCTGCACCTCGGCGGCGGAGGTCAGCGACTGGACGCTGTCCAGCAGATCGCCCTCGGCCTGCAGGATGGTCTGGCCGGTGCGGCGGGTGGCGCCGTGGCGTTCCGACCAGGGCGCCCAGGGCGTGCCGTCGGGGGCTTCCTTTTCCTCGGCGATGCGGCGCTTCACGCTGCTTTCCAGCAGCGCGCCGATGGCGTCGGCCAGTCGCAGCCGCCGCTGCGCGACGGATCCCGACCAGCGGGCCAGACCGTCGAGCGCCTGGTCGAGGCTGCGGCTTTCGAGCGTGTACGCGACGCCGACCATCACAGGCCGTCCAGCTTGTCGCGGGTGAACTGCTTGACCGGGCCGGTCTGCACGATCGGGCGCGGGCCGTCATGCGCGGGCGGATCGCCGGGTTCGCGCGATACGGGCAGCGCCATGTCGCCTTTCCCGATGCGCTTGAGCTGCCCGATCGCGTCCTCGTACCGGACGCGGTGTTCTTCCGACCGCACGTCGGCGGTGTTCGCGAGCCGGTAGAGCGCGATGTCGACGCAAAGCTGCGTCAGCAGGAACGGCACCGGCACGACGGGCGTTTCGTATCGCACGCGCAGGTAGGCGTCGATCTCGTCGGTGGCCTGCTCCAGCGCGCGGTTGATCGCGGCCCCGGTCTGCGCCGCATCGCCGCCGCGCTCGGCGACGTAGAGCGCGTCGGCCGAGTAGAGCGTCTCGATGTCGTGGCGCGTGGCGTAGGCCATGGGGCTCTCCGGTGGGTGCGGGCTCGGCGGGGGCATCGCTGCCCCCGCCTGGTTGACCGGGTCGTGCCCGGCCCTCGCGGCGGGGGGTTATTCCGCGTCGGTGGTGTCGGTTTCGGGGGCGGGGTCGCCGTTGGCGTTGGCCTTCACGTCTTCCCAGACCTCGTCGCGCAGCGCGGCCGTGATCGCCTTGGCGTCATCGGGCAGCGCGGCGCGCAACGCGCCCAGGTCGGGCGCGCCGGAGGCGATGAACTCGTCCGCCGACAGGTTCGCGATCGCGGCGATGATCCGCTGGCGCAGGTCCAGATCGGCGCCCTCGGGCGTAGCAATCTTGGCCGCGCCCTCGTCGATGACCGCCAGCATCGGGTCGGCCTCGATCTGCGCCCATTCGCGTGGCGTGAACCGGTCCTCGGGGAAGGCCGCGGCGGTGGCATCGAACTGTACGCCGCAGCGGAACCGGCGGGTGAGCCTGGCCGCCTTCGCGGCCTTCGACAGGGTGATCGTGCGCATGAACCGGCCCCCTTACGCGAGCCAGGGCGTGACGATGACTTCGACCGCCTCGTAGTTGGCGTTCGACGCGCCGCCCGTGGTCAGCATGACCTTGACGGTCTGGTTGGCCGCGGCGCGCAGCTGTGGTGGTACCACCAGGTGCGTCGGCGTGATGCCCAGCGGGCGGCCACCGTCGCCGGTCAGCGACATCATGCCCGCGATCGCGGCATCCAGGCTGTCGCCATCCAGCGCCGCGTGCGACTTGTACGCGAGATGCGGGAAGCCGTACCCGGCATTGCAGCGGTAGCGCACGCCGTAGAGGTACTGATCCTTGATGAACACGTGATCCGACGAGCCGGGGTTTTCCTTGCTCTCGAATTCGGGGCGGGTGCGTTCCTGGAAGATCAGGCCCTTCGCCTCGGTCCGCGCGTCGAGCAGGTACCAGGCCGGGGTCGTGGTCACGCCGCCGTTGTCGTCGTAGTTCGACCAGGTCGTGACGGCGCCGGTACCATCGTGGTTCGCGGCGACCGGGTGATCGGTGTCGAAGAAGTTCTGCCCATCGAAGCAGAGAGCTGCCTGCCCGTTCTTCAGCAGCTCGGCGATCAGCCGGTCGGGATGCTCCGCCGCCGACTGCGCCATGCGCCGCACCCGCGCCGCCGAGGTTCCGACATTGTCGTCCTCGATATGCGACCGCCCGATCCCGACCGTGCCCTCGAAGGTGCGGTTCGTGATCTGGTAGCCGTTTTCCTTCATGTCCTTGATGACGCGGTCGCCGACCCATTCGATCAGCTCGGGAAAATCGCCCAGCCAGTCATAGGTGTTCGACTGCGTCGTGGACGGCACGATCATCGCCACGTCGCGGTAGAAGCTGTTCGCGCGCATCTTCTCGTAGGCGGTGGAGAACTCGCGCCGCAGCTCCGTGCGGAGCGCCTGAAGCAGGGCGTTGGTGATCATGGCCATGGATCAGGCCTCCTTGTCTTTGGCGGCGAACGCCATGTGAACTTCGGGGTCGGTGCCGAACATCCGGCAGACCTCCAGCACGGCGGCATCGGGCGCGGCCTTGTCGCCGGCCTTCTTCGTCGGCGCGGTCTTGCCGGGCTCGATGGCGCGGGGCTGCAGGTCCCAGAGCTTCTGGAACTTCTCGACGCCGATCTGCTTGCAGGTCTCGATCTGCAGCTCGCGCGAAGCGGGCGCGATCTTGCCGGCTTCGACCAGCGCATCGACAGTGGCCTCGGCCGACGTGTTCAGCGCGGCCTCTTCGGAGTCCTTCAGCTTGCCCTCGGCGGTCTCGGCCCGGTTCAGCACGAGGTCGTAATCGGCCTTCGGCACGAACTGCTCGGGGTCCGGGTGCTTGGCGGAATTCAGCGCGGTCTCCTGCGCCTCCTTCATGCGGTTGATCGCCACCACCGCGTCAGCGGCCGTGGCGTCGGCCTTGAGGCCCAGCGCCTCGAGGATCGCCGTATCCATCCTGTCAGTCTCCTCGGAATTGAGCGCCTGAAGCGCGAGGTTCGGTTTGTGCACCAGCCCGACGCTGGTCAGGCGCGCGACCACGCGGCTCACGCGGTTCACGACCAGCGCGGGCGACACGAAGCGGTATGCCTTCTGCGACATCAGCTCGCGGCCAAGGTCGGACCAACGCACTTGCCCCCAGATCGCACCGTCGCGGACCTCCAGCCGGTCGACCCAGCCGATGGCAGGCACGATGGTGCCGGGGCGGGCCTCCTCGGACGCGTGATCGATGTCGATCACCACGGGCTGGTTCGCGCCGTTGAACGCCGCCACCAGCGCGTCGGGGTCCGGCACGACGAATTCCCGCCCGTCGCGGCCGACGAAGCGCGGGCCGCGTGGCAGGATCTCGATCGTGTCGGGCACGGCGCCGTCGCCGCTGAAGTTCAGCTCGACCAGATGCGAGATGTGGGTGGTGTCATGCAGCGTCATGGGGGCACAATCGCACCCGCGCGGCAGGCAATCGCCCTCGAACGAATTCGGGGGTGACGGCGGCGATTTCAGGGGATCGGGCCGGGGCGCGTGAGAGCCGCTGAGCGGCCCGCTGAGCGGCATCCTGTTCGGACCCTGCCACGCCTCGCGAAATCCCGCAACGCCCGTGCTGACCCGTTTAATGGGTATTCAAAAACGATCCTCGCCGCGCGGCGTGGCGGTCACGCCCGCCCGCGGGGTCATTCGGCCCGGAACCAAGCCGCGATGGCGGCGATCTGCGACAGGATCGGGGTGTCCGTGTCGATCACCCCGGCCTCCGCCAGGCGCGCGGCGTACCAGCTCGTGGCGATGTCGCGTTCGACCTGGGCGCGCACGCCCGCGGGGGCATCGCGCAGCTTGCCCGCCAGCATGTCATGCATCCGGCTGACCCGCAGCGCGCCGGGGTTGCCGACCCACGCGGGATCGATGCCCTCGGGCACGCGGCGGACCTCGCCGGTGCGGCGGTTGCGGATCTCCTTCTGGGGCACGGCGGGGGCAACGTTGATGCCCCGGCTTTCCGCCTCGGCGCGGGTGATCTGGCGGACCCAGCATTTGCAGCCCCAGCCGTTCGGCGGATACCACTGCTGCCAGAACGGATCGTCGGCCGGCAGCACCAGCCCGTTCTTCTCCTTGTGCTCGGGGCGGTGCCGCTCCGACGGGCCAAGCTGGTACAGCAGGTACGGCAGTGCTGCCTTCGTGCGCTGGATGCGCTCCCACTGCCCGGCGGCACGGGCAGAGCGCAGGTTGCTGCGATAGATCGTGCGCAGCCGCCGGGGGCTGCCCAGCTGCACCTCGCGGACCTCGCCGGTCAGCGGATCGGTCATCTCGGTGCGGCCCCACCAGCCCTTCGCGGCCAGCTTCGGTTTCAGGTCGCGCTGGAACTGCGCCAGCGTGCGCCCCTCGTCCAGCGCGCGCTGCACCTCTGTCCGGATGTCCTCCAGCACGTCGGCCTGCATGGCCTTGGCGACGGTGAAGGCTGTCGCGTGTTCCTCGGGCTCGACATCGTCCCAGGCGAAGGACGGGGTCAGCCCCTTGTTGCGCAGGAACGCGGACGCCTCGGGCGGCGGGCCGGGGTCGAAACTGTAGCCGGGGCGGTCACGCATGGGGTGCCCATTCGATCAGCATGCCCGAGAAATTGCCCGCGCCGTGGGTGTCGCGCCAGAACAGAGTGAAGTCGGCCCATCCCCAGAAGCCATCGGCGATTGCGAAAGCATCGTCGACGTGCCGGAACGGAGCGCCTTCCAAAGACACCAGCGCAGGCTCGCCGCCATGTTGTGGCACACCGATCTTGATCGGCACGACCGCCGTGCAGATCGGGTCGGGACCGATCAGCTTGCGGCAGGCCCGCGTCCGCATTCCGAAGTAAAGCTGTACCGGCTCGCCCACCCGCGCGTGGCGCTTGCGATGGCCGCGGATCGTCTGTCGCTTGCGCCCCGCGGCGATGTCGTCGCAGAAGCGCTGCTTGAAGCTGTAGGCGACCATCAGACGGCACCCCCGTCCGGATCATCATCCAGCAAGAAGGCAAACGCGGCGACGCGCGTGGCCTCGCCAAACTGAAAAATCAGAGCCTCCAGCGCCGCGGCATCTTTCTGCCGCGCGCAGCGGAATGCGTCTGACGGATCCTGCTGCCAATGCCAGAGACCGTTCTCCAGCGTCAGATATTCGGTCGCGTCCGTCGGGCCGCGTTCGACCAACCATACGTGCTGTACTCTGTAACTCATGACGTCGCCTTCTGACTCGCGAAGGTTAGGATAGTGCGAACCGTGCGCATAGCGCGGGTGACCGCATGGGGACTGTTTCCCATCGCCATGTTGCCGGGGCGATATCCATGGCACTCAGTCATCCCTCACATCCCCCAGTGCACGGGCCTTGAAGCCCCCCTTCACGAGCATGTCGATCAGCCGCGCCGCAGGCAGCGGGTCGAGATCGTCGAGGATCGGGACCACGTCCTCCAGCGTCTCGGCACGTGCGATCGCGTCGATGATCGGCTGCAGCGTCTCGTCCATCACCGGCTCCCACTCGGCGATCATCTCGGCCTCGATCTCGTCCAGATCGTCGGTCGGGTCATTGTTGCGTTCGCGGTTCAGATCGGGCGGCGGCACTGCGGGCGCGCCCATGATCTCGTCATCGTCGTCGGGGTCGCTGTAGCGCAGGCGACGCCGCACCTCGGACGCCTTCACGCGCAGCCCGGCCTGCACCGCGGCCGTCGTGTGCTTCATCAGCGTGTCGACGTCCTCGGGCTCCTCGATCGCGATGTGCAGCTTCGGGTATCGCGCCTGCGGGCCGAAGTTCAGATCGACGAAAGCGCGCACCAGGTCGCGGTTCAACGTGCCGGTGACCGCGCGGGCGTCGGCGGCGGCGATGTCGTGGCGGACCTCGTTGTGGACCTTGGCCTGCGCCTGGCTCGACCCGTCGTCGCTGGTCATCGTCTGGCCCAGCACCGCCTTGCTGACCTGTTCGTCGATGAACCGCGCGAGGTTCTCGAACACCGCCTCGGATTGCGTGCCCGCGACCTGTTCGAAATCGATGCGCATGCTGTCGGGCAGCACGGCGGCCGCGTCCGACCCGATATTCGCCACGGCCGTGAACAGCTTCTCGACATCGTCGGGCGATGCCCCCGGCCCGTAGCGGCCCAGACGCAGCGGCATGCCGTAGGTCTCGGCGAAGGCCATCCAGTCCTTCAGCGTGTAGGACTTGCACATCCACGAGAACGCCACGAGCCGCGCCAGCCCGCCCCGCGCCGGGTGGCCCGTCTTCAGCCGGGGGATGTGCGCGACGAACTTGTACGGCGCGAGCGGAATTCCCTCGACGGGCGCGGTGTCGTCGAGCAGGCGCAGCTCGCGCGCGGTCTCGCGGTCCCAGCGCAGGAACCGCTGGTGGACCGGCTCGAACCCGTCGGGATACCAGCCGCGCGCTTCGGTCCGCCAGTCGATCTCGATGACCGCGAACCCCTTGCCGAGCGCGTCGAGGCAATCCTCCACGAGGTCGGCGAACCCGTCATGTTCGGCGATATGTTCGCGCACCGCGTCGGCGATCCGCACGTCCGCCGCGTCCTCGGTCGCGGGCTTCACGACCGGCTCGACGCCCGACACCGCGCGCTTGCGGGTACCCAGCACGCTGGCGTAGTGGGGATCGCGCTCCTCCATCTCCTCGGCCAGCACGGCATAGTCGTACACGTCGCCGTCGTCGGCATTGCGCAGGATCGTCGCCAGCCGCGGCGGCGTGAGCCCCGACGCGACCGTGCCCGGCCAGACCTGCCGGATCCCGGTGATCCCCGCGCGCGCCTGCGGCTGGGTCAGTTCGGCCTTTCGGACGGGCCGGCCGTAGGCGTCGAGCAGGGTTGGTGTGCGGGCCATTGGCGTTCCTATTCCACGATGTTCAGCGGCTCGAACCGGCCGTCGAGGAACTCCTCACGGTCGCGGACGATCGGGCCGACGGGCTGAATTTCATCCGCGTTGTTGATGCGGCGGTAAAGCACGCCGGGGCGCCACGTCGCCTCGATCTGGCACGGCCCGACGACGACGTAGACATGCCCCGTCTGACGGTGGCGCCAGATCGTTCCGGGTTCGCACCGATCGTGCTTTGATCGCATCACCACAATCCTTTCCGTGCGCCGAACCCGGCGGTGGTCCGCACGGGCCGGTCGGTGTCGCGCCCGCCGCCGCGCGGCACGGGCCGGTAGGCGAAGGGCTGGTAGTCCGTCTCGGCCGCGCCCACCGCCAGCGCCAGCGCCCAGAACCGGTCGGCATGGCCGTCGGTTTCGCCCTCCGCCACCAGGCGGCGGATGCCGGTCGGGCCGACGCGGGACTTGATCGCGTGCAGGTCGGCGCGCAGCACGGGGTCACCGGCGGGGACCAGGACGGTGCGGTCCTGCATCGCTTCCTTCAGGCCGGTCGCCAGGTGCAGTTTCGAGGCGCTGGAAAACAGCACGCCCTCGACGCGGCTTTCGCCGTGGTTGCGCTTGGCGTCCTCGACCGGTTTCTCGCCCATGCCGGTCTGGTCGATCTGGCAGCGCACGACGCGGTAGCGGGTGAACACATCGGCCAGCAGCCGGTCCTGTTCGGCGAAGGTGGCGCGCTTGCGGGCGATGACCTCGCGCGTGATCAGGCGGCCGTCGACCAGCTCCAGCACCCAGATCACGAACAGGTCGTTGCGTGCGGCGATGTCCACGCCGACGAAACACATGCCGTCGGAATAGCGCGCGGGCTGTCCTGCAAACGGGTGCTCGACGCTGGCGATCAGGTCGTAGTCCAGCCAGCTTGATGCCTCGTCCAGCCATTTCAGTTCGTATTCCTGCGCCCAGGCGTCCTCGTCGGCGATGCCGGCGCGCAGTTCGTCCGCGTCGCGGGGGCAGCCCTCGGCAACGGCCTGGTAGATGTCGACGCTGTGGCGCGACCAGACGCTGTCCTCGGCGGTCATCAGCTCGAAGAACTTGTTGCCCTTGCCGTTCGGGGTCGAGATCACGCGCAGCTTCTGCCCGCCCTTCGAGATCACCGGGAACAGCGCCGCCCAGATGTCGCGGGACTTCGCATGGAAGGCGAACTCGTCCAGGATCACGTTGGCCGAAAAGCCGCGCGCGGTGTCGGGGTTGGCGGGCAGGGCCGTGATGCGCGACCCGCCGGGGTATTTCACCTCCAGCGACTTGTAGATCGCGTCGGGTCCCTTTTCCTGCGGGGCGCGGAACTCGCCCTCCACGTACTCCGGCTGCCCGCCCTTCAACAGCGTGTTGTAGGCCCCGTAAAACGCCCGCGTGATGGGCTGGATCGCCTCGACCATCGCCTCCGCCGCTTGCCGTTCCCCGCGCGACAGGATCACCCAGCGCGCGCGCCGTCCGTCGATCTCGGCCTGGATGCAGTCGTCGACGCACTCGCCGCAGGTCGTGAACGTCTTGCCGATCTGGCGCGACATCATCCCGATCTTGAACCGGGCGTCGTCCTGCAGCCAGCGTTTCTGATAGGGGTAGAACTCGATGACGGGTTTCATGCGCGCACCTCGACCGGCTGTGGCCGGTGCGCCCACGCGTCGTCGACCCGCACCCAGCCCATCGCCAGCTTCACGCGACGTTCCTCCACCCGCCACACGGCGGCGATCAGCGACACCGGCCAGCCCATGTCGCGCAGGACCAGCCAGTTCAGCAGGTCCTCGTCATCGGCGCGTTTGGGCTGGCGGGGGGTCATTAGAGTTCATACCTCCGCACGATAAATCCCATTTGCCGCATAAAGGTATGGACGTCGTGGCGGACGTCAGCATCGATAGCCTGCGTTTCGCCGGAGGCTTGACACAGAATTTTGTAGTGCAGGCACTCTAGAAAATTAAAGAACTCTGCCGCGAACGTGCCATGGGTTGCCTCAATGATCATCGCTGGGAACTTGAGTGCCGCCATTCGCATTTCCAGCACGTTGAGACGCACAAGTTTGCCGCCGCTCTCTAAACGCGCGCGAACAACTTTCCGGTCCTCAAAGGCGTGCTGAAGGGACATCCAGAAGGTTACATCTTCGGGCCACGCAGGGGGGCAGATGAAGAAGTGATATAACAGGAGGTCATGATCATAGCTGTGTTGATACAAGTCGCCGTTGGGTGCTTTCAGCCGAAAGCAAAGAAGGCCCGGCTGGGTTTCCGGGTTCTGAACGTTGTCGGCCACGGCGTTAATTCGATCGGCATCGCGATGCTCATCTGCCAACTTCATCATTCCAGCCGCTCCCGAAAGACCGCGACCGTCCGCTCCACCGCCGCGCGCAACTCCGGCGACACGGTGATCGTGCCGCCGTCCGGGCGCTGCGGCGTGGCGCGCGCAGGCTTACATATCTCGAAGCTCCCCCGCACACGCTTCATCGCGGCGATTGCCCGGTCCAGTGCGTCCTTCATGTCCGTGCCTCCCCCTGCCACGCATCTGCCGTCAGCAGCAGTTCATAGGGCGTGATGGGGCGCAGCGGTTCGCGCGGGTCCAGCAGGGTCCGGGCTGGACCGCTCTTGGCGCGATCATCCAGATCTTTGTCTGTCATCGTCTCTCTCCTCTATTTGAAACCCATGATCTCGCGGGCCTTCTGCGCCGCCGTCACGTCCAGCTCGCCCGCGTCCACCGCGCGGTCGAGCGCCTTGGCCTGAGCTTTCCGCTCCTCCTCGATCAGCTTCTCGCGAAGCCCCGAGGACGCCATGATGTCTTTCAGCATCCGCCCGATGAAATGCAGCTCCTTCGGGTCGATCTCGTCCCCATCCTTCTCCATCTGCGCCTTCATCTGCTTGAAGGCGAGCGTGCTGACCATCTGGAACAGCACGTTATGGCGCTGGGCTTCACCGGCCAGCCCGTTCTCGGTCAGCCAGCCCTCGGCCCAGCCCGCGGCCTCCTCCTGGATCTTCGCGAACTCCCGGTATTCCTGCCCGTAGGCGTGCAGCGCGGACTTGCCGATGCGCAGTTCCTGCCCCTCGGCCTCCAGCCGGTCGTTCAGCGCGTCGGCCAGCGCCTCGTAATCGCCGAAACCGCGCGCCTTCAGCTCCGCCTGCAGCCAGCCGCGCAGTTCGGGCGGCAGCAGGTCCACCTTGCGGGGCGGCGGCATCAGACCCTCGGCCGCGGGCGCTGGATGTCGGGATGCACGGACAGACCCCGCGCGACCTCGACGCCGTCCTGCGTGGCAGTGGCGACGACGAATTCGCCGTGGTCGGTCAGCCGCACGAAGCCGTTGTCCTGCAGCCAGATCAGCTCGGTCGTGACCTGCGCGCGGGTGGAATGCACGCCGACCCCCGCCAGCACGTCGGTCAGGATCGACGCGTTGCTGGTGTATTCGCCGCACTGTTCGAGGTGACGCAGGATCGCCAGGCGGCGGTGTTTGCGGACGGTGTCGTGGTAGCTCATGACCGGCGGTCTCCCAGCAGGTGGTCCTCGTGGCGGGTGACGATGTTTTCCAGCCGCTTCATGATTTCGCGCTGGCCATTCATGCTCTCGGAAATCGTGCTCAGGTTGCCCGCCATCTGCGTCAGCGTCAGTTCCAGCCGGTGCAGCTCGCCCCGGCCGGGCATGCTTTCGACCTGCTGCTCGACGCGGCTCAGGCGCGCTTCGGCCGCCTCGATGCGTGCGCGCTGGCTCTCGATCTTCTCCGCCAGCCCGTCGAACCGGACGTCCACGTCCTTTCGGCGGGTGGCGATCCAGGCGGCGACCATCGCGCCCACGGACATCACGAACGTGGCGATGCGGATGAAGGTATCGAGATCGAGCGTCACCGGAACACCCGCGCCACGCTCCGCGCTTCTTTGCCAACGCTCCGCGCAGCGCTGCCAACGCTCCGCGCCGCATCGGCCCAGTCGATCGACCGCTGCGGATTTGCACGTTCGGCATAGGCCCAGAGGCCCGTGACCACGGGGGCGAGTGCAGTCAGCTTGTCCGCCGCCGGGGTGATCTCGGCCTCGGATGGCAGCTGCGCCAGCAGTCCCAGCAGATCGACCCCGAACAGGCTGGCGACCGGCACCGCGATGGTCAGCGCGATGGCATAGGTCGAGCGCGCGTGCAGGGCGTTGAGCGGCGGCAGGGTCCGGTCGGTCATGCGCGGCCTCCGGTGAAAAGGGCGATGATGCGGCGCAGCCAGCGCGGGGCGTCGAACGGGTCCTCGGGGACGGGTGCGGTGATACGTGCTGTCTCGAATTCGGACAGCCACGCCGCCACGTCGAACTGCGGGCAGGCCGTGGCGGCGTGGTCATTGTGCCCGCGCACCGCCATCGCCCCGTGATCGTCCTGCAGATCGTCGATCAGGTTGCGCAGTGCGGTGTCCTGGTCGGCCGTGTAGTGGGTTTCGAACACGTCGTCGCCGACGCCGCCGCGCCCGCCCAGCAGGCAGATGTGGATTTTGCCGGTGTTCTGGCCTGCGACGCCCGCGCCGAGCCGTTCGACCGCCCGCCCGGCCGCCACTTCGCCGTCCCGGTCGACGACGAAGTGATAGCCGATGTCGTTGAACCCGCGGTTCAGGTGCCAGCGCCGGATCTCGGCGACCTTTTCGGCCAGCGGACGACCGGCCATCCAGTCCGGGTCCGTGACCGACCCGTGGATGGTGATCTCGTTGAGCATGCGCATGGCGGTGACCCCTGTTCGTTCGGGGCCACCGTGCCACGCGCGCGGGGGGCGGTTCGCCCTAGACGGTTTTCGGGGGTCTGTGGATCAGGGGGATGCGGCAGGCTGCGCGAGGGGTGGTGCAGCTGTCAAGACGATGCGGCTTTCAGTCTCCAAGCGGAACTTTCGCCCCGAACTCCTTGGGTGTTGGAAAACTCGCCTTTAACACCTCAGGTGTCGGTGCATTGGCAATAGTCCGGCGGCGGCTGTCGGCCAAAGCCAACTCGTAGCGCGCCGAAAGAACCCGTTTGATGGCCCTAGAGACATGGGGAACGTGGTCGATACACAGCCCAAGGCTGAGAACGACAAGCCCTTGAACAACTCGTTGCGGTCCCTCGGCGACCCAAGTCAGGGGCCATGTTGAAGGAAGCCAAAGAGGTAGGATGCTCGCATCGAACGCAAGGACCTCGCTTCTATGAACAATCACGATGACCGATCCCAAGACCAGGATGAAGAGCGTTTTTGTCATCCTCGCCACAAGCCTGTCGAGTTCTGCCTTGAGGCTGATAAGCTTTGAAACGGTCCAAGCCGAGGACAAAACGTTCCCGACCAGCAGGGAAAGCGCCGCAAGTATCGCTGTTGCGAGCAGCCCGAAGAAAGTTACTATCAGTGAGGCAACCCCATCAGAGATCGCGGTCAGGGGCAGCATGGCCCCGACCCCGAACAAGACTGATGAGAAGACCCATTTCATGCTTGAAAGTCGCAGTCGATTTTGCCTGTTGACGCCCACTCTCGTAGCAGATCTACGATGACTCGCATAGCGTCCGAGGGGTCAAGAAACTCGCCAACTTCGTCGACCTCTCGGCGCTCTGCAAGTCGAGAGATGCCTTTTTTTTCCGTTGAACCGGATTCATCACGGATGCCGAAGGCGCCTGGATGGTGATTGCGGAGCGCTTCCTCAAGGAACCTCTTGGCAATTATTGCCTTTTTGGCACGCTTGTTCTCGCGTCGCTTGAAAACCATCTTGAAGGTGCCTTCGATCCAACCTTCTTCTGGCAGGCTGGACTGCAGCGACAAGATTTCATCGGTGCTCCAACCCAAGGTCTCGAGAACATCGAATACAGTTTTGCCTTGCCCCTCGGCAGTTCCGGCCCCCTCCTCGGTCGTTGTCTCCAGGACGTCGTCACGCGTGCTCCGCTCGGGAGCAACCAGTATCTCGCTGACGTTGTTTACCGTGGATACGCCCTCTAACTTCGCATTGAGAACAATGGGCTGCCCAACCTCCAACTCACCTGCGTCTTGCAAGATACTTGTAAGATAGCGCTCGAGGGTACGAGACCTCGCGCGTTGTCCTTCGATCAGCCCGATATGGTTGCCCGCTATCGCGAAATACATCACGCCGTCGACGACACGCTGATCTTCGCCCATCGTGATACTCTTCAGTTCAAGCACCGGTATATTGTCTTCCATCGATTGATTTATCGCAGCGACATCTGCGCCTGCCCGGATGTGAAGAAGTTGCCCGCAAAACACCGGCCCGGACCATGAAGACTGGTCGCTCATCTGGTTGAGAACGACGAAACTGCCGTCTTGATCAAGATCCACCCTTCGATGTCGGACCAGATCGCAGCGTGCTTCACTCGCACCTTTCGCAGTTCGCTGCAGCACATCGACAACCGTACGCTTTAGGTCGAACCGATTGCCGAGGCTATCCAGGTTTACGTAGCGGTACTGGACGGTCGCTTTCTTTCCCACGAATCAACTCCTTGCATGAAATGCACCTCGCATACTCGGTCTGATACCCAGGGATTGCCAAGGCCGATGGCCCAAAAAAGGGCAGCATCCAGCAAGAACACCGAGTAAATCTGTTGCGCCTCAGAACTCCCACCGTCCTTGCCGCGCGTCGTCGCCGACGCGCATCTGGCGGCGATAGTTCGTGATCGTGCGGGTGTGCAGGCCGCAGGCCAGGGCCACCTCGCTCAGGCTGTGACCCTTCTTAAGAAGGCGCATCGCCTCGGCCCGCCGCCCGCCGGCCCCACGCGCGGATCCTGTCGGCAGCACCAGCTTGCCCGCCCCGAAATGCTCCGCCATGCGCATCGCCGCGTCGTGCCCGACGATGCCTGCCAGCTGGCTGCCGCCGATCCGCTGAGGGATCGTGATCTCGGTGCCGCCGCGTGCCGCCAGCAGCTTCATGGTCGCGGGTTCGCCGATCAGGTCGACCAGCTCCGCCGCAAGGCCGAACCATTCAGTCATCGCAGATCCTCCGCGGGTCGCTGTGGGTGCGGTAAACGGTGACGACGTTCTCCCCCTCCAGCCGGAAGGTGAAACCGTCCTTCTTCAGCCCGCAGGCACCGACCGCGACCGCGGTCTCCACCTGCGTGGCGATCAGCGCGCGCACGGCCTCGATGTCGTAGCCCATCACGCGCTCCATGTAGCGCAGCACGGCGTGGTCGGTGACATGCGGGCGGCGCGGCATCGCTCACACCTTGTGCGTCGGCACGCCCTCGCGGGCACACCAGGACTTCAGGGCCTCGATCACGGCGGCGATCTGGTCGGCCTCGCGCAGCATGTCGATATCGGCGGGCACCGATCCCCAGACGTCACCGAACCGCCGCCGCACGAACGCGTTCAGCCCGGCCCGGCCGGGCGTGTCGAGCTTGCCCGCGCGCCCCAGGGCGCCCCACAGGGCATGCACGAGGCGCAGGTCGGCACGCGGGGCGCGGGGGTGGCGCTGCGGCGCGCCCTTGCCCGCGTGGGGCTGGAAACCACGGGCCTTCAGCGCATCGACCACCGCTGCCAGCTCCACCTCCGTCATCTCGGACATGGACGCCTTGCCGGTGGCCACCAGCTGCAGGTCGCGCCGCGTGTCGGCATCGATGCCCAGCTCGCGGCAGCCGACATGGATCAGCTTCTGCAGGTCGCGCGCGCCCATGTCACACCTTCGCCAGGTCGAGCGGGATGGCGTCGCGCCGCCCGGTCTCGGGGTTGCGGCGGTAGAAGCGGACATAGGTCGTGCTGTCATGCACGCGCAGCGCGTCGCCGATCGCGTCCATCGCGCGCTTCCATTCCGCATCCTCGATCGCCAGCCGTCGCAGGGACAGCACGCGGTGCGTGTCGATCCGGCCCGCCTTGTTGACCTGGAACGCGTGTTCGACCAGCACCCGGATGTTGTCGCTCGCCCCCGCGGCCCAGCGTTCGATGCAGGCGTCCACCAGCGCCTTCGCGTTCTGCAGCTCGGGACCGAAGGACAGGCTTTCCGACACCGCGATCTGCATCTCGACCGTTCCGTCATAGCTGCGGAACGACACGTTGCCCTTCCGCCCGCCGCGCGTGCTTTCGTATTCCTGCGCCAGCAGATCGAGGAACGCGCCCGCTTCGTCCATGGCCTCCTTCTTGAACTGCGCCAGCGTGGCATTCAGGTTCTCCGCCAGGCTGGCGTAGCGGCGCACCATCTCGTCCTCCAGCTTGTGCTGGGGCTTCACCTTGGCCTCCGGCACCAGCGTGCCGTCGGGGCCTTTCATGTACCCTGCCGGGATCTCGGTCTGCATGCTCAGTCTCCTTTCGGGTTGACGGGTTCGCCCAGCACGGCCGCGATCAGCCGTGGGCTTGTGGCCAGGCGCGACAGCATCGCGTCGGCCAGGTCGTTCACGTTGTCCCCGCGCAGGTCGGCCTGCCGCTCCAATGCGGTGCGGGTGTCCCTTGCGACCCACGGCCGGCCCATGTACGGCCCCGCTCGAAGGACGGCACGTCGTGCCCCTGCCGCCGCAGCACCTTGAGCTGGTGGTAGACGGTGTCGACCTTGACCCCGAGCATCCTGGCGATCACCGGGGGGCGTCGGCCTTCGCGCGCCAGACGCAGGTAATCGGCCAGCCGGTTGTAGCGGTTCATGGCTCATCTCCGTCCAGCAGCACGGCCAGCACCCGGTCGCTGGCCACGATCTTCGCCAGCAGCCGCTCGGCCAGCATGTGCGGGTCGCCACCGCGCCGCATGGCCTGCAACGCCAGCAGGCTGCGCGTCTTGCGCGACACCCGCACCGTGGCCGACAGCGGGCCGGGGACAGGGCCGGTCGAGAAGCGGGGCACGTCGATGCCCCGCTTGCGCGCCCGGGACAGCGCCTCGTGGACCATGTGGGGCGTGCACCCCAGCATCCCGGCGATGACGGCGGGACGGTGCCCCTTGCGGGCCTCGGCGATGATCTTCTCAGCTCTGCTCACGGGACACCTCCTTCGCGTTGCGCGGGCAGGCGCGGCAGGCCCGGAACATCTGCGCACGCTGCGCGTTGTGGCCCGAGAATGTCCGGGACCGGGCGCGCCAGTCCTGGCAGACCTGCGCCGGGATGGTGCCCAGCTGCGGGCATTCGACCACCGACCGCATCAGTACGCCGCGCACGCGCTGTTCCACCGCGTCCATGTCGCCGGTGTATTTCCGGCGCAGCACGTTGCTCACCAGCGACGGCGACCGGTCGAGCCGCCTGGCCACCTGGTTCTGGCTGGTCTGCGCGCAGGCCGCGGCCAGTTCGGCGATCCAGTCGGGCATGTCCGCGCCCCACGCCCTGCGGGCGATCTCCATAGGTCCCATCATCGGCGGCGTCATGACGTCGGCTCCGGCACATGGGGATATGTTCGGGTGTTCGGGTCCCACACCGCGCGCACGCGCCGCTCGACGGGCGCGCGCGGCCCGGTGTTCCGCGCCAGCGCGTACAGGGCCGGTGCACGGCCCGGCTGGGCGGGGCGCAGCACCCGCAGATAGCCCGCGCGCATCAGCATCCGGCAATAGGCGTGGGCGTCCTCGGCCGTCACGGGGGCATCGGGCGTGCAGCTATGCATCTGGACGTCCGCGGCCGAGAAGCTCGCCAGGTGCCGGATCGTCCGCCACATGTTCTCGGTGGGGCTGTGCGTCATCGCGGGCATCCGGCGCCCGCCGGCGATGCGCCAGACGTGGCGGCGCCGGGCCCCCTTGCCCTCGCACACGGCGCGGCCTTCCCGGCCCCAGGCCGGCACCATCTTGCGCACCAGGCCGACGCGGACCTGCGATTTCGCCGACAGCGAATACACCGTGAACGTGCCCATGGCGCAGGCGACGGACCACGCCCGGCGTTCCTGCTCGGCGACCGACAGACGCGGGGCGATCATGCCAGCCCCCGCCGCGGGATCGGGGCCTCGCCCGTGTAGAACGCGCGCCCTTTCCAGTCCCCGGTCCCGACGGTGTCGAGCCCGTTCAGCTCGGCATGCTCGCGCACCAGATCGAGGTTGATGCACATCCGCCGCACGGATCCCGCGGACTGCTTCATCAACAGGTCCTTCAACGGCTCTTCAATGGCGATGTCCGGGCAGCGCATCTTCTGCAGGAGCGCCAGGTCCTGCGCGGTGCCGGGCTCGGCGGGCGTCCAGCGCAGCATGCGCCCGTGCACCCGTTCCCAGCGCCGCAGCTTCTGCGGCAGCAGTTCCTCGCCGATCAGGATGACCGGCGAGAAGCTGCTCTCGTAGATGTCGCGGACGATCTCGACCATCTTCTTCTGCACCAGGACGTCGGCCTCGTCGATCAGCAGGGCCATGCCCGTCACCGCGAGCTGCTCGGCGATCTGGTCGACCATTCCCGCGACGGTATTGGCCGCGGGCACCCCGAGATCGGCGAGGATCGCCTCGCACAGCTTCTTGCGGGTCCAGACGGATTTCATCTGCACGAGGCACGCGGTTTCGGCGTTCGCGGCATAGATCGCCGCGGTGGATTTCCCGTAGCCGGACGGGCCATAGAACGTCCCCATGCCGGGCAGCCCGTGGCCGCGGTTCTGCACCTGCTTGAGCAGCGTCAGGAACGCCTGCACGTTCCGGATCGGCGCGAAACTGTTGTAGAGCGTCATGGGTTCTGTCATCTTTCAGTCCTCCAAGTGAGGGTGCCGTCGGGGGTGCTGGTCCCCGGCGGCACCATGTTCAGCCGAGCCATTCGGCCCCGTAGTGATCCACCATCTGTTCGAACGCGGCGTACTCCGCCTGCCGTTGGTAGGCGTCGAGCCAGCGTTGCTGCGTCGGCTTCACGGCCTCGCCATCGGCGATGCGCCGCTCCAGTTCCTTGGCCTGCAGGTACCGCTCCCGCGCCTCGTCCTTCTGGACGGGCGTCTTGCCCCGCGCGGCGGCGATCTGCGTCACCGGCGCCGGGGCCGCGCGACGCTGCGTCGGCAACTCGGGCTGGGGCGCCGGGGCAGGGCGCTTCGCGAACTCGGGCTTGATCAGCTTCGCTTCCGGGATCTCGGCCGGGGCAGGGGCGCTCGCATCCAGTGCCGCACCCAGTTCCACGGTGCGCAGGCGCTTGTGCGCCTTCGCCGCGGCCTTCTCCGCCGACATCCAGCGCTTGCGGGCACTGTTGTGCAGCCGCGCCTCGTCGAGGTCGAAGAACCCGCCGCGCTCGTGGCAGGCGGCAAGGCCCAGATACGCACCGTCCAGGGCATAGACATGCAGGCCCGACCACAGGTCCGCCGGGTCGAACCGCGCGATCACCCGCTCGCCCGCGATCCCGTGCATCCAGTCCGACCAGTACCGGTTGTCCATGAAAGCGATCTGCCCGGTGCTGCGATCCGCGCGCACACCCTCGGCCCCCATCAGCCACAACCGGCGCTGCTCGGCGGTGGCCTTGCGGATGGGCGCCTGCGGATAGGCGGCATCGAATGTTTCGATGAAACTGCGGCCCCGCGCGGTGTCCGTGCGCCGCCCGTCGCGGGCGTTGTGCTCTTCGATCCCCTCGGCCAGCACGCCCATGAACGCTTCGATGTCGATGGCGCGGCTGCCGTAATTCTCGGGCTTCGCGTCCGGGCGGTTGCCGGTATAGGCGCCTGCGAAACGCGGATCCTTGGCGATCCCGTCGCACATGTCGCGGAACGCGCGCTCGATCGGCTTCGACTGCCCGGCATAGGGCGTCGCCCAGTGGATATCGACATCGAGCGCACGCAATACGCCCTGGATGTCGTCATCCTTGATCTTGAACCGGTGCCGCGTCTGCGCCTGGCCTGTCAGGAACTTGTTCGCGAACTCCCGCCCGTTATCCAGCAACATGTGATCCGGGATCCCGAACCGCTCGATCATGTCGCCGATGCACAGGCTGACATCCGTCTTGTTCGGGTTCCGCGACAGCCGCCACGACACGATCCGGCCCGAATAGATGTCCTGCATCGCACACATCTGCGGGCGCAGGATCTCCGGCTCCGGGTCGCCCTCGAACCGCGGCCAGCGCACGAACACGTCGAACTTGTGATAGTCCGCGTTCACGGCTTCCATCGGGTGCAGCGACCGCTTGTCCCGGCGCTGCGGCGGATAGAGCCGCTTCAGCGCGTCCACGCCCTTGCGCATGTAGATCTGCGCGCTCCGGCTCACCTCTGCGTTCAGCCGCCGCCGGGCCGTCTGCTCGGTCAGCGCCTCGATGCCCTCGGCGCGTGCGATGCGCACCGCCCGGCGATACGCCGTCGAAAACGACGGGGCCTCCAGCCGCAGGAAATCGGACTTCAGCAGGTCCATGAACCGCGGGTCGGCCTCGGCGCGGCGTGTCTTGCGCCGCGCCATCCGGTGGCGCGGGGCAAGATACGCCAGCCGGTCGTCGGCCCGCACGCCCTCGACCAGCGCGAACCATGTCCAGATCGTGCGATGCCCGACGCCGCGCAGCCGGGCGATCTCGTGCACCGCGTGATCGCGGCTCGCCCCGCCGGTTTCCAGCATTTCCACCGCCTGGATGATCTCCAGCCGCGCCCGCGCCTTGTCGCGCACGGCCTCGGGCAACGCCTCGAACGCCACCCACGCCGCGTCGCGATCCGCGTGGGCCGGGGCAGGCTCGGCCACGGGCGTGCGCGCAGCCAGCAGCGCCTGCTGCGCGCGCTGCGGGAACAGCGACCAGTGATACTCCCACCCGCCCCCGCGCCCCGTGCGCCGCCGCGCGAAACCGCGCTGCGCCCGCCACGCGAACCGGTCGGCCATCGCGTTCACGTTCCGCTTCGTCGTGGGCATGTCTGGCAGCGCCGCGGCGGCGATCTCTGCGGCGGTCCACCATGTCTGGTCGGGCGCGTCGCTCATACGGCACCGCCCTTCGGCAGGCTCTTCGCGAGGTCCTTCGGCAGCCGCGCGACGAACCGCTTGCGCGCGGCCAGCGGCGCGCGGTCCCAGGCCTTGCACAGGGCCGTATAGGCCGCATCGATCGGGTCGGGCTGCGCGGCCGGGGTCTTGCGCGCGGCGATGGCCTGCGCCGCGGTCCTGGCCCGCCCCTCCGCCAGCGCATCGACCACGTCGTAGCGCGTCACCGTGTCGGGGATCTTGGAAATCGCCTGCAGGTCCTTCAGGTTGACCGGCCTCGGCGCAAGGCGCAGCTTGGCGATCTCGTCGGGCTGCAGTGCATCGCCTGCCGCCATGATGCGCGAGACGTGGCGCACCGATATGCCGCGCGCCTCCGCCAGCGTCGATGCAAGTGACTTCGATGTCTCTTGCATCCAGCGACCGGCAGCGCCAGCCGCCCCCTGCTTGGTTTCGGGGTGCATCTCCTGGTAGACCCGACGCCGCGCCGACAGGAAAACCGCAAGATCGAGCGGCGTCAGATCGGCCCCGACCAGGTTCGCATCGGCTTCCAGAAGCCGCGCCTCGTCATCCCTGCACATCACGACGACAGCCGGGATCTCTGCCCGCTCGAGCCGCCGCATCGCTTCAAGGCGATGCGCGCCGTCCAGCAGAACATCCCCGCCGGGCGTGCGCCGCACGAGGATCCGGGTCAGAAACCCGTGCGCGCCGATCGCATCCACCAGCGCCGACACCGCATCCTCGGACACGGGCCGCAGCCGCGAAGTCTCGCGGACATCTGCGACGGGCAGAACGTGGATCGTGGTCAGGAATTCAACGGCCATTCATTCACCCGTAAAACTGTGCGCAAAGGGTCGCGCGGGGGCGGCAGTTCCTGCACATCCGGTGCCCCGCATGTTCGCTCTGGAACGTCTCACCGCAGCTGATGCAGGCCCGCTCCTTGCGTTTGGGGCGTTCCCGCACGACTAGCTGGTCGAGCCCGATCTCGGCACTGGACCGCGTCGCATACCGCCGCAGGATCCGGCCTTCGCGCACGACGGCCCAGAACGCGCCATCGTCGTCGGCCATGCGCATCACGCGGGCCGGCGCGCTCATGACGCGTCCCCGGCATCGAACCCGCGATCGTCCGCGCTATCACCGGTCATGCCGCGCTCGATCAGCACGTCCTCGAAGAACCCGATCAAGCCGCGGTTTGTCAGGTCGGAATAGGCTTCAAGCACCGTGTCGACCTCCCGGTCGAACGCCGCGCAGGCGCTGTCGCCACGGCCTGTGCCGCCATGCTCCGCGATCTCGCGGTCAAGCTGCAGGCAGCGGTGCAGCCCGTCCCGCAGGGCCTGCCAGACCTGCACATCGCTGGGTGCCGCGGTGTCGGGTGGGGCCTCGGTCTCGGGCGGTGCTGCGCCATGTGTCGGGCCATGTGTCGGGGCTGTCTCGGCGATGCTGGTCATCCGAAAGCTACTCCTGCCAGAAGGAAGATGATGACGATCGCGACCAGGCTCCCCAGCGCGATCACGTCGCCGATCACGCTGTCCTGAACCCTGTCGCTGACCGCGACGATCGCGCGCCAGGCGGAACGGAGGGAGGAGGACCCGCCCCGCCCGGCGCGCACCCCGGCAGGCTGAACCGCCGGGATCTCGGAAACGAAAGGCGCATCGGCATCGCGGATCGGCCCGCGGATGATGCGCGTGCTGCGGTGCGGCGCACGACGCGCGCGCGGCATCACGGGATCGAGCGGCCCGCCCATCACGAGGCCCACGCGTCGCGCATCTGGTAAGGGCGTGTGTGCGCGCCACCAGATGTGCTACCTTGGCGGCACCGGAGAGAGTCGCACCTCCCCCCGGCGCCTGGCACCCTCATGTGCAGGATGAAACACACAAGGATGATCTGAATGTCGAAGAAGAACGAAACCGGCACGCAACGCCCGCCGTCTGGCGCTAAGGTAGAAATTAATTCGATGGGACCGCGGCAGCCCGCGAACTCGAAAACGTTCGAGAAGACAATGGGACCGCGCCAGCCGACGCCGCCGAAGCCGCCAACGCCACCAAAGGAAAAGTGACAATGACCCCGGATCGCGACAACATCAGGTTCAACGTTCTGCGCAACGCGCTCTACCACACGGCCCGTCGGCGCTGGTTCGAGAGCTGGAACCGTCGGTTCAACTTCCTCGTGATCCTTCTTGGCGCCGCGGCCGTCGGCGATCTGGCGACGCGCGCGGGTTTCGATCCGATCTCGATCGGTGTGGCCGTGGCCACCATTGGTGCGCTCCAGCTCGTGTTCGACTTCAGCGGGCAGGCGCGCGACCACCAGACGCTGCAGCGCGCTTACTACCACCTGCTGGCAGACATCGAGGCCACCCTGAATGACACAGACGAGGATCGCGCCCGCTGGTATGGCGACATGATCCGCATCACCGCCGATGAAGCCCCCACCATGCGCGCTGCCGACGCCCGGGCCTACAACGATGCAATTGATGCCACAGAAATGGATCCCGATCAGCGCCTGATCGTGCCCCTTCTCCACCAGTTGCTTGCACATTTCGTGGCGTTTGAAGGTCGGAACTATCCGAAGCTGTGCGAACGCAGCGGCGCGCACCGGACCGGCCAGGAAGCCTGACAGGTTGCCCATCACGCGCCCCCCTTCCAGCCTGCGATAGAGCGGGCGGTGGCGCGGTGGCAGATACGGCGGGCGCGCATCAGCAGCGCCTGGCCATGATCCCAGGCCAGTTCACGCAGCAACTCGGGCAGCCAGCGCCAGCCGACCATTCTACACAGACCGAGCCCGGCCTGCCGCAGCAGGTACAGCACGATCTCCTCGCGCCGCGTGTAGAACCGGGCCATCACGCGGTCCGCCGCATCGGGGGCACGTACCGCCCCACATGAACCCGCCCGCGGATGGCGATCCGCGCCATCCCGCCCGGCAGAATGCGCATCAGCACACCCTGCAGGGATACCGTCCCGATGGTGATCGTCGCGATCATCACGCACTCCTTACGTCTTGAGTGGGGGTGTCCGGAGCCGGACGGGGAATGTCCGCAGGCCATTCCAGGTCCGCAGGCCAGCGCTCCGAAAACTTTCGGAGCAGACGATCATACGTCCCGAAGCGAATATCCCGCCCAGGCTTGCGCAGGTGCTTGAAGAAGTCGCCGCGGCCCAGAAGCCGCTGCGAAATGGCAAAATGCGTCACGCCGTCATGCGACGCGAGCGTGTCCGCGAGGACGGTGAGTTGCTGCTGCGGTGTCATCATGGCGCAATCTGGCCTTATAGAGCCATTCCTGTCAAGCGCTCTAAAGCTACAGGCTTTCCAGACTATGCATTTTGGCTTTAAGGAGCCAACCAATGGACATGGAACAGATCCTCGTAACGATTGACCAAACCCTTGCAGAGAAGGGCCTTTCGCGCGCTTTTGTGTCCGAGCAGGCAACAGGCAGCACGTCCACGCTCAAGAACCTGTGGGCCTCTCTAGAAGCCAAGCGAGAACGTCGATTAGGTATTGAAAACGTAAAGTTAATCGCGGATTTTCTTGGCCTTGAGTTCTACGTTGGACCACCCCGCTATCCCTCGTCGAACCATGCCATTCTCAACCAACTCGCCGAGCGTGTTGCGGAGTTCCGGACTGATCGTCGGATAGTCCCACTGGATGGGCTGGAGCCCGCGCCGCCTATCTCGCGCCTCGCATTGCCCGAAGAGTGGTTCATTGACCACGGCATCGCCCCGTCACATGCCGCACTGGTCGGCCAGCATGACGACGCGATGCTTCCCAGTATTCCGCCGGGTGCAACGGTAGTTATCGACACCTCGATCATCGATCCCGGCACCGCACCTGGGAAGATCTATGCCCTCCGTATCGGCTCTGCTACGCTTCTTAGGCGATGCGATCCGACCAACCTCGGGCTTGTTGCACGACCCGACAACCCGGCGCACGCGGTCAACACGATATTGCGCCAACACCTCTCCAATGCCCCCGTTCTCGGCCGGGTGCGGGCGGTAATTTCAGGACTGGACTAGATGTTTAAGGCACGAAAATCATACATTTTTTTGGCAATTTCCACTCTTGCGCTTGGGGGCTGCCAAGTGCAATCGAAATCCGAAATATACCTGTCCGACGTCAAAAGGGTTGCTATGGAGGATGTTGAGCTTTCAACGCCGCTTACCTTCAGGTTTGAAATCGCATCTTCCAGCGAGTGCCAATCAGCTATCGCAGCGTTGGAACCAGCGCTCGGACAATACTATCAATCAGTTGATATGAGGGGCTGCGAGAACGAAGGTGTGTATAGCTTTGTGGTGGCTCGTGTCATGGCATCAATGGTTCGCCTTGACAGCGAGAAAGCGGAGACCATCGACCAACCTGTCTACCTTACTGTCATGCAATGGGATGACGTAGAAGCCTTGGCAGTCGGTTTTGCTTCGACACCTGCTTCAATCGTTGACTTTCAAGCTGCGCTACCAGAACGCGCAACTGACTTCGTACGAAAAGAACCAGATATCAGGCTCAGCGCTACCGTGCACAATGACATGTCTGGCGTCGTAGATATCATCGTTCAATCTGCGATTGTGAATCAGTATCCTGTCGCTCCACCCTTTTCCGTAACCTACAAGGTTTCCCGTCGCGACAAGCTTGAGGTTGTTCTTTCAGATGTAGCAAACGCCGCTTTTGTACGTCATGACCAACCTGGATTGATCGCCACTTTGCCGTTTGCAGCACTTGGCCTGTCAACGGAGGCACCTGGTAGCGATCCCCAATCACCGTAGTCGCTCTTGAAAAACTCACGGAAACCCCAAAATCGCGTCCCAGTTCGAAGCGCCGTCCTGAAGGCGGCGCTGTAGCTATCTGGATGTTTTTGCAAGTTTAATCGCTATCTGGGACGCTTGAAGGGAACTGGGACGGCGACGTCCCAGTTCGGCGCCTCCATTCTGCCCGGAAACACCCCGTCACGCGCCCCTGAAACCCGGATTAAACACGGATTGAACGGCACTTAGCGCGATCCTTGACCACACCGCCCCACGGCGCCACACTCGCCCCGCACGGCCCCAAAATCGCCCCGTTCGGCCATCACTGCAGATCTTGCGCACCCCCACCACGATCCCCCGCCGAACGCCCTAAGGCCCCTTATGTCAAAGGCAGTTGTGCTTCTTCCGGCATCCTCGCCGGTCTTCCGGCTTCACTGCAGGTATCGGTGTCAACTTACATGCGGCTCGATTTTCCCGTCGTGCTGCCGAATGCGGTTTCGCTGCCCCCGGCCCCCGGCACGGTCCGCCGGTCAACTCTCGGGCTTCGGTTCCTCCAGCAGCGCGGCGGCGCTGCGTTCGTCGGTGATGAATGTGCTCGGCCGCAACGACCTCAGCGTCCCGTGCAACATGGTGATCTTTTCAGGCCCGCCCGAAATCAGCACCTTGTTGGGCACCCGCGCCAGCCGATCCAGCGGCATGGAGATCGCGCGCGCGTTCACGGGATGGTCGATGGGCCGCCCATCGCGGTCGAGGAAGTTGTAAAGGATATCGCCCACGGCCCCCGCCTCGATCATGGATAGGCGTTCGGCCTCGGACACGTGGCCCAGCCGGTAGGATGTCGTCAGGGTCGAGATTCCGCCGCAGGACAGCAGCGCCACGTCGCAGGTCTCGGCCATCTGGAACACCTGCTCCAGCCCGCAATGCTCCAGCAGCGCATGCTTGGTGCGCGGCGAATCGACGATGGCCGGCGCGGTGACGAGGAACCCTTCGGCCTGGAACAGTTCCGCAAACTGCCAAGCGAATTCGGCAGGGTTGAAACGCCGCGCCTGGCTGATCCCGCCCAGCAGCGACACGACCCGCACGCCGTCAAGCTGGCGGCCTTCCACGAAGGGCAGCATGGCGTGGAGCGTTCGGCCCCAACCCACGCCCACCGTGATGTTGGGGCGCATGATCTCGCCCAGATGGGCCCCGGCAGCCGCGGCGATCACGCGCGTCGGGTCGCCATCGGGGTCCGAAAAGGGCGCCACGATGGCGCGGGTCAGCCCGAAGCGGTCTTCCAGCCGCGATTGCAGTTCCGTCAGGGGCGCGAGATCGGACTTGATGCGGATGACCACCTCGCCCCGGCGACGGGCCTCGGACAGAAGCCGTGTGATCATGATCCGGTTCACGCCCAGTGACTTGGCGACTTCGGACTGGGTCATGCCCTCGATGTAATAGAGCCACGCCGCCCGGATGCGCGTCTGGCTTTGCGGGTCGCGCGCGCCCCGGCTCTGCGGGATATGGGGGTCCGCGGCGGAATCCTCGGGCATGGGTTCGGTCCTGAAAAGTGTCTGACCGGGGCTTATAGCGGCTGCCCGACAATCTTTCCAACCTCTTCGGGGCATTCGATCTGTGGCATGTGGCCGATATGGTCGAACAGGTGCAGTCCGACGCGACCCGGCGCGCGCAGGGCGTGCTGCCACGGGATGATGGCGTCGGCCTTGCCCCAGACGATCCGCGCGGGCGGCACCAGCCGGTCCAGCGCCGCGGTCAGGTCGAAGCCCTGCGTGCCATCGGGAAAGATTGCGTCGGCCAGCGCCGTCTGCGCGGCGCGCAGGGCCGGGTCCGCGCGGGCGTCCATGGCAAGGCGCGCGTAGCTGTCCGTGATCCGGCGTGGATCGGCGACCAGCGTCCGCAGCCAGGGCGCAAGGCTGTCGGCGCGGGTCGCCCGGCAGATGCCCGCCAGGGCCGGGCCGTTGACCTGCGGACCCAGCCCTGCCGGGGCGATCAGCGTCAGGGCGGCGATCTGCCGGGGCCGCGTGTCCGCCAGTGCCAGCGCCAGCGCGCCGCCCAGCGAGTGGCCCACGAGATGCGCCCGCGCGAGCCCGAGATCGTCGAAGGCTGCACGGACCGCAGCGGCAAGCGCCGCGAAATCCGGCATGGCATCAGGTGCGGACCGGCCATGCCCCGGCAGGTCGATGCGGATCAGCGGGCGGTCGCCCAGATGCGGCTCCAGCGGCGTCCATGACGTCATGTCCGAACCGAACCCGTGCAGCAGGACCACGGGCAGGCCCGATCCGCCGCCGCGCCGGGACACCGCCAAACTGCCGCTGCGCTGGGGCTGCGCCGGGGTGGCGGTCGTCAGCAGGGCATCGATATCGGCCCGTTGAACCCGCCCGCGGGGCCCCGAGCCCGCGATGCCTGCCAGATCGATCCCGGCGTCCCGCGCCCGTGCCCGCGCGGCGGGGGTCGCCCGTGGTCGATCGCCGCATTCCGGATCGGAGTCGCCGGCACGAGGGGCCAAGGCGTCGGCCTGTTCCTGAGGTGCCGCTCCTGCCCGCGCCAGGGGGGCGTGCGCGCCGCGGTCCGGATGGAGGGGCCCGCCCCGTGCGTCGCGCCGTCCCGCGTCGTCCGCCGCATGTGCGCTTGCCCGCCCGTCTTCCCCAGGCGCCCCGGACCCGGCATTGCCGGGCGCCGGGGCCTCCGACGCACCGATCTCTGCCGGGGACGGGCCGACCGCCTCATCCGCCGCGTAGAGCCACGCGACCGGCTTGCCGATGGGCACTTCGGTCCCTTCCGCGGCACGGTGGTGCAGGATGCCCGCGGCTTGGGCCTCGACCTCCATAGCGGCCTTGTCGGTTTCGATGTCGAACAGCGGGTCGCCCTTGGCGACCTGTGTCCCCTCGGCCACGTGCCACGCGACGATGCGACCCCGGTCCATGTCCATGTCGACCTTGGGCATGATGACCTCGACGGGCATCAGACGCGGCCCTTCGCCAGATCCCGCGCCGCCGAAAGGATACCCGGCACCTGCGGCACCGCGGCCTTTTCCAGTTCCGGGTTGTAGGGGATCGGGCATTCCGCCCCCCCGAGCCGGATGATCGGCGAATCAAGGTAATCGAACGCGTCGCTTTCGGCGACCATCGCGCTGATCTCGGCGCCGATCCCAAGCGTTTTCACGGCCTCGTGGACGATCATCAGCCGCCCGGTCTTCCGCGCGCTGCCCAGGATCGTGTCGCGGTCGATGGGCCGGACGCTGCGCAGGTCGATCACCTCCGCGTCGATCCCGTCTGCCTCCATCTCGCGGGCCGCCTCCAGCGCCTTGTGCACCATGATGCCGCTCGCGACGATGGTCAGGTCGCGCCCGGTCCGCCGGATCGCGGCGGTGCCGATGGGGGTCGTGTAGTGCCCTTCCGGCACCGGCCCCTTCATCTTGTACAGAATCTTGTGCTCGAAGATCATCACCGGGTCGGGATCGTCGAGGGCTGCCAGCAACAGGCCCTTGGCGTCCTCCGGCGTGGTGGGCTGCACCACCTTCAGCCCCGGCACATGGGCCAGCCATGCCTCCAGGCTTTGCGAATGCTGCGCCGCCGCCCCGGTGCCCGACCCCGCCGGGAACCGCATCACCAGTGGCACGGACACGGCCCCGCCCAGCATGTAGCGCAGCTTGGCCGCCTGGTTGACGATCTGCTCCATCGCCAGCGTGGCGAAATCCGAGAACTGGAATTCGAAGATGGGCCGCAGCCCGGTCAGCGCGGCCCCTACGGCAACCCCCGCGCCGCCCAGTTCGGATATCGGCGTGTCCATCACCCGGTCGGTGCCGTACTTGTGCACCAGGTCCCCGGTCACCTGGAACGCGCCGCCATAGACGCCGATATCCTCGCCCATCAGCACGACGCGCGGATCGCGGTCCAGGGCGATGTCCATCGCCTCGCGCAGCGCCTCGGCGTAAGACAATTCGCGGACGGCTTCAGTCACGGCGTTCATGCGGGCTGTCCTTTGGTCTCCGTGCCGGTCATGCCGCCGCCGGGTTGTAAACGTCGCGCGCGACATCGGCGGGATCGGGGTCGGCACTGTCCGCGGCAAAGGCGATGGCGTCGGCGATCACCTGCTCGGTTTCCGCCTCGATGTCCGCCACGTCCGCATCGGTCAGCACGCCGTGATCCACCAGCAGCCGCGCGAAGGCCGGGATCGGGTCGCGCGCCATCCAGTCGGCGATTTCCTCCTTTGTGCGATACCGGTTGCGGTCCGACTTGGAATGACCGCGCCAGCGGTAGGTGACGTTCTCCACAAGGCTGGGTCCGTCCCCCGCCCGCGCCCGCGCGACAGCCGCGTCCACCGCCTCGGCCACCGCCGAGAAATCGTTACCGTCCACGGTCACGCCCGGCATGGCATATGCCGCCGCGCGTTCGGCGATGTTCTTGACGGCCGTCGAGCGTTCGGTCGACGTGGACATGCCGTACTTGTTGTTCTCGCACACGAAGACCACCGGCAGCTTCCAGACCGCGGCCATGTTCAGCGCCTCGTGGAACGCGCCCTCGTTATTGGCCCCGTCCCCGAAGAAGCACACCGTCACGGCACCCGTGCCCAGCCGCTTGGCCGACAGCGCGGCGCCGACGGCGATGGGCAGCCCGCCGCCCACGATGCCGTTCGCGCCCAGATTGCCTTTGGTCGGGTCGGCGATATGCATGGACCCGCCCCGCCCCCGGCAATAGCCGGTTTCCTTGCCGAAGAACTCCGCGAACATGCGCCCCAGATCGGCGCCCTTGGCCACGCAATGCCCGTGCCCGCGATGGGTCGACGTGATCTTGTCGTCATCCGACAGCGCCATGCAGGAGGCCACCGCCGACGCTTCCTGCCCGATGGACAGGTGCATCGTGCCGTGGATCAGGCCGCGGGTATAGCTGTTCTCGGCCCCTTCCTCGAACTTGCGGATCAGGTACATCTTGCGCAGCGCCGCGCGCAGGGTGTCGGCGTCATAGGCGCGGATGGCATAGGGCAGGTTGCCGTCGCGGTATCCGTCAGGCATGGACGGGCTCCTTGCCATGGATCGCCGCGTCCTGCCGCGCGCGCAATTCCACGATGCGGGACGCGGGCAGGCGGGTGTTCGCCGCGGTGATGAGATCGCCCTTCGCGATGGGCGCGGTCACGACAGCCCCGGTCAACAGCCCCGCCGGATGCGCGCCCATGGCGCGGGCGCGGGGGGCGGTCATGGCCCAGGCGCGATAGGTGTATTCGCCGATCTGGTCGAGCACCTCGCCGGGTTTCAGGGCACGCTTGGCCACCGCCGCAACCTCGGCCACGGGGCGATCCAGCGGAACCATGTCCGCCTTGCCATAAAGGACGGCGCGCGCGCAGGTCAGCGGTACCTCCAGCGAGGTCAGGTGATAGGGCCGCAGGAACGTGAAATAGGGTCCGTCGCCCATCTTCAGGTCGGTCATGCGCTCGCGCACGCGGGGGTGCTCCGCCTCCACGATGCAGAACACGCCGGGCGCCACGCCTTGCCCGACCGAGAAGTCCACCCGGCCTGCGCCCGACAGGACACCGCCATCGGCCTGCGGCACCAGCACCTTCGCCAGTTCCTTGGGCCCGGCGGCAGGCCCGTGCATCCCGTCGCAATCGGGGATCAGGCCTGTGGCATTGGCGATGGCGCACATTTCCACCATGGTCTTGGACCCGTCCACGAATTCGACCAGCAGACGGGGGTTCATGTGCCGCGCCCTTGCTTCGGCTTCGTAGGCATCGGGGGTGGCGTCGATGTTCAGCGGGTTGTTCTTGCCCTTGCCCGCGCAGACAATCCGGTGCCCCATGGCCGAGGCGAACTCGATCAGCTCCATGCAGGCGGACGGCTCGTCCCCCGCGCCAAGGCTGTAGACCACGCCCAGCCGGTCCGCCTCCCGCCGCAGGTAGGCGCCGATTGTCACGTCGGCTTCCACGTTCATCATCACGAGATGCTTGCCGGCCTCCATCGCGCGCAGGCCGATGTCGGCGCCGACCGACGGCACCCCGGTCGCATCGATCATCACGTCGATCAACCCGCAGCCGATCAGCGCGTCGGCGCTATCGGCGATGGCGGTGCGGCCCTGTTCGATGGCGGCGGCCACGGCGTCGGGCGTGTTCGCGTCGGTGCTGTGGCCGGGCTCGCGGTGCGCGATCTCGACGGCGCGATGCGCCGCTGCGGGATCGATTTCGGATATCGCCGCAAGCTCGACCCCGTCCATCATCGCCGCGCGGGTGACGATATCGGTCCCCATCTCGCCCGCGCCCACGAGCCCGATGCGGACCGGGCGCCCGGCATCGGCGCGCGCCGCCAGGTCCCGTGCAAGCCCGGTCAGTGCGATATTCGATGCCATGCTGGTACGCCCCTTCGTGCCGTGTGTCGCGATGATTGTGAACTTTCGTTGCAGTGTCAAATCATTTGTTCAAGCCAGTGGGTGCATCCACATTATTTACTTGTCACATTTTGCCGCATTGCGGCATGGAATTGTGTGACTGCGCATCATTATTCTGTTGACACACAGGGGCATGTGAACAACGGTTGAGATGAACAATCAAATGTTCACGGGATCATGACCCGCCCGCGCGCCGGACGATGTGGCCGAAGGACGGGCAGGCAATGTCAACTGGGAGGATACGATGGGTAAGGCTGGATCACTTTCGCGGCGTTCGTTTCTGAAATCCACCTCTGCGGCGGGGTTTGCCGCGGCGGGGGGCGGATTCGCGCTGCCCGCGCTGGCGCAGGCGGGGCTTCCGGACCCGCAATCGGTGCTCGACGGTATCGCGATCTCGAAATACGTCCGCGCGGATTACCGCGACCTCTATGGCATGTCCGACGACAAGCCGATCTGGGACAATTCCAAGGACTGGATCCGCACCGTGGACTGGGAAAAGGTCCGCAGCGAGCTTTCCGGCACAACCGTGCGGTTCGCCGTGGGTGCCGCCGACGCTGAATCCGCGGCCGAAGGTCTTGCCCCGTTCGAAGCGCTCTCGGGCATTTCGGTCGAACTGGTCCCGATCCCGGACGACAGCATGTACGACAAGGTGCTGGCCGAGTTCATCTCCGGCAATGCGTCGTTCGACGCGCTGCAGTTCTTCTCGCCGTGGATGGGGGATTTCGCGGCACCGGGGTTCCTGTACCCGCTCGACGAGTTCGCCGAGAAATGGTCGTTGCCGCTGGATGACTTCTACGACACCTACCGTCTGAACTACGGCTTCTTCAACGGCAAGATGTACGGTATCCCGTTCGATTGCGACGTGCAGATGGTGCACCTGCGCAAGGGCTACATGGAGCAGATCCTTGGCGGGCCGGTGGACCGGGTGACGTCCGTGCCGACATACGACGAACTGATCCGCGTGTCGGGTGAACTGAACCGGATCGAACCGGGCGTGTCCGGCGTGGGCCTGATGGCGGCGCCGGGATTCTGGTCCACCTACACGTGGGAACATATCGCGGCGCAGGCCGGCATGATGCTGTTCGACGAGAACTGGGAGCCGATCTTCAACGGCGACGCAGGCATGAAGGGGCTGGAAATCATGCTGGCCCTGTCCAAGAACGCCAACGAAGGCCACGCGGGCGCCGGCTGGCCGGAAAACCGCGCGGCATGGCTGGGCGGACAGGTCGCCACCAATATCAGCTGGCAGGACAGCGGCACCCAGGCGATGCGCCCGGACCAGAGCCAGATCGTGGACGATTTCGTCACCATCTACGAGCCGCGGATCGAGGGCGGGCGGTTCGCGCCGCCGAACATCGCCGGGTCCACGTCCTGCGTGTCGGCCTCGGCCCAGAATCCGGAAGGCGCGTTCCTGATGCTCGGGTTCCTCACGACCGCGTCGATCATGGCTATGAACGAGGCGAACGCGAACGGCGTGGCGCCGGGCTACAAGTCCGTGCTGACCAACCCGAACCTTCAGGCCGTGTCCCAGCCCGCCAAGGTCTGGTCGGAAAGCCTCGAACATGCGTGGTGCGCGCCGCGCCTGCCGGGGGCCTTCCCGATCGAGCAAGCCATCGGCAACGAGATCAACCGCGCCGTCGTCGGCCAGATCACCGCGAAGGAGGCGCTGGACAACGCCGCGTCCGCGGTGCGCCGGATCATGGAATCGAACGGCTTCTACCAGGGCCGTGACCCAGTGGACTACGCGGCCGCCGCGCCGGGGCTCTACGTGGGCGAGGGGCGTCCGCTGCCCTTCTGATCCCCGCAGACGACGACACGACAACGACAGGATATCCGCATGGGCGAGACTTCCCTGTCGGGCACCGGGGCGGCGCGATCCGCCCCGGCACGTCCGGCCACCAGCCGCCTTCGCCGCCGCCCGCGCTGGCTGAAGACGGCGTTCCCCTATCTGCTGGTGGCACCGGCCGTCATCTACCTGATGCTGATCACGCTCTATCCCGGCATCTACGCGATCATCCAGAGCTTTTACGCCGTCAAGTTCGGGCCATGGCAGCCCGTGGGCTTTGCCAATTACGTCCGGCTCTGGGGCGACTACCAGTTCTGGGGTGCGCTGTGGAACACGCTGGTGATCGGGTCCATCGCACTGACACTGCAATGCGTGCTGGCGCTGCTGCTCGCGTTCTTCGCCTATCGCGATCCGTGGGTGCGCGGCTGGCGGATCGTGTTCCTGCTGCCGATGCTGTTCATGCCCTCGGCGGTGGCGTTCATCTTCAAGCTGTCGTTTCTCGACGCCCGCGTGGTGTCGGACCTGCTGATCCGTGTCGGACTGATCGACGGCAATCTCGCCATCCAGTCTTCGGTCTGGATGAGCCGGGGCCTGCTGATCCTTGCCGACGTGTGGCAATGGACGCCGTTCCTGTTCATCATCTTCGTCGCCGCCCTTCAGGGCCAGGACGAGGAGGTCGAGGAGGCCGCGCGGCTCGACGGTGCGTCATGGCCCGCGATCTTCTGGAACATATCCCTGCCGATGATGAAGCCGGTGATCGCCGTAGCGCTGATCCTGCGCGGCATCGACATCACCACCATGTTCACCAACGTCTTCATCATCACCAAGGGCGGCCCGGCCTTCGGCACCGAAACCATCAGCTATTTCATCTACCGCACGGGGTTCCGGTTCTTCGACTTCGGCTATGCCTCGGCGGCGTCGGTGATCATGCTGATCCTCACCATCCTGATCGCGCAATTCGTCGTGAAACGCGCCTTCGTGTCGGCACGGAGCTGAGCCATGGCCTCGATGCGCAAGAAATCCCGCGGCGACAACCTGGTGCTGCGCTATGCCATCCTCGGGGCCTGGGCGCTGGTTTGCCTGCTGCCGGTGCTGTGGTTCCTGTCCATCGGCCTGCGCCCGCGGACTGAAATCATCACCCCCCAGCCGATCTACTGGCCGACCTTCTCGCTCGATGCGTGGCACATGATCTGGTCGGACTGGCCGATGGCGCGCTACCTGCGCAACTCGGTGCTGGCGATCATCGGGTCGGTGCTGATCGATCTGGTGCTGGCGATCCCGGCGGCCTATTCGCTGTCGCGCTACACCTATCGCGGGCGGGACGATATCGGGTTCTACATCCTGTCCACGCGGATGATGGCGCCCGCCATCGTGGCGATCCCGATCTTCTTCCTGTTCCGCAACGCGGGGCTTCTGGACACGATCTGGGCCTTGATGCTGATCTACGCCGCGATCAACCTGTCCTTCGTGACGTGGATCATCCGGTCCTACATGCTCGACATTCCCAAGGAACTGGAGGACGCGGCCCGCACCGACGGCGCCAGCGACCTGCGCATCCTGTGGGAAATCATCATCCCCGCGATTCTGCCCGGCATCATCACCGCGTCGGTCATCGCCATGATCTTCGCGATCAACGAATTCCTGTTCACGCTGCTCATCGCCTCCACCTCGCAGGCCTACACCATGTCGGTCGCGCTGGCGAATTTCACCGGCGGCTCGGACGGGGTGATCTACAACGCCATCGCACTTGTGGCCTTCCTCGCCTTCGTGCCGGTGTTCATCGTGGTGGTCGCCATCCAGAAACACCTGAGCCGCGGTCTGACCATGGGCGCGGTAAAAGGCTGACACGCCGAACGCGCAGCGGGGCGAGTCTTGCTGCGCCGTTGGCATCACAACCACCAAGCCGCCGAACGCGGCACGACAAGGACAAGAACGCCCATGGCACGGATCGAGCTGGCCGACATACAGAAGAAATTCGGACTGGTCTGGGGCGTGCGCGATGTGAACATCGACATCGCCGATGAGGAATTCATCGTCTTCCTCGGCCCTTCGGGCTGCGGCAAGACCACCACGATGCGCATGATCGCGGGGCTGGAAGAGCCGACCGAGGGCGAGATCCGCATGGATGGCGAGGTGATGAACGACATCGACGCGCGCGACCGCGACGTGGCGATGGTGTTCCAAGGCTACGCGCTTTACCCCAACATGACGATCTACGAAAACATCCGCTTTCCGCTGCGGATGCGGGGCGTGCCGCGGGCGGAACAGGACGCGCTGGTGCGGCAGGCCGCGGGGCTGGTGGAACTGACTGATTACCTCGACCGCAAGCCGCAGGCCCTGTCGGGCGGGCAACGGCAGCGTGCGGCGCTGGCCCGCGCCATCGTGCGCCAGCCGCAGGTTTTCCTGATGGACGAGCCGCTTTCCAACCTCGACGCCAAGCTGCGGCAGGCGATGCGGGTGCAGATCAAGCATATCCAGCGCCAGTTGCGCATCACCACCGTCTACGTGACCCACGACCAGATCGAGGCGATGACGCTCGCCGACCGGATCGTCATCATGCAGTCGGGCGCGGTTCAGCAGATCGGCACGCCCGACCAGATCTACAACGATCCGGCGAACACATTCGTGGCGGGTTTCATCGGTGCGCCGCCCATGAACCTGATCGCCGGGCGGCTGGCGGACGGCACCTTCACCGCGCCCGGTCTGCGCGTCACGGGCCTGCCAGAACGGCGCGGCGGAAAGGTGACGCTCGGCATCCGCCCCGAGGATTGCCACGTCACCGTGGGCGCGGATCACCTGCAGGGCATCGTCTTCGGCGTGGAGCCGACGGGCGAGACGACCTACCTGACCGTGAAGGCCGGCGAGAAGCTGGTGGAGGTCAAGGCCGACCGGGATTTCCGCGCGGATCTGGACACGCCCGTCGCCGTGGGCTTCGATACGACCCGGCTATACCTGTTCGACACGGCCAGCGGCGACCGGCTGCGTTGAGGACTGCCAGCCGCGGAGAGGAGGGACCATGACATTCGACTACACCTCGATGGGGTTCTACACGTTCGACGCGCTCTGCCGCCCCGTCACCGACCTGCCGCCGGGCGGGGGCACGTTCTTCGTGGACGACTTCGCGCTGGCGGTGTCCGGGGCGGCCGGGTCGGCGGCCATCGTGGCGGCCAAGCACGGGCTGCGGGTGCAGGCCGTGGGCGGCGTGGGCCATGACCTGATGGGCGACTGGGTGCTGCGGCGGCTGGACGATTTCGGGGTGGACCGGGGGATGATGCAGCGCTGCGACGGCTTCACCACCTCATCCAGCATCGTCACGACCCGCCCCGATGGCGCGCGCCCCGCGCTGCACAAACGCGGTGCGACCGCCGGGTTCTACATCGACGATACGCAGGCCGACAGGGTGCTGGATACGAAAATCCTGCATGTCGGCGGCGTCGGGCTGATGGACGCCATGGACCGCGGGCGCAATGCAGAACTGTTGCAGGCGGCGCGCGCGCGCGGTGCCACCACCACGCTCGATGTCTTCGCCTCCACCGCCGACGATCTGCCGCTGGTCCGCCCGCTCCTCGCCCATACCGACTTTTTCATGCCCTCGGAGGAAGAGGCGATGGCCCTGTCCGGCCTGACGGATTTCGAGGATATCGCTTCCTTCCTGCTGGATCAGGGCGTGGGGGCCGTGATCCTGACGCTGGGCGAAAAGGGGGCGATGTACCGCGACCGGGACGGGCAGCGCATCGACCTGCCCGCCTATGCGGTGGACGTCGTGTGCACCTGCGGCTGCGGGGACTGCTTCAACGCGGGCTTCGCCACCGGGCTGCATCTGGGCCGCCCGATCGCGGACTGCATCCGGATGGGCCAGGCGGCGTCGGCGCAGAACGCCACCGGGCTCGGATCGCAGGCCGGGGTCGTCGATCTGGACCACACGCTCAAGTTCATGGCGGAGACACCGACGCGGTGCTATGCTGACGCGTGATGACGCAATCCCGCGAGCCGCTTGACGAATCCATGCCCCAGACATCCGCCAGCCCCGCCATCGTCCGGGCCCTCAAGGGTCCGTTCCGCGACATCCTGCGAGGGATGACCAGCATGGCGGGCGCGACGGAGGACATGCTCCAACCCGCCGCACGCGCGCTGCCCGGCCCCCTGCGGGACGCCGTCAAACAGGCGCTGCGCACGCTCGAAGGGCAGGGCGACCGGCTGCTGACCCCCGACATCACGCAGGACGATATCCGCCGCGCCGCGGCCTTCCTGCGCGGCGACGTGCACGGGCGCGGCGACGCGGCCGGCTGCGCGCGCGTGCTGGCCTTCGCCT